>NZ_RPRY01000663.1 GCF_003949795.1 Streptomyces sp. WAC06614
TCACTCACCCTGCCCACCCCGGTCCACTGCCGTACGGACCCGGGCGCACTCCGCGTCTACCTGCCCCGCCACCGCCCCGGCCGCCGCGCGGCCCATCGTCAGGGCCAGCCTCCGGACTTCGGCCCAGCTCATGCGCACGGCCTTGCGGCGGCCGGGGCGGTGGCGGGGCAGGTAGACGCGGAGTGCGCCCGGGTCCGTACGGCAGTGGACCGGGGTGGGCAGGGTGAGTGATTCGCCGTCGACGCCCACCGGGACGACCGGGGCATCTGCGTCCACCACGACCTCCGTGCCGTCCAGCGACACCAGTCCGGAGGACCGGCGGCCCCGCAGGATCCCCGCGGCCTGCACGGCGTTGGTGACGTCCACGACCAGCACGCCGAGGGTGCCGCCGTCCATCCGGGCGCGCCGGCCCAGGCCGGACAGGTCCCCGGGGACGTACGGGTTGTTGCTGATCAGCAGGGCCTGTGCCGGTCCTACGGTCGTGCCGTGGACCGTCGCGGTCAGCCGCGGGCCGTTCTGGTGGCTGAGCAGGTCCGGCAGGGTGCGCAGGACCGTGCGGAGCTTGTCGTCGCGGTAGGCCGGGCTCTGGACGACCGCCGCGTACGCGCCGAACGAGGCGTTGTTGACGAAGACCCGGTCACCGATGTGCCCGAGGTCCACGTGCGCCTCCACCGGATCGGTCAGGGCTTCGAGGGAGGTCGCCGGATCGTCCCGGTCGAGGCCGAGGTCGAGGGCGAAGTGGTTGCGGGTGCCGGCCGGGATCACCAGGAAGGGGATCCCGCGCTCCGCCGCGACGCCCGCGACCAGTGCCTGGGTCCCGTCGCCGCCGGCGACGCCCACGAGGTCGGCGCCGCGGTCGATGGCCTCGCGGGCCAGGGCCGCGACGTCCTGCGGGTGCTCCGGGTCGAGCAGGGCGACGTCCGCGCCCAGGGCCTCGGCCTTCTCGCGGAGCCGGAAGGTGCCCACCTTCCCGCCGCCGGACCGCGGGTTCATGATCAGGTACGGGCGGCGGGGCGGTACGGCCCGGCGGACCGACAGGGCGCCCGGGCTGACGTCCGCGAGCGCCGACCTCCCGGCGCCGAGCGCCAGCAGCCACAGCGCCACGGCGCAGAGCACCACCCACAGCAGCCCGGCGGAGACGTACGCGGCGACGAGGGTCGCGGGCGCCAGTACGGCGACGACCACGCCGAGCCAGCGCACCAGGCCCCGGTGCGCCACCAGCCACCAACCGCCGGCGGCCGTGACGGCCGCGCCGAGCAGGCCCACCGCCACCAGGGCGATGCTGCGGAAGCCGGCGAAGAGCACCATGACGACCAGGGCGGCGGCGCCCGACAGCAGGGCAGCGCGTGCCTTCCAGCACGTGTTCACGCGGAGACCTCCCGTCCCCAGCCCCCTGCTTCCTCTCC
>NZ_RPRY01000664.1 GCF_003949795.1 Streptomyces sp. WAC06614
GGCGTGGGGCAGGCGGGAGGGGGAGAAGAAGGCGCGGGTCATGCCGTTGGAGAGGAAGAAGTCCTGGGGGGTGACGGGGTTGCCGAGGAACATGTCGTCGTTGAAGTAGAGGAAGTGCTCGGCCAGTCCCTCGATGTGGTGCAGCCGGCTCTCTATGGCGTGCGAGTTGAAGGTGGGCAGGGCGTCCGGGTCGTCGAATATCTCGGTGTGGTCGACGACGGTCAGCCGGGGGTGGCCCTCCTCCAGCCAGGCCGGTCGCTGCCGGTCGGTGACGAGGAAGACGTGGCGCACCCAGGGGGCGTTCTGGGCCAGGGAGCGCAGGGAGTAGCGCAGTTCGTCGCGGCTGATCCAGCGGGCCGGGTTGGCCGCCTCGGCGTGGTAGCCGCCCTGGCCGAAGCCGCGGCGGCGCTCCTGCCAGGCGGGGTCGCTGCCGTCGACCCAGGTGTAGACGACGTCGACGGGGAAGCGGATGTCCTCGGGCAGGTCGGCGGTGTACGGCGGGAGGGTGCGCACGGCGCGGGTGCGGCGGGTGTGGCGGGCGGCGAACGGGGTCAGCCGGGCGACGGGGACCTCCACCCGCGGGGTGTCCGCCAGGACCTCGTCGGTGACCTTGTTGGGGCGGGGTGCGACGAGGTGCTCGCGCTCGCCGCGCCAGAACTCGATGTCGGTACCGAACTCCAGGCCCAGCGAGAGCGATCCGCCCGGGTCGCGCCAGAGCATGCCGACGCGCAGCACGCCGGCGGCGGCCGCGGTGCCGCGGGCGCGGCGGGAGCCGATCAGCGCGCTGCGGCCGGCGGGGCCGGGCCGGTCGCCGCGGGCGACGTACAGCGGGCACTGCCGGCCGCTCGCGGTGAGGGCGGCGGTGACCTGCGCCCGGTCGGCGTCCCGGACGGCGAGGCAGGCACGGAAGTCGTCGGTCCCGCGGACGGCGAAGTAGTCGACGCCGGCCTCTTCCAGGGCGGTGACGACGAGCTCCAGGTTGGCCTCGCGCAGGCCGAGCGGGGACGCGGTGGGCCGGACCAGGGCGATCTGGGCGCCGCGGTCGAGCAGGGCGGCGAGCCGCTCGCCCTGGTCGAACAGGTGCGGCCAGCGCCGCCGGGCCCGCCGGGTGCGCAGCGCCCGGCCGATGCCCAGGCCGAGCTGGAGCCGGCGCAGCAGCCGCTTGACGACGGTCCGCAGCCGCGGCGGGACCCGCCGGGCCAGGGCGCCGCGCAGTGCGGCGGGCAGCAGGGACCGGTAGGCGGCGACCAGCGAGGACGCCTCGGGGTTGATCAGCGCCACGGGGCACCGCCCCCGCTCGGCGCGGCCGGCCGGGCCGCCGCGCCGGGGAACTGTCCGCCCGGTTCCGGGTAGCGGGCGCGGGGCAGGTCGGCCGCGGGGTAGCCGACCGGGGCGGCCGACC
>NZ_RPRY01000665.1 GCF_003949795.1 Streptomyces sp. WAC06614
GCGCTTCGCCGCGCTGCACACCCCCGCCGCCCCCCTCGCCCTCGCCAACGCCTGGGACGTCGCCAGCGCCCGCCTCGTCGAGGCGGCCGGCGCACCCGCCGTCGCCACCACCAGCGCCGGCGTCGCCTGGTCCCTCGGCTCCCGCGACGGCAACGCCCTCGCCCGCGAGCGCGCCGTCGACCTCGTCGCCCGGGTCGCCGGGGCCGTGCAGGTCCCGGTGACCGCCGACATCGAGAGCGGCTTCGGCGCGGACCCGGCCGGCGTGGCCGAGACGGTGTCGGCCGTGATCGCCGCCGGCGCGGTCGGGGTCAACCTGGAGGACGGCTCCCGCGAACCCGCCGAGCACGCCGAGCGCCTCGCGGCGGCACGGGCCGCCGCCGACGCCGCCGGCGTCCCCCTGTACATCAACGCCAGGATCGACACCTACCTGTTCGGCCTGGGCGAGCCCGGCGCGCCCCGGCTCACCGAGACCCTTTCCCGCGCCGCCGCCTACCTGGAGGCCGGGGCCAGCGGGATCTTCGTCCCCGGGGTGTACGAGCCCGAGGTCGTGGCCGAGCTCGCCCGCGGCATCGACGCCCCGCTGAACATCCTGGTCGGCCCCGGCGCCCCCGGCGTGGCCGAGCTGGGCGCCCTGGGCGTGGCCCGGGTCAGCCTCGGCTCCTGGGTCGCCGAGGCGGCGTACGCGGTGGTCCGCCGGGCCACCGAGGAACTCCTCACCAAGGGCACGTACGACGCGGTGGCGGACTCCCTGGCGTACGGCGAGATCAACGCCCTGTTCAAAACCACCTGAGCCAAACGCCGGCCTTCGCCCGGCCCGAGCCTGGCCCCGGGGCGGCCCTTGATCCCGGTCCGGCCTGACCCCGGTCGGGTCGGGCCTCAGGACCGGGGCCCGGCCGTGCCCCCACGCCCAGCCTTGCCCGCCCGGACCCGGCCTTGGGCCCGGGGCCGGGGCCCGGTCGGCCCAGTTAGGGCCGGGGCCCGGCCTTGGCCCGGGGGCGGAGCCCGGGCCCGGTTCCGGCGGGACCCAGTTCGGGCCGGGGCCCAGTTAGGGCCGGGGCCCGGCCTTGGCCCGGGGGCGGAGCCCGGGCCCGGTTCGGGCCGGGGCCCGGTTCCGGCGGGGGCCCGGTTCGGGCCGGGACCCAGTTCGAGGCGGGGCCAGTTAGTACGGAGCCCGGGCCCGGTTCGGGCCGGGCCCAGTTCGGGCCGGGGCCCGGCCTTGGCCCTGGGGCGGGGCCCGGGCCCGGTTCAGGCCGGGGCCCGGCCTTGGCCGTGGGGCTCCGGCCAGGCCTGGCCCGACCGGCGGAACGCAAGTGCATGCATCGGCCAACGAACCGTAGGATCCGGCCGTGCGCAGCCCGAGGCCCTCACAGGGTTCCCCCGACTCCCCCGACTCCCCCGATG
>NZ_RPRY01000666.1 GCF_003949795.1 Streptomyces sp. WAC06614
GGTGTCGGCGGTGACGGTGGTGCCGGGGGCGGTGGTGCCGGGGCCGTCGTGCGGACGGCCGGCGATGACGAGGACGCCGTCCACCGCCTCGACACGGTCGCGCAGCCCGGCCAGGCCCCCGCCCTCGGTGATCCGCGCCCCGCCGTGGCCGTCGTCCGCGACCTGGAGCAGCAGCCGGTTCCCGCTGCGCCACACGTCGACGGTGGCGCTGCGCGCCCCGGCGTGCTTGCTGACGTTCCGGAGCAGCTCCGACACGGCGACGTACGCGATCCCCTCGATCGCCGCGGCCGGCCGCGCCGGCAGGTCCACCCGTACCCGTACCGGCACGGCGCACCGCGAGGCGACGGACGACAGCGCGGCGTCGAGCCCCCGGTCGGTCAGGACGGCGGGGTGGATCCCGCGGGCCAGGTCCCGCAGCTCCTTGAGCGCGGTCTTCACCTCCCCGTGGGCCTCGTCCACCATCCGCGCCGCGGCCTGCGGGTCCTCGGCGAGCTTCTCCTTGGCCAGCCCCAGGTCCATGGCCAGTGCGGCCAGCCGGGCCTGCGCCCCGTCGTGCAGGTCCCGCTCGATGCGGCGCAGGTCGGCGGCGGCGGTGTCCACGACGACGCCTCGGTCCGTCTCCAGCTCGGTGACCCGCGAGTCCAGCCGGGACGGGCCGAGCAGGCCCCGGATCAGCACCTGGTCGACGGTGACGAGGGCGCGGACCACCCAGGTGGTGGTGAGGGTGAGCAGCAGTCCGAGCAGGAACGATCCGGCCACGCGGACGGGGGAGTCCAGGTAGAAGGTGTGGTCACCGTTCTGGAAGAGCTGGAGGCCGGGCTGGTCGGTGTAGGCGGGGAAGACCCAGAACCAGAGCGGGTAGAGCAGCAGGCTCCAGCTCACGGTCCAGAGGGTGAGGGCGCAGCAGAAGGCGAACACGGCCCACGGGAAGTGCAGCAGGGAGTAGAGCAGGTGCCGCCAGGCGCTCCCGCTCTTGAGCACGGCGCCGATCCAGCCCAGGGCGCCGCCCTTGGCGGCCCGTACCGGGGCCGGGTCGGCGATGTCCATGCCGAGCAGGACGCGCGCCCGCGTCCGCTCCAGCTGCCCGAACCCCCGGGCCATGGCCAGCACGCCCGCCAGCAGGGGCACACCGAGGAAGGTCACCAGGAGCCCGGCCCCCAGACTCACCCCGGTCACGGCGAGCGAGAAGTACACCACGCTGAGCGGCAGCCCGAGCAACACGAACCCGAACTCCCGCCAGGCCCGCCCGGCCACCGGGCTCCACGACGCCCACCCGCTCCGGGAACCCCCGCCGGGCGGGCCTGGCGGGAGTTCGGGTTCGTGTTGCTCGGGCTGCCGCTCAGCGTGGTGTACTTCTCGCTCGCCGTGACCGGGGTGAGTCTGGGGG
>NZ_RPRY01000667.1 GCF_003949795.1 Streptomyces sp. WAC06614
GGGCGAAGGGGTCGGGGCCGAGCGCGGCGACCGCACCCGACCAGTGCCGGGACTCCGCGCGCAGGTCGTGGAGCTGCCAGTACCAGGACAGGGCGTGGACCAGGCAGAGCAGTTCGCCGACCTCGCCCGCGGCCAGGGCCCGGCGCAGGGCGGTGTGGAGGTTCTCGTGCTCGGTGGACAGCAGCCGGTCGGCGGCCCGCTGGCCCCGGCCGCGCAGCCGGGGCTCGGTGGTACGGGCCAGCTCCCGGTAGTACGTCAGATGGCGCCGCTCGGTGGCCTCCTTGTCGTCCCCGGCCTCGGCCAGCCGCTCGGCGGCGTACTCGGCGACGGTCTCCAGCAGCCGGTACCGCATGCCGTCGGCACCGAGGTCGCCGGGGGCGGCGACGACCAGGGACTTGTCGACCAGGGAGCCGAGCAGGGCGTCGACGTCGAGGGCGTCGAGGCGGCCGTCGGCGCACACGGCTTCGGCGGCGGCCAGGGCGCAGCCGCCGGCGAAGACCGACAGCCGGCGCAGGACGGTCCGTTCGCCCTCGTCCAGCAGGTCCCAGGACCAGTCGACGACGGCGCGCAGCGTCTGCTGGCGCGGCAGTACGGTGCGGCTGCCGCTGGTCAGCAGCCGGAACCGGTCGTCGAGCCGGTCCGCGATCTGGCGCGGGCTGAGCAGCCGGAGCCGGGCGGCGGCCAGTTCGATGGCGAGCGGCAGCCCGTCGAGCCGGCGGCAGATCTCGGTGGCCGCGGGCAGGTCGTCCTCGACACGAAAACCGGGGCGGGCGGCGGCTCCACGGTCGGCGAAGAGCTGGAGGGCGGGCTCGGGCGGCAGCGGCTCGACGGGCCGCAGGAGTTCGCCGGGCACCCCGAGGGGTTCCCGGCTGGTGGCCAGCACCTGCACGCCCGGGCAGCGGGCGAGGAGTTCCTCGGCGAGGCGGGCGGCGGCGTCGACCAGGTGCTCGCAGTTGTCGAGGACGATCAGCATGCGGCGGCGGCCGCAGTGTTCGACCAGGCGGTGCAGCGGGTCGCTGTCGGAGGTCAGCTCGGCGAGCACCCGGAGCTCCTCGGCGGCGGCGCCGCGGAGCTTGGTGTCGCGGGCGCCGACGGCGGCGAGGGCGGCCTGGGCCACGTCCTCGGCGTCGTCCACGGGGGCCAGCCCGACGAACCACACCCCGTCGGGCCACCCGCCCCCGACCCGCGCATGCGCCTCGGCCGCCTCCTGCGACAACCGCGTCTTCCCGGCTCCCCCGGCCCCGAGCAACGTGACGAGCCGCGCCCGCGCGAGATCGTCACCGATGACCCGGATGTCCTCCTCCCGCCCGACGAAGCTGGTGAGCCGGGCGCGGAGGTTGCCTTCGGGGGGCGGGGCCTGGCCGGTGGCCGGGGCCTGGCCCCGCCC
>NZ_RPRY01000668.1 GCF_003949795.1 Streptomyces sp. WAC06614
GTCCCACCCCCGCCCGCCACCCCCTGTCGTTCGCCTGGCAGACCCAGTCCACGACGGACCGCGCGCAGATCGAACGCTGGGCCCGCAACCAGCCCCAGGCCAACTTCGTCACCGCCACCGGCATGGTCCACGACGTCCTGGACGTCCCGTTGGAGGCCGGCCGCGCCGCCCTGGACCGCCTGCTGGCGGCGGGCATCGCCGTCGGGCCGGTCGCCGAGTCCGGCGGTACGGGCGACCACGCCCGGATGCTGTTCTTCACCGCCACCCGCGGCACCCCCGAGGACGAGGACGAGTGGTGGCCGTGCGAACTGGACTGCCACCCCGAGACCATGGACGAGCACCCCGGGCTGCGCTGGCACTGCCGCGGCAGCTACGTGCTCGTGCCGCCGGCCGCGCTGCCCGGTGACCAGGCCGTCGTCTGGGTGCGGGGCGTGGAGCACCCGCTGCCCGACCCGCTGACCCTGCTGGAGACCCTGACCGACGCCTGCGCCCAGCACGGGGACACCGCGCACGCCGTCGCCTGGCCCCTGGCCCACTGAGTCGGGGCCGGCCGGGCGGGGGGCCCGGCGCGACCCCCTGAGCTCTTGAGCTTCGGGGCGCGGGGGCTCCTCAGTGGACCTGGGTGACGACCACGTCCAGCGACCAGGCCTTGCCCGCCTTGGCCGGCGGCTCCGCCTCCACCACGTGGCCCAGGTCCCGCAGGGCGGTGACCAGTTCGGCCGGGTTCTCGGGTTCGGCCCCGGCCAGCAGCAGGTCGCGGACCAGGCGGCCCTTGGTGGCCTTGTTGAAGTGACTGACCACCGAGCGCTTCTCCACGCCGTCCACGATCTGCGCGTGCAGCACCCGTACGGTCGCGGTCCGGCCGGCCGTCGCGCCCTTCGGCTTCCACGCCGACGCGTACGCCGAGGAACGCAGGTCCAGTACCAGGCCGTCCCCGGCGGCCTCGGGCAGCACGGTGGCCATGGGGCCGCGCCAGTGCGCGCCGAGCGCACCGAGGCCGGGGAGCTTGACGCCCATCGAGCAGCGGTAGGACGGGATCGCGTCGGTGATCCGGACCGCGCCCCACAGGCCGGAGAACACCAGCAGCGAGCGGGCGGCGGCGGCCCGGGCCGCCGCCGGCAGGTCGGCGAGGCCCAGGGCGTCGTAGAGCACCCCGGTGTAGATCTCCCCCGCCGGGCGGGCCGGGGCGGTGCGCAGGGCGGCGTTCTTGGCGACCTCGCCGCGCAGGCCCTCGCTCAGCCCGAGGACCTCGCGCGCCTTGAGCTCGTCGCCCGCGCAGAGTTCGACCAGCTCGTCCAGCACCGCGGCCCGGGCCGCGGTGCTGGACGAGCTGGTCGAACTCTGCGCGGGCGACGAGCTCAAGGCGCGCGAGG
>NZ_RPRY01000669.1 GCF_003949795.1 Streptomyces sp. WAC06614
CGCACCTTGACCTGGTCGTCGGAGCGGCCCAGGTACTCCAGCTCCCCCGTCCGCGACCACCGGGCGACATCACCCGTGCGGTACATGCGGCTGCCCGCCGGACCGTAGGGGTCCGCCACGAAACGCTCCGCCGTCAGACCGGGGCGGCCCAGGTAACCACGGGCCAGACCGGCACCCGCGAGATAGAGCTCTCCCGCGACACCGGGGGCGACCGGTCGCAGCGCGGCGTCCAGGACGTAGGTACGGGTGCCGGGGATCGGCGTGCCCATCGAGGGAACGCCGGTTCCGGCGGTGAGCGGGGTCGACGTCGTCGCCACGACGGTGGATTCGGTGGGGCCGTAGGCGTTGACCATCCGCCGGCCCGGGGCCCAGCGGTCCACCAGCTCGGCCGAGGTGGCGTCACCACCGACGATCAGCGAACGGAAGTGCGGGAACGCGCTCGCCGGGACGCTCGCCAGCGCGGCCGGCGGGATCAGGGCATGGGTGACCTCCTCGGCCGTGAGGACCTCGGCGAGGACCTCACCGGCCAGCGGACCGGCCGGCGGCACCACCAGCGCCGCCCCCGCGGCGAAGGTCATCACCAGCTCCAGCACCGAGGCGTCGAAACTCGGCGAGGCGAACTGCAGCACCCTGCTGTCCGCGTCCACCGCGAACCGCTCCACCTCCGCCGCCGCGAAAGCGGCCAGACCGGCGTGCGCGACCACGACACCCTTGGGACGACCCGTCGAACCCGACGTGTAGATGACATACGCCGGGCTCTGCGGCTCCACCACGACGGCGGGGCGGGAGACGGACTCCTCCCCCAGCACCGGCAGTTCGCGCAGGACCAGGACCGGTCGGGCGTCCTCCAGCATGTAGGCGATCCGCTCGGCCGGGTACTCCGGGTCCACCGGCAGATACGCGCCCCCGGCCTTGAGCACCGCGAGCTGGGCGATCACGATGTCCACCGACCGCGGCAGGACCAACGCCACCACCGACTCCGGACCCACACCCCGACCCGTCAGCCAGTGCGCCAGAGCATTCGCCCGCGCCTCCACCTGCCCATACGACAGCACCAGCCCGCCCGACACCACCGCCGCGGCATCCGGCCTCGCATCCACCGCAGCCTCGAACAGACCATGGAACGTCACCGCAGCCACACCCGGCTCACGGCCGACCGCCCACCGCTCCAGCACCGACACACGCTCCGCGTCCGTCAGCACCTCCACCGCACCCACCCGGACCTCCGGATCGGCCGCGACCGCCTCCAACACCGCCACCAGACGACCCGCCAACGACTCCACCGTCACCCGGTCGAACAGATCCACCGCGTACTCGACACTGCCCTCCAACCCCGACTCCCCCTCCGCGAG
>NZ_RPRY01000068.1 GCF_003949795.1 Streptomyces sp. WAC06614
GTCGAGGGTGGGGAGGGCGTCGTCAGGCATGAGGCCATCATAGAATCATGGGATGATTGGTTGTCCAGTCGCGCGGCACCCCGGCCGCCGGACCCCGTAGGTTGTCCCCACCGCTGTCGCACCGCGGTCCCGACCGTCGTGCCGACCGCCGGACCGACCGTCGTTCCCCGTCCATCAGCACTCCGTTCGGCCGAGAGGGCCCCCATGCCGCTGACGTCCCCCCGGCGCTCCGCGCTGGTCGACCAGGTGATCGCCCAGCTCCGCAACCAGATCACCTCCGGCGAGTGGCCGGTCGGCTCCCGCATCCCCACCGAGCCGGAGCTCGTGGAGCTGCTGGGGGTGGCCCGCAACACCGTGCGCGAGGCCGTCCGGGCGCTGGCGCACAACGGCCTGCTGGACATCCGCCAGGGTTCGGGCACGTACGTCCTGGCCACCAGCGAACTGGCCGGGGTGATGCACCGGCGCTTCGCCGGGGCCGATCCGCGGCACATCGCGGAGCTGCGCTCGACGCTGGAGTCCTCGGCGGCCCGGCTGGCGGCCCAGCGGCGGACCGAACGGGACCTGGCCCAGCTCGACGCGCTGCTCGCGCGGCGTGAGGAGGCGTGGGGGTCCGGGGAGGCGGAGCGGTTCGTGGCGGCGGACATGGCCCTGCACATGGCGGTGGTCGCGGCGGCCCACAACGACGTGCTGAGCGAGCTGTACGCGGACCTCGGGGACCTGGTGCGGGACTGGCTGCGCGCGGACGTGGGGACCGAGCTGACGCCGGAGTCCCACCTGGACCACGGGCGGCTGATCGAGGCGATCCGGCGCGGCGACGCGGACACGGCGGCCTCGGAGGCGGCGGGCTACCCGTTCGTGTGCCTGGGCGGCGAATAGCCCGGGGCCGGGCCCCGTACGGTCAGGGGCGGTGGTGGCTGACCCAGGCCGCGCGGACCTCTTTCCAGCACCGGCCGACGAGTTCCGCATGCTCGGCGGGGCCCACGGCCACCGGCGCGGCGTCACCGTCCAGGTCCCACCAGCGGTCGCACTCGACGTGGAGCCGGACCCGGTCGGTCCGGGGGAACCGGTTGTGGCAGTGGGCGGTGACGGTCGAGCCCTCGACCCGGGTGGCGCAGTCCGCGCCGAAGAGTTCCGCGGCGGGGGGCCGGGCGGGCTGTACGGGTGGTTCGGCGGCGATGTCGGCGACGTCCACCAGGGCGGGGGCCACGGCCTCGGGGCCCGGGGCGGGCTTCCCCTCCGGGGTCCGGGCGACGGCCCACGGGACCAGGAGTCCGGTCACGACGACCGAGGTGACCAGCAGCGATACCGCTCGGCTCCGCCTCGCGCGCACTCCCGTACCTCCTCCCCGCAGTGCGCCGGGAAGATCCCGACCCGGCCAGTTTGCCGGTATATGCCCGCATTCTCGACTCGGAAAGATCCGGTCGGGCGGCGCGTCGGTACGACACGCGCACGGCACGGTCGCGGCACGCACGCACCCACGGGCACGGCACGGGCACGGCACGGCGAAGGCCGCGCCTCCCCTTCCGGGAGCCGCGGCCTTCGTACCGTGGTGCGGGGCGGTCAGGCGCCCATCGCGTGCAGACCGCCGTCCACGTGGATGATCTCGCCCGTGGTCTTCGGGAACCAGTCCGACAGCAGGGCGACGACGCCCCGGCCGGTCGGCTCCGGGTCGGTCATGTCCCACTCCAGCATGGAGCGGTGGTTCCAGGTGTCGGCCAGGTCCGAGAAGCCGGGGATGGACTTCGCGGCCATCGAGCCGAGGGGGCCGGCCGAGATCAGGTTGCAGCGGACGTTCTCCTTGCCCAGGTCGCGGGCGAGGTAGCGGCTGGTGGCCTCCAGGGCGGCCTTGGCCGGGCCCATCCAGTCGTACTGCGGCCAGGCGAACTGCGCGTCGAAGGTGAGGCCGACGACGGCCGCGCCCTCCGCCGGGAACAGCGGCTTGCAGGCCATGGTCAGCGACTTCAGCGAGAACGCCGAGACGTGCATGGCGGTGGCCACGGACTCGAACGGCGTGTTCAGGAAGTTGCCGCCGAGGGCGTCCTGCGGGGCGAAGCCGATGGAGTGGACGACGCCGTCGAGCCCGCCGAGCTCGTCGCGGACCAGGCCCTCCAGGCGGTCCAGGTGCTCCTGGTTGGTGACGTCCAGCTCGATCACCTTGACCGGCTTGGGCAGCTTCTTGGCGACGCGCTCGGTCAGCGACGGGCGCGGCCACGCGGTGAGGATGACCTCGGCGCCCTGCTCCTGCGCCAGCTTGGCCGCGTGGAAGGCGATGGACGACTCCATCAGCACACCCGTGATCAGGATGCGCTTGCCGTCAAGAATTCCGCTCATGTGATCAGTGACCCATGCCCAATCCGCCGTCAACGGGAATGACGGCTCCGGTGATGTACGAGGCGGCGTCGGACGCCAGGAAGCTCACGGCTGCGGCGATCTCCTCCGGCTGCGCGTAGCGGCCGAGCGGGACCTGGGAGACGATGCCGGCCCGCTGCTCGTCGGTGAGCACCTTCGTCATGTCGGTGTCCACGAAGCCCGGGGCCACGACGTTGAAGGTGATGTTGCGCGATCCCAGCTCACGCGCGAGGGAGCGGGCGAAGCCGACGAGACCGGCCTTGGAGGCGGCGTAGTTGGCCTGCCCGGCCGAGCCCAGCAGTCCGACGACGGAGGAGATGAGGACGACGCGGCCCTTCTTGGCGCGCAGCATGCCGCGGTTGGCGCGCTTGACCACACGGAACGTGCCGGTCAGGTTCGTGTCGAGGACGGAGGTGAAGTCGTCCTCGGACATGCGCATCAGCAGCTGGTCCTTGGTGATGCCGGCGTTGGCCACCAGCACCTCGACGGGACCGTGCTCGTCCTCGATCTCCTTGTAGGCCTGCTCCACCTGCTCGGAGTCGGTGATGTCGCAGCGGACCGCCAGCACCCCGAGCTCGGTGAGGGCCTGCGGGGGCTCACCCGAGCGGTACGTGATCGCGACCTTGTCGCCGGCCTCGGCGAAGGCGCGGGCGATGGCGAGGCCGATGCCCCGGTTTCCTCCGGTGACGAGAACCGAGCGGCTCAACGGATCACCCTTTCGCTAGCGGACTGCTCACAGCTTGTACGTCGCAACCTATCGGCAGTCCCGCTCGCTCACGGGATCGACCCCTGACAGTGGCTGATGACGCACTCTGTCGGATCCCTACAGACGGATCGCCGGAGCCTGCGCCCGCACAGTCCTCGAATTTCCCGGGAACACGCCCGGGTCCACATGATTCACTTCCTGTGACGGCCATCGCCTGTGAGCACCTCGGAGGGAACACCCATCGTGGCCCATGACATCGATCAGTCATTCCTGGCCCTGCCCCTGAGGGCGCTCGCCGACGCGGCGCTCGCCCGGGCCCGGGCGCTGGGCGCGGACCATGCCGATTTCCGGCTGGAGCGGATCCGCAACGCCTCCTGGCGGTTGCGCGACGCCAAGCCCTCGGGCGGCTCCGACACCACCGACCTCGGGTACGCGGTGCGCGTGGTGCACGGGGGGAGCTGGGGGTTCGCCTCCGGGGTGGACCTCACCATGGACGGCGCGGCCCGGGTGGCCTCGCAGGCCGTCGCGATGGCGCAGCTGTCCGCCAAGGTGATCGAGGCGGCCGGGTCGGACGAGCGGGTGGAGCTCGCCGACGAGCCGGTGCACGCGGACCGGACCTGGGTCTCGGCCTACGACGTGGACCCGTTCGCCGTGCCGGACGAGGAGAAGGCGGCGCTGCTCGCCGACTTCAGCGAGCGCCTGCTGCGCGCCGAGGGCGTGGCCCACGTGGACGCCTCGCTGCTCGCGGTGCACGAGAACAAGTTCTACGCGGACACCGCCGGCACCACGACCACCCAGCAGCGCGTGCGCATCCACCCGCAGCTCACCGCGGTCGCCGTGGACTCCAAGACCGGCGAGTTCGACTCCATGCGCACCATCGCCCCGCCGACCGGGCGCGGCTGGGAGTACCTGACGGGCACGGGCTGGGACTGGGACTCCGAGCTGGAGCAGATCCCCGCGCTGCTCGCCGAGAAGATGCGGGCGCCCAGTGTCCAGGCCGGCCGCTACGACCTCGTGGTGGACCCGTCCAACCTGTGGCTGACCATCCACGAGTCCATCGGCCACGCCACCGAGCTGGACCGGGCGCTCGGCTACGAGGCGGCGTACGCGGGCACCTCGTTCGCGACGTTCGACCAGCTCGGCAAGCTCCGCTACGGCTCGTCGATCATGAACGTGACCGGGGACCGGACGGCCGAGCACGGCCTGGCGACCATCGGCTACGACGACGAGGGCGTGCAGGCGCAGAGCTGGGACCTGGTCAAGGACGGCACCCTGGTCGGCTACCAGCTCGACCGGCGGATCGCGAAGCTGACGGGTCTGGGCCGGTCCAACGGCTGCGCCTTCGCCGACTCCCCCGGGCACGTCCCGGTGCAGCGGATGGCCAACGTCTCGCTCCAGCCGGACCCGGGCGGGCTGTCCACCGAGGACCTGATCGGCGGGGTCGAGCGCGGGATCTACGTGGTCGGCGACCGGTCGTGGTCGATCGACATGCAGCGGTACAACTTCCAGTTCACCGGCCAGCGCTTCTTCAAGATCGAGAACGGCCGGCTGGCGGGCCAGCTCCGGGACGTCGCCTACCAGGCGACCACGACCGAGTTCTGGGGCTCCATGGAGAAGGTCGGCGGCCCGCAGACGTACGTCCTCGGCGGTGCCTTCAACTGCGGAAAGGCCCAGCCGGGCCAGGTCGCGGCGGTCTCGCACGGCTGCCCGTCCGCCCTGTTCCGCGACGTCAACATCCTGAACACCACCCAGGAGGCCGGCCGATGAGCACCCTGTCCAACGGGCGCACCAAGCCCCACGAGATCGTCGAGCGGGCCCTGGAGCTCTCCACGGCCGACGGCTGCGTCGTGATCGCGGACGAGGAGTCCAGCGCCAACCTGCGCTGGGCGGGCAACGCGCTGACCACCAACGGTGTGACCCGCAGCCGCACCCTGACCGTGATCGCCACGGTGGACGGCAAGGAGGGCACCGCCTCCGGCGTGGTCTCGCGCGCGGCCGTGACCGCGGACGACCTGGAGCCGCTGGTGCGGGCCGCCGAGGCCGCCGCGCGCGGCGCGGGCCCCGCCGAGGACGCCCAACCGCTGATCACCGGCACCCCGGCCTCGCCGGACTTCGCCGAGGCCCCGGCCGAGACCTCCTCGGCCGTGTTCGCCGACTTCGCCCCGGCGCTCGGCGAGGCCTTCGCCCGGGCCCGGGCGGGCGGCCGGGAGCTGTACGGCTTCGCCCACCACGAGCTGGTCAGCACCTACGTGGGCACCTCCACGGGCCTGCGGCTGCGCCACGACCAGCCCAACGGCACCCTGGAGCTCAACGCCAAGTCCCCGGACCGGCTCCGCTCGGCCTGGGCCGGCCGGGCCACCCGCGACTTCAAGGACGTCGACCCGCTGGCCCTGGACGCCGACCTGGCGGTCCGCCTGGGCTGGGCCGAGCGCCGGGTCGAGCTGCCCGCCGGCCGGTACGAGACGCTGCTGCCGCCGACCGCGGTGGCGGACCTGCTGATCTACCAGATGTGGTCGGCCTCGGCGCGGGACGCGGCGGAGGGCCGTACGGTCTTCTCCCGGCCCGGCGGCGGCACCCGGGTCGGCGAGAAGCTCTCCGAGCTCCCGCTGACCCTGCGCAGCGACCCCGCGGAGCCGGGCCTGGAGTGCGCGCCGTTCGTGATCGCACACAGCTCGGGGGACGACGTCTCCGCCTTTGACAACGGTCTGCCGGTCCCGCCGACCGAGTGGATCCGCGACGGCGCGCTGCACCGTCTGTCCACCACCCGCCACACGGCCGCGCTCACCGGCCTGCCCCAGGCCCCCGGTTTCGGGAACCTGATCCTGGACGCGGGCGGCGAGAAGTCCCTGGACGAGATGGTCGCGGCGACCGAGCGGGGCCTGCTGCTGACCTGCCTGTGGTACATCCGCGAGGTCGACCCGGCCACGCTGCTGCTGACGGGGCTCACCCGGGACGGCGTCTACCTGGTGGAGAACGGGCAGGTCGTGGGCGAGGTGAACAACTTCCGGTTCAACGAGTCCCCGGTGGACCTGCTGTCCCGGGCGACCGAGGCCGGCCGGACCGAGAAGACGCTGCCGCGCGAGTGGAGCGACTGGTTCACCCGGGCCGCGATGCCGGCGCTGCGCATCCCGGACTTCAACATGAGCTCGGTCAGCCAGGGCGTCTGACGCCCATAGACTGAAAGCTGCCAATCAAGCATCGAAGGAGTCGAGAGACCGTGACGGACATCGTCGACGAACTGAAGTGGCGTGGGCTCTTCGCCCAGTCCACCGACGAAGAGGCCCTGCGCAAGGCCTTCGCGGACGGTCCCGTCACGTTCTATTGCGGCTTCGACCCGACGGCGGCCTCGCTGCACGTCGGTCACCTGGTGCAGGTGCTGACCGTGCGCCGGCTCCAGCAGGCCGGGCACCGGCCGCTGGCGCTGGTCGGCGGGGCCACGGGCCAGATCGGTGACCCTCGGCCCACGGCCGAGCGCACCCTGAACGATCCGGAGACGGTCGCGCAGTGGGTCGCGCGGCTGCGCTCGCAGATCGAGCCGTTCCTGTCCTTCGAGGGCGAGAACGCGGCCGTCATGGTCAACAACCTGGACTGGACGGCGGAGCTGTCCGCCATCGAGTTCCTGCGGGACATCGGCAAGCACTTCCGGGTCAACAAGATGCTGACCAAGGACTCGGTCGCGCGCCGGCTGGAGTCCCAGGAGGGCATCAGCTACACCGAGTTCAGCTACCAGCTGCTCCAGGGCATGGACTTCCTGGAGCTGTACCGCCGCTACGGCTGCACGCTCCAGCAGGGCGGTTCCGACCAGTGGGGCAACCTGGTGGCGGGCCTGGACCTGATCCACAAGCTGGAGCCGCAGGCCGAGGTGCACGCGCTGGCGACGCCGCTGATGGTCAAGGCGGACGGCACCAAGTTCGGCAAGACCGAGAGCGGGGCCGTCTGGCTGGACCCGGAGATGACCACGCCGTACGCGTTCTACCAGTTCTGGCTGAACGTGGACGACCGGGACGTCTCCACCTACCTGCGCATCCTGTCCTTCCGCAGCATCGAGGAGCTGGAGGCGCTGGAGGCGCAGACCGCCGAGCGGCCGCAGGCGCGGGCCGCGCAGCGGGCGCTGGCGGAGGAGCTGACGGCGCTCGTGCACGGGCCCGAGCAGGCGGCGGCCGTGATCGCGGCGTCGAAGGCGCTGTTCGGCCAGGGCGAGCTGGCGGACCTGGACGAGGCCACGCTGGCCGCGGCCCTGTCCGAGCTGCCGCACGCGCGGGTGACCGAGCTGGCGTCGGTGCCGGACCTGTTCGCCGAGACGGGTCTGGTGGCCAGCAAGTCGGCCGGCCGCCGGACGGTGAAGGAGGGCGGGGCCTACGTGAACAACGTCAAGGTCACCGCCGAGGACGCGGTCCCGGCGGCGGAGGACCTGCTGCACGGCCGGTGGCTGGTGCTGCGCCGGGGCAAGAAGAACCTGGCGGCGGTCGAGCTCGTCGGCTGAGCCGGGGCCGCACGGACGCGGCGGAGGGGCCGGTACGGACAGCGGGTGCTGTCCGGCCGGCCCCTCCGCCGTGTCTCCGGGGGGCGGGACGGTCCGGCGGCGCGTCAGGCGGTGGTGCGCTTCTTGCCGCGGACGGCCATGTACATCATGTCGCCGAGGGCCACGACGACGATGGCACCGATCAGCTGGAGCAGGTGCCTGGTCCAGTCGATGCCCTTGGTCTCCGCCACTCCGATCCAGCCCGCGACCGCGTTGCCGAGGATGCTGCCCGCCATGCCGAACAGGGTGGTCAGCCACAGCGGCTGGTGCTGCTTGCCCGGCAGGATGGCCCGGGCGATGAGACCCAGGACAAATCCGACGATGATGGCCCACAACCAGTTCATGTCTCGCCTCCCTACGGGCGGAATGTCCGCATGTGGGCTCAGTTTCGACCCGTACGGCCCAGCGCGCACGTCGGGCGGCACCGTTCGGGGCGGACCCCTCCCTTACCGCCCCTCGCGGCTGCGCGTACGGTGGAGAGCGTGAAGAAGCGGAACGGATCCGAGGTCTTCCGGATCACCGGGGCCCGCATGGGGCTCGCCGAAGACGTGCGCGGGCGGCAGCGCCGCTATGTCATTTCGATGGGCATCAGGACCGTGTCGGTCATTGCCACGGTGCTGCTGTGGAACGTACAAAGGCCGCTGGCGATCGTGACGCTCGCCGCGGGGGCGCTGCTGCCGTACATCGCGGTCGTCATCGCCAACGCGGGGCGCGAATCGACGCCTTCACTGCCGTCCCACTACATGCCCTCACCTGCACGTCCGGCGCTGGGGTCGGGAAACCTCAAGAAAAGCTCAGATCAATCATGAAGTTCCGGTGCACCGCACCGGCTCCTGCGTGACATACTGCCTACGCGCTCCGCATCCCCCGTCGGAGCGAAGGACCGACGCCGGGCAGCTCCCCCCGTGGCTGCTCGGCGTCGTCATGTCGCCGTCCGGTCGTCTTCTAGGGTGGGGGCGTGAACCTCTTCGCCGATCCGAACCCCGAGTCGACCGCCTCTCCCATCTGCTCCGCCAAGGGCTGCCGCGCGGCGGCCGAGTGGGTGCTGGCCTGGAACAACCCGAAGCTGCACACGCCGGAACGGCGCAAGACGTGGCTGGCGTGCGAGGAGCACCGCGAGCACCTGTCGCAGTTCCTGGGGGTGCGCGGGTTCCTCAAGGACGTGGTCCCGCTCGCGCAGTGGGAGGAGCCGCAGCCCTAGCGCGGCCGCCCGGCCGGGTGGGACGTGCGCGTGGGGCGTGCGGGATCAGCCGCCGATCGCGGACATCGGGCGGTCGGGCTGGAGGAAGGACGGGTCGTCCAGGCCGGAGCCGGCCTTCTTGCCCCACATGGCGACCTTCCAGAGCCGGGCGATCTCCTCGTCCGGGGCGCCCGAGCGCAGCGCCGCGCGCAGGTCGGACTCCTCGGTCGCGAACAGGCAGGTGCGCACCTGTCCGTCGGCGGTGAGTCGGGTGCGGTCGCAGGCCCGGCAGAACGGGCGGGTGACCGAGGCGATCACACCGACGGTGGCCGGGCCGCCGTCGACCACCCAGCGTTCGGCCGGGGCCGCGCCGCGGGCCTCGGCGCCCTCCTCGGTCAGCTCGAAGCGGGTGCGCAGCGAGGCCAGGATGTCCCCCGCGGTGATCATGCCGTCGCGCTTCCAGCCGTGCTGCGCGTCGAGCGGCATCTGCTCGATGAAGCGCAGCTCGTAGCCGTGGTCGACGGCCCAGGCCAGCAGGTCGGGAGCCTCGTCGTCGTTGAGGCCGGGCATCAGGACCGCGTTGACCTTGACCGGGGTCAGGCCGGCGTCGCGGGCCGCGGCCATGCCGTCGATGACGTCCTGGTGCCGGTCGCGCCGGGTCAGGGTCTTGAAGACCTCCGGGCGCAGGGTGTCCAGGGAGACGTTGACGCGGTCCAGACCGGCGGCCTTGAGCGCCTGCGCGGTCCGCTTCAGGCCGATGCCGTTGGTGGTCAGCGACATCTGCGGACGCGGCTCCAGCGCGGCGCACCGCTCGACGATCCCGACCAGGCCGGGCCGCAGCAGGGGCTCGCCGCCCGTGAAGCGGACCTCGGTGATCCCCAGGTGGGTCACGGCTATCCGGACCAGGCGGACGATCTCGTCGTCGGTGAGCAGATCGGGCTTCGCCAGCCACTGCAGGCCCTCCTCGGGCATGCAGTACGTACAGCGCAGGTTGCACCGGTCGGTGAGCGAGACGCGCAGGTCAGTGGCCACGCGGCCGAAGGTGTCGATGAGCACTGTGGGCCCCCTCCCCTGTCCGGATCAAAGGTGTCGGCGGTGGTTTCGAGCCTACGCGAGGATGGTCGGCCGTAGGGGTGAGCAAAGGAACGAGACGTGACGTGGCCGTGTCGTACGGAAGTACGACACGGCCACGTCCGGTGTGCCCGTGATGTCAGTGCGCGCCTGCTCCGGTGAGGGAGCGTACCTCCAGCTCCGCGTACTTCTGGGGGTCCGCGGGTTCCTTGGACAGGACGGTTCCCAGCCAGCCGAGCAGGAAGGCCAGCGGGATGGAGATCAGGCCGGGGTTCTCCAGGGGGAACCAGTAGAAGTCGGCGTTCTTGAACATCGACGTGGGCTTGCCGGAGACCACCGGGGAGAACAGCACCAGGCCCACGGCGGTGATCAGACCGCCGTAGATCGACCACAGGGCGCCGGTGGTGTTGAAGCGCTTCCAGAACAGGCTGTACAGGATGGTCGGCAGGTTGGCGGAGGCGGCCACCGCGAAGGCGAGCGCGACCAGACCGGCCACGTTCATGTCGCGGGCCAGGGCGCCCAGGCCGATGGCGACGGCGCCGATGACCACGGTGGCCCAGCGGGCCGCCCGTACCTCCTCCTGCTCGGAGGCCTTGCCCCGGCGGATCACGTTGACGTACAGGTCGTGGGCGAAGGACGAGGAGGAGGCCAGGGTCAGGCCCGCGACCACGGCGAGGATGGTGGCGAAGGCCACGGCCGAGATCACGGCGAGCAGGATCGCACCGCCGGTGGAGTCGGGGCCGCCGCCGAGCTCCTGGGCGAGCAGCGGGGCGGCGGTGTTGCCGGCCGGGTTGGAGGCGATGATGTCCGTCCGCTCGAGCAGCGCGGCGGCGCCGAAGCCGAGGGCGATGGTCATCAGGTAGAAGGCGCCGATGATGCCGATGGCCCAGTTCACGGACTTGCGGGCGGCCTTGGCCGTGGGCACGGTGTAGAAGCGGATCAGGATGTGCGGCAGGCCGGCGGTGCCCAGGACCAGGGCGAGGCCGAGGGAGATGAAGTCGAGCTTGGTCTCGGCGGTCTTGCCGTACTTCAGGCCCGGCTCCAGGAAGCTGGTGCCCTTGCCGCTGTTCTCGGCGGCCTTGCCGAGCAGCTCCGAGATGTTGAAGTGGAACGTCCACAGCACCATCAGGGTGAGCAGCAGGGCGCCGGCGATCAGCAGGACGGCCTTGACCATCTGCACCCAGGTGGTGCCCTTCATCCCGCCGATGGTGACGTAGACGATCATCAGCACGCCGACGAGGGCGACGATGCCGACCTTGCCGCCGTCGCTGGTGATGCCCAGCAGCAGGGAGACCAGCACACCGGCGCCCGCCATCTGGGCCAGCAGGTAGAAGATCGACACCACGATGGTGGAGACACCGGCGGCGGTGCGCACCGGCCGCTGGCGCATCCGGTACGCCAGCACGTCGCCCATGGTGTAGCGGCCGGAGTTGCGCAGCGGCTCGGCCACCAGCAGCAGGGCCACCAGCCAGGCGACGAGGAAGCCGATGGAGTAGAGGAAGCCGTCGTAGCCGAAGAGGGCGATGGCGCCGGCGATGCCGAGGAAGGACGCGGCGGACATGTAGTCGCCGGAGATGGCCAGGCCGTTCTGGAAGCCGGTGAACTGCCGGCCGCCGGCGTAGAAGTCCGCGGCGCCGCGGGTCTGCCGGCCGGCCCAGACGGTGATGCCCAGGGTGGCGACGACGAAGACGCCGAAGAGGCTCATGATGAGCGGCCGGTGGTCGGAGGCGCCGACGGCGAGCGTTCCGACGGCGAGGGGGGTGCTCATTCTCCGGCCTCCAGGCGGGACTTGATGGCCTCGGCCTGGGGGTCGAGCGTACGGGCGGCGTGCCGGGAGTACAGCCAGGCGATCAGGAAGGTGGTCGCGAACTGGCCGAGACCGAGGACGAGCGCCACGTTGATGTTGCCGAAGACCTTGGTCCCCATGAAGCCGCCGGCGTAGTTGGACAGGAGGACGTACAGCAGGTACCAGGCGATGAACGCCACGGTGAGCGGGAACGCGAAGGAGCGGTGGGACCGGCGGAGCTCGGCGAACTCCGCGCTCTGCTGGACGGCCACGTACTGTGCGGCCCCAGGGCTCGCCGGGCGCGTGTCCGCGCCGCCCGGGGGCGGCGCTGCTTCGGTGGTCACGGGTGGTTCTCCTTGTGACGCGGATGCGGTGGGGACGACGGACATGGGCACCTCCGTGGGCGCCGGGGGTGCTGATCGCCCTCTGTCCAGAGCACGTACCGCATGCCGGGACAGTTCAACACCCGCCGGATCTTTCCTTGTCTGATTTCTCGAACCGATGGCGCAAAGGGGAGCCGCGGCACTAGCTTCACCTGTCATGAACCCGTCCAGACGCGACCCGCGCCGGGACGGCTTTTTCACGAGATGTGGAGATCCCATGGCTCAGCCGGTATCGCGTACGTCCGGGAAGCACCGCCGCGCCCTCACGGCGCCGCTGGGACTGGCCCTCACCGCCTCGCTGGCGTTCCTCCCCGCGGTCGCGGCCTCCGCCGCCCCGCTGGACGGGCCGACGGCCACGAAGGCCGTGGCGACGGACGGTCCCAAGCTCTCGTACGTGGCGAACCTGACGGCGTACGGCACCGTGAAGGAGGCCAGGCAGGCCGTCGAGCGCGCCGGCGGCACGGTGGTGACGGCCTACGAGCAGATCGGCGTCGTCGTCGCGCACTCCCAGAACCCGGAGTTCGCCAAGACCCTGCGGGCCCAGCGCGGTCTGTTCGTGTCGGTCGGCGCCACCCGTACGGCCCCCCTGACGCCCGTGCAGACGACCGAGGAGGGGACCACGCAGAAGCTGAGCGCGACGGAGGCCGCCAGGTCCGCCGCGGTGGCGGAGGCGGGTGAGGAGCCGCTGGAGCCCAACCAGTGGGACCTGCGTGCGATCAAGGCCGACCAGGCTCACAAGATCAACGATGGCAGCCAGGACGTCACGGTGGGCGTCATCGACACGGGTGTCGACGACACCCACCCCGATCTCGCCCCGAACTTCTCCCGCGAGCAGTCGGCCAACTGTGTGGGCGGCGTCGCCGACACCTCCGAGGGCGCCTGGCGGCCGTACGCCGACGGCAGCGACCACGGCACCCACGTGGCCGGCACCATAGCCGCCGCCCGCAACGGGCAGGGCATCGCCGGTGTCGCGCCCGGGGTCAAGGTCGCCGGCATCAAGGTGAGCGAGCCCGGCACCAGCCTGTTCTTCACCGAGGCGGTCGTCTGCGGCTTCATGTTCGCCGCCGACAAGGGGATCGAGGTGACCAACAACAGCTACTACGTCGACCCCTGGCTCTACAACTGCAAGAACGACGACGACCAGAAGGCGCTGGTGGAGGCCCTCACCCGGGCGGTGAAGTACGCCGAGCGCAAGGGCGTCCTGAGCGTCGCCTCGGCCGGCAACTCCAACCACGACCTGGCCTCGCACGCGATCCTGGACGACAGCAGCCCGGACGACACCACCCCCGTGCCGCGCACCATCGACCCGCACGAGTGCCTGGACGTCCCGACCCAGCTCCCGGGCGTGGTCACCGTCAGCGCGACCGGCGTCCAGGGCTTCAAGTCCTACTACTCCAGCTACGGGCTCGGCGTGGTCGACGTGGCCGCCCCCGGCGGCGACAAGTTCCAGGTCCCGGGCACGCCCGACGCCAACGGCCGGGTGCTCTCCACCCTCCCCGGCGGCGGCTACGGCTACAAGCAGGGCACCTCGATGGCCGGCCCGCACGTGGCGGGCGTCGCGGCACTGCTCAAGAGCGCCCACCCGACGGCCACGCCCTCGCAGATCCAGGCCATGCTCAAGGCGCAGGCCACCAAGGCGCCCTGCCCGGCGCAGGTCTACAACGCCCAGGGCGTCCTGATCGACGCCACCACCTGCCAGAGCAAGTGGGGCCAGACGGGCTACTACGGCTACGGCGTCGTGGACGCCCTCAAGGCCGTGAAGTAACCCCGGAAACGGTCGAACGCCGGCGGGGCCGGCCGGGACGTGTCCTCCCGGCCGGCCCCGCCGTGCTGCGTGGGGGTCAGGGCTTGATGAGCACCTTCAGGGCGCTGCGGTCGTCCATGGCCCGGTAGCCGGCGGGCACCTCGTCGAGGCCGACCTCGCGGTCGAACACCGGCGCCGGGTCGATCGTGCCGTTCAGCACGTCCTCCAGCAGCTCGGGGATGTAGGCGCGGACCGGCGCCACGCCGCCGCGCAGGCTGATGTTGCGGTCGAACATCACGCCGAGGTCCAGGCCGGTGCCGCTGCCGTGCGGTACGCCGACGTAGCCGATGGCCCCGCCGTCGCGGGTGATGTTCACGGCGGTGCGCATGGACTGCTCGGTGCCGACGGCCTCGATGACCGCGTGGGCGCCCTGGCCGCGGGTCAGCTCGCGCACGGCGGCCTCGGCGGCCTCGCCGCGCTCGGCGACCACGTCGGTGGCCCCGAAGAGCTTGGCGATGTCGGTACGGGCGGAGTGCCGGCCCAGGGCGATGATCCGCTCGGCGCCGAGCCGCTTGGCGGCGAGGACGCCGCACAGCCCGACGGCCCCGTCACCGACGACCGCCACGGTGGCCCCGGGGCGGACGCCCGCGCCGAGGGCCGCGTGGTGGCCGGTGCCCATGACGTCGGAGAGCGCGAGCAGCCCGGTCAGGAGGTGGTCGTCGGAGACCGCGTCGGCGGGCAGCTTCACCAGGGTGCCGTCGGCCTGCGGGACCCGTACGGCCTCCCCCTGGCCGCCGTCGAAACCGACCGAGCCCCAGAAGCCGCCGTGGGTGCAGGAGGTGTAGAGGCCCTCGACGCAGTACTCGCAGGTGCCGTCGGACCACATGAACGGCGCCACGACCAGGTCACCGGCCCGCAGCGAGCCGACGGCGGAGCCGGTCTCCTCGACCACGCCGAGGAACTCGTGGCCGATCCGCTGGCCGGGCCGGCGCTGGGCCTCGCCGCGGTAGGCCCACAGGTCACTGCCGCAGATGCAGGCGCGCAGCACGCGGACGACGGCGTCCGTGGACTCCTGGACCACCGCGTCCGGCACCTCCTCCACGCGGATGTCGTGCGGGGCGTGGATGACGGTGGCGCGCATGCTGCGGTCCTTCTGCTACGAGGTGGCTGGTACTGCTTCCTCCCTGTCCGACACCTGGCGGCCCGCGAGTATTCCCCGGGCCAGCAGGTACTGGGAGGCCACGTAGGTGAGCATGATCCAGAAGTCGGGGCGGGGCAGCTGGGGCCAGTGGGCGACACCGGTGGCGATCAGCGAGTCGGAGAGCAGGAACAGCGCCCCGCCCAGCCCCGCCCGCCGGCCCAGCGAGCCGGACCGCCAGGCCATGGCGGTGAGCAGCAGGCTGTAGCCGGCCACCGGGATCCGCAGCTCGGCGGGCAGGTCGCCCCAGAGCAGGCCGACGGTGCCCAGCAGGGCCACGGCGTAACCGGCGGCGAGCCGGGGGTCGGCGGGCCGCTTGCCGAAGAGCGCGAGGTAGCAGACGTGGCCGAGGGCGAAGGAGCCCATGCCGACCAGGAAGGCCGGATCGGCGTCGAAGAGGAGGGCCACGTCGCCGCCCCAGCCGAACAGCAGCGCGGCGACCAGCAGCCGCGGGGCGCCGCGCGTGAGCACGTACGCCACGAGCAGGGGCATCAGCAGCGGCTTGAAGAGCTGGTGCCCGAGCGGCCAGTCGGCGAGCAGCGAGCCGAGGTCCAGCGCGGTGGCGGCGGCGAAGCCGGCCAGGGCCACCGCCCCGAGCCGGGCACGACGCCCCCCGGCCCCGGTTCCGGCCCCGGGGGCGGCGGCCCAGTCGGGCGTACGGGGCCCGGACCCTGCGGTGGCGCTCACGCGGCGGTCCCGCCGGGGGCAGGGGCGGAGGCCTGCGCCTGGGCCGGGACCTGTGCCGGGGCCGGGGCTTCGGCCTGGGCCTGGGCCTCGGTCTTGGTCGGGGTGCCGGACGGTTGCCAGCCGGGGCCGGCGAAGACGCGGCCCGCGCGCTCGCGCCAGCTGGTGGCGGCGCGCACGTCCCGGGCGATGGCGGCGTACTCGTGGGTGGCCACGCGCAGCGGGTTGTAGGTGTGGATGTTCTTGGTCAGCCCGTAGACCGGCTGCTCGGTCTCGCCGACCCAGGAGCCGAACATCCGGTCCCAGACGATCAGGATCCCGCCGAAGTTGCGGTCCAGGTAGCCGCCCTGCGAGGCGTGGTGGACCCGGTGGTGCGAGGGGGTGTTGAAGACGTACTCGTACGGCCGCGGCAGCTTCCCGATGCGCTCGGTGTGCACCCAGAACTGGTACAGCAGGTTGATGCCGTAGCAGAACGGGATCGCGGCGGGGTGCACGCCGAGGGCGACCATCGGCAGGTAGAACCACCAGGTGGTCGCACTGGTCCAGGGCTGGCGCAGGGCGGTGGTGAGGTTGAACATCCGGCTGCTGTGGTGCACCACGTGGCAGGCCCACAGGATGCGGATGACGTGGTGGAGCCGGTGCTGCCAGTAGTAGAGGAAGTCCTGGACGAGCAGCATCAGCAGGGCGGTCCACCACAGGAACGGCACCCGCAGCGGGGTCAGTTCGTAGACGGCGGTGAAGACCGCGACGACCGGGATCTTCCAGAGCAGGTCGAAGCCGATGCTGCCGAGGCCCATGGTGACGCTCGTGACCGCGTCCTTGGCGTCGTAGCCGGCGGCGTCCTCGTCGGGGTGGAGCCGGTAGCTGACCACCTCGATGACGGTGAGCAGCACGAAGGCGGGTATGGACCACAGCACGACATCGGGCAGATTTGGCATGGGCGCACCTTAGGGCGGGTTCAGGGGTGCCGCTAGGGGTTGTTACCGATCAGTATCCGACGGGGTTACCCGGGGTACAAGGGGGAGGGTGCATGGCAGGGGTGGAAACCGCCGTACTCCGGACGGCGAGCACCGCGGCGGGCTGGCTGTGGCGGACCCGGCTGGGTCAGGTGCCGGGCGCGCGCCTGACCGACCGCCCGGTGCGGCCCGCGCCGCGCTGGCGGCGGCCGGAGGAGCTCGGCACGCCGGAGGTGCGCCGGCTGGCCGAGGAACTGGCCGCGCGCCTGGGCCCGGCCGCGGCCCGGCTGCCGGAGCACGAACGGCTGGCGGCCCTCGACGCCGTCGCCGACGCCTTCGCGCTGTTGGGCGGGGTCGGCGCCGACGCCCTGTTCGCGGCGGACCTGGATCCGGCGGAGCTGGCCGCGCGGCTGCCGGTACCGGCGGGGGCCGGGCTGGGCCCGGAGGCGGAGGCCCTGGCCCGGGACCTGATCCGGCTGACCTGCACGCACGCGGTGGAGTACCTGACCGCCCTGCCGTCGTTCGCCGCCCGGGCCGACGTGGAACTCGTCCGCCGCACCGGGGCGTTGCAGCGCTCGGTGGACCGGCTGGACCGGCTGGCGGACCGCGCCGACGGGGCGGCGCACGCCTTCGAGGAGCGGTACGCGCGCTACGTCGCCGAGGCCTACGGCCGGCTCCAGCTGTTCGGCCTGACCACCGGCCGGGCCCGGGAGGAGTGGCCGCTGGACCTCGCCTACATCAGCCTCGCGGTGAGCGCGCAGGAGTACCGGCCGCAGCCGGGGGAAGCCGGGCCGCACCGGACCACCGTCACGGCGGAGGACGCCCTCGCGGCTGCCGACCGGACCGTGCTGCGCGGGCCCGCGGGCTCGGGCAAGAGCACCCTCCTGCAGTGGCTCGCCGTCCAGGCGGCCCGGCAGACGGGCGGTCCGTGGTGGAGCACGTGCGTCCCGTTCGTGCTGCGGTTGCGGTCCTTCACCACCGCGGAGAGCCTGCCGCTGCCCGAGGAGTTCCTCAAGGCCGCCGGCGTCCCCCTCTCGGCCCCTGCGGGGTGGGTCGAGGAGCTGATGCTGAACGGGCGGGCGCTGGTCCTGGTCGACGGGGTGGACGAGGTCCCCCAGCGCCTGCGCGGCCGGACGGAGACCTGGCTGCGGTCGCTGGTCTCGGCCTTCCCGAGGGCGCGGTACGTGGTGACCACCCGCCCGTCCGCGGTGCCGGAGGACTGGCTCGCGCGGGAGGGGTTCGTCCCGCACACCCTGCTGCCGATGGAGCGGGAGGACGTCGGGGCGTTCATCGGGCACTGGCACCGGGCCGCCCGGGCGGACTGCCCGGGCGAGGACCTCGACCCGTACGAAGCCTCCCTGCGGGAGGCGGTCACGGCCCGCCGGGACCTGGGCCGGCTGGCGACGAACCCGCTGATGTGCGCGCTGCTGTGCGCGTTGAACCGGGACCGGCGGATGCAGCTGCCGCGGGCGAGGAAGGAGCTGTACGACGCGGCGCTGGACATGCTGCTGGTCCGCCGGGACACGGAACGGGAGATCGCCGGGGTCGAGGGGGTCCACCTCACCCGGGAGGAACAGCTCCTGCTGCTCCAGCGGTTCGCGTACTGGCTGATCCGCAACGGGCAGGTGGAGGCGGGCCGGGACGAGACGGTCGAGCTGGTCGCGCAGTGGCTGGACGCGATGCCGCAGGTGCGCGAGCAGGGCACGCCCGAGCAGGTGTTCCGGCACCTGCTGATCCGCAGCGGGCTGCTGCGGGAGCCGGTGAAGGGCTCGGTGGACTTCGTCCACCGGACCTTCCAGGACTACCTGGGGGCCAAGGCCGCGGTGGAGTCGCGGGACTTCGGGGTGCTGGTGAAGAACGCGCAGGACGACACCTGGGACGACGTGGTCCGCATGGCGGTGGGCCATGCCCGCCCGGACGAGCGGGTGCGGATCCTGCGGGGCCTGCTCAAGCGCGCGGACAAGGTCAAGTCGGCCCGCAACCGCCTGGTGCTGCTGGCCGCCGCCTGCCTGGAACACGCCCCGGAACTGGACCCGTCCCTGCGCAGCGAGATCCAGTCCCGGACCGCCGAACTGCTGCCACCGCGGACCCCCGAGCAGGCGGAGGAACTGGCCGGGGCCGGGGAGCTGGTGCTGGAGCTGCTGCCGGGGCCGGAGGGGCTGACCGCGGACGAGGCGGCCGGGTGCATCCGGACGGCATGGCGGGTCGGCGGACCACGGGCGCTGGCGCTGATCGCCCGCTTCCGCCAGGACGACCGGCCCCCGGTGCAGCGGCAACTCGTGGAGGGCTGGCACGCGTTCGACGTCGAGCCGTACGCCGACGAGGTGCTGGCCGGTGCCGCCCTCGGCACGACCATGGTCACGGTCCGCACGGCTGGGCAGCTGGCCGCCCTCGGCCGGCTGCGGAACATGGAGCGTCTGCACCTCAGCGACGCCGACGGTGTTCCGGGACACGTGGCCGACCGGCCGCTGAAGTGCCTGGCGCTGTTCCGCAACGGGCTGACCGACCTCGGACCGCTGACGGTCCACCGGGAGCTCGACCACCTGGGCCTCTACGACTGCCGGCACCTGACCGGCCTGGCGCCGCTCACGGCCCTCCCCCGGCTGAAGGCCCTGGTCCTCACGGACCTGCCCGCCGGGCTGGACCTCGCACCGTTGGCCGAGATGCCCGCACTCGACTGGCTGTCGCTCAACACGCCGCCCGGTGTGGAGCGTGTCTCCGAACTGCCGCTCCCGCAGTCCCTCAAGGGGCTCGCCCTGATCCGTCCGGAGGTCCGGCTCGATTCCCTGGAGCGCTGGCCGGGGATGGCGTGGCTCAGTGTCAGCGGGCCCGCGTTGCTGGACGGGCTGACGTCACTGCCGGAACTGCCGCGTCTGGACACGCTCAACGTGCTGCAACAGCCGGACCTCGATCCGGCGCTGCTGCTCGGCCAGCCGCGGATCACCGCACTGGACCTGGGCCACTGCCGGTGCCCGAAGGGCCTTGCCGCGCTGCGCGAGCTTCCCGAGCTGCGCCGTCTGGTGCTGACCGGCCCCGCGACGCACGACCTGGCTCCGCTCGCCGACCTGGACGGGCTGACGATCGAGCTCGGCGCGGGGACCCCGGTCACCGGCCTGGACCGGATCCCGCCCGAGCGGATCACCTGGCTGAGCCCCTGGTGATCCGCCCGGGCGGCGGCCGGGGGAGGTCACCAGACCCGGACCGAGCCCCCCAGGGCGAAGGCCGGGCTGGTGGCCTCGGGGGGAACGGTCGTCAGGGGTTCGGCGACCTCTGCGACCAGGGGGCCGTGCTTCGCCGCGACGGCGTCCAGCAGGGTCAGGTCGAAGCCGTAGACGCGGGCGGCGTTGCCGCCGACCATCGCGGCGACCTCCTCCCGCGGCAGGCCCGCATAGGCGATGCGCAGGCCCTCGCGGGAGAAGGGCGTCGTGCCCTCGTCGTGCGGGTAGTCCGCGCCCCACATGATCTTGTCCAGGCCGATGCGGTCCCGCAGCGGCACCTCGTGCGGGCGCATGAAGCTCGCGCCGACGAAGCAGTTGTCCCGCCACACCTCGCTCGGGCCCTTGCCCATGGACTCCGCCAGGCCCGCGCCGAACTTGGACTCCGCCGTGGCGGCCTTCGTCGCGGCCGAGACCAGCCGGCCGTGGTAGTAGTCCAGCATGTCGAGCACGCCCGGGATCCAGCCCGAGCCCTGCTCGGTCAGCACCAGCTTCAGGTCCGGGTGGCGGCGGAAGGCCCCGCCGAAGATCAGGTGCCACAGGGCCCGGTGCGAGAACCAGGTCGTCTCGACCATGAAGACCGCGCGGGCGGCCGGTTCGGGGCCCAACGGCGGGGAGGCGGAACCGCCGTGGTGGTTGACGGGCACGCCCAGTTCCGCACACACCGCCCAGATCGGGTCGTACGTCTCGGAGTACAGCTCCGGGACGGCCGAGCCGGGCGGGACGCCGGGCAGCAGGATGCCGCCCGTCAGCCCGGCCTCCCGGGTGCGGCGGATCTCCGCGACCGCCGCGTCCACGTCGTTCAGGAGGATCTGCACCACTCCCGCCCGCCGGCCCGGCGCCTGGGCGCAGAAGTCGGCCAGCCAGCGGTTGTGCGCCTGCAGCCCGGCCCAGCGCTGCTCGTACTCGGCTCGGGTGGGCGGCTGGGCCATCAGGGCGGCGCTGGGGAAGAACGGCGGGATGGTGTTGGGGAAGACCACCTCCGCCACGATCCCGTCGGCCTCCAGGTCGGCCAGCCGGCGCGCCGAGTTCCAGTTCCGGTCGGCGGTGTCGGCCAGCAGGTCCTCGTACGGGTTGAGGTAGGTGGCGGCCCAGGCGTCGAAGGCGTCGTGGTGCTTCTTCTCCAGGTACGGCCTGTAGTCCAGCAGGTCGGCTCCGGCGTGGCAGTCCGCCGAGACGACGGTGTAGCGGTCCTCCCCCGTCACGGCGCCACCCCCAGCACCGGGAAGTCGCTGCCGGTCAGCCAGTGCCGGCCCGTCTCGCGCGAGCGGGCCCACGAGGCCTCGACGGCCGCCTGGTCGCGGTCCTGGCCCAGTTCCACGGGGGTGGGGCCGATGCGGCGGGCGATCGGGGCCAGCTTCTGCGTGTCGAAGCCGAAGACCTCGGCGGCGGCCAGGCCCAGCATCCGGCGGGTCTCGGCGACGGGGATGTCGTGGAAGGTGGTGCGCAGCCAGGTGCGGGTGTCCGGCCAGGTGCCCTCGGGGTGCGGGAAGTCCGAGCCCCACAGGATGTTGTCCACGCCGATCTCGTAGCGCTGGGCCAGCTCGCGCCGCTTGGTGTTGGTGGCGCAGACGAAGATCTGGCGGTCCAGGTATTCGCTGGGCGGGCGCTTCAGCTCCGCGAAGGGAGACAGCTTCTTGCCGCCGTGGGCGCCGAGGTAGAGCCGGTCCATGAACCACAGCAGGTTCGGCAGCCACCAGCAGCCCGACTCGGCGACGCCGAACTTCAGGCCGGGGTGGCGTTCGAAGACGCCGGACCACAGCAGGAACCACAGCGGCCGGGCCGGCCACCAGGTGACCTCGGAGACGTAGATGCCCAAGTGGTCGCCGTACTCGTGGCGCGGCGCGGCCCCGGAGTGGGTGACCACCGGCATCCGGGTCTCGGCGGCCGCCGCCCAGACCGGGTCGTAGCGGCGGTCGTGGTAGGGGGCCCGGTCCACCCACATGGAGGGGATCATCAGGGCGCCGAGCCCGGACTCCTTGGCGCGGTGGATCTCGGCGACCACCGCGTCCGGCTCCGCGGTGACCGGCAGGAGGGCCACCCCGCAGTGCCGCTCGGGGTGTTCCGAGACGAACTCGGCCAGCCAGCGGTTGTGCGCCTGGGCGCCCGCCATGCCGAGGGCGGGGTCCTGGTCGCCGGACAGGCCCAGGCCCACGCCGAAGGGGGCCGCGGTCTGGCTGTCCACGGCGTCGGCGTCGGGGAAGACCACTTCGGCGGCCACCCCGTCGCCGTCGAGCTCCTTCAGGCGCTGGGCGGTGTCCCAGCCGCCCTTGAGGCCCTCCTCGTGGTCGCGGAACCACTTCTCGGCGAAGGCCTCGTTGCGCACGCCGAGCCGGGTGGCCTCCTCGCGGCGGGCGTCACGCTGGCCGAGGAACTCGTCGAACTGCCGGTGGAAGCGGGGGTCGAGGTAGGGGCGGTACTGCTCGGTGGGCAGGCCCGCGTGGCAGTCGGAGGAGATGATCAGGTACGGGTCGTCGTACTCGCTCAACGGGAAACTCCTCAGTCGAGGATGAAGCTCTCCAGGTAGGCGGGGTTGGCGCGGTCGAGCATGGACTGCGACCGGGCGCGGATCTGGCGGTCGCTGTGCTCGCCGGCCGGCAGCATCCAGAAGCGGTCGGCGCGGATGCCGTCGACGACGAGGTCGGCGACCTCCTCCACCGGGGTGAAGCGGACCTCGTGGCCGGCCTGCTTCATGGCGCTCTCGTACTGGTCGAGGGTGCGGTACGGGGTCCTGCGCGGGCGCTGTTTGGCGTACCGCTCGGGGCGGTTGCGGTGGGACTCCCACAGGCCGGTGCGCAGCATGTGGGGGCCGGGGAAGAGGACGGAGGCGCCGACGGGGGCGCCCTCGGCCTTGAGGTGGGCGTAGAGGGACTCGGTCATGGTGACCACGGCGGCCTTGGTGACGGCGTAGACGGAGGCCGTGGGCAGGGGGGCGATGCCGCCGTCGCCGGAGGAGGTGTTGACGACGTGGCCGGGGCCGCCGTCGGCGAGCATGCGGGGGACGAAGGCCTGGATGCCGTGGAAGACGCCCCAGACGTTGACGGCGAAGGCCCACTTCCAGTCGTTCGGCTCGTGCTCCCACATCCGGCCCTCGGCGCCGGAGCCGACGCCCGCGTTGTTGCACAGGACGTGGACCGCGCCGAAGGCCTCGTAGGTGGCGTCGGCGAGGGCGGTGACGGAGTCGCGGTCGCTGACGTCGGTGACCTGGGCGAGGACCTCGGCGCCGGTCGCGGACAGTTCCGCGGCCGCCTTGGCGAGGGCGCCCTCCTCGACGTCGGCGAGGACCACCCTCATCCCCTCGGCGGCGAACCGGCGGACCATGGCCAGGCCGATGCCGCCGGCGGCTCCGGTGACGACGGCCACCTGGCCTGCTTCGAGTCGCATGTCACACACTCCCCTCGGGCGGGCCGTCGAAGGCCTGCTGCGGGTCGTCGTAGCGCTGGTGGAGGTACGGGAGCAGGGCCTGGGCGCTGACCCGTTCGACGACCCGGCCCTTCTGGTCGGTGGTCTTCTCGCCGATGGTGATCTCCACCAGGCGGCGGACGGGCAGGTCGGCGACCGGGTCGTACATGGACTCGCGCAGGACCACGTCACCGGTGACGTTCTCCAGCTTGCGGACCTTCTCGTTGCGGGTGCAGTGCACGAGCACCGGGTCGGCGTCGAAGCCGTTGCCGTCGACGGCCGGCAGGAACTTGAAGTAGAAGTCGGTCTTCTGCACGGGCCCGGGGACCGGCAGCGCCCGGTCGACGGCCCCGCGGACCTCCACGAAGGCGATCCCGTGCCGGGCCAGGGCGGCCCGGACGACCAGGCCCTCGCGCTCGACGGTGACCTCGCCGAGCTTCTTCGGCTCGCCGAAGACCTCGCGGCCGCCGGTCAGGGCCCGCTCATGGGTCATGGGCATGACCAGTGGGTACCAGCCCTCGACCCCGCCGTGCCGGGCGGCGACGGCCACGGAGCCGGCGCCGAGCGGATAGCCGGGGAGGTCGACCTTGCTGATGTTGGCCCGGACCAGGGGCCGTTCGGCGGGCTTCAGCGGCGGCGGGAGGACGGCCGCCACCACGTCCGGGTCGGTCTCCCAGACGGCCACCACACCGGTGGACCAGATGTCGGGGAGACGGGAGCTCTTCTCGCGGGAGGCGGCGATCTCGGCCTCGCTGCGCGCGCCGTACCGTACGCGTGCCATGGGGGTGTACCACCCTTCGTCGGTGTCGTACCCGGGGGCTCTGTAACACAGTTACACCTCCGTCGATGAAGGGTAAAGAGGGCTGCACGCGCCCATCTGACGGATCGCCAGATGAGCGCGGCGGGCCGACGAGACCGACAGGAGCGCCATGACGCGAAGTCCGCTGACCCGGGACGAGGTCCTGGCCGCGGCCGCCTCCCTGGTCAAGGAGCACGGCCCCGGCGGCCTGACCATGCGCGGGCTGGCCGCCGAGCTGGGCACGGCCGTGACCTCGATCTACTGGCACGTCGGCAACCGCGAGCAGCTCCTCGACGCGCTCGTGGCGCGGACCGTGACGGAGATGGGCGCGATCCGGCCCAGCGGCCGCACCCCCGTCGAGAGGATCGTCTCGGTCGCCGGGGGCCTGCGCCGGGAACTGCGCGCCCGGCCCCACCTGATCGCCCTGGTCCACGAACGGGGCCTGACCGAGCGGATGTTCCTGCCCGCCCAGCAGGCCCTGGTGCACGAGGTGCACGCCGCCGGGCTGCGCGGGGCGCGGGCCGCGGACGCGGTCCGGGCCGTGCAGTTCCAGGTGGTGGGCTTCGTCCTGGTCGAACGCAACCGGGAGCGCTCCCCCGCCCAGTCCCCGGCCGAGGGCGAACTGTGGGCCCTCCCCCAGGCCCCGCCGACCGCCCCGCAGGACCCGGCCCTGACCCGGGCCCTGAGCCGTCCGGTGGACCCGGAACAGCTCTTCCTGCTCTCCGTACGGGCCCTGACGGAGTCCCTGCTGGCACCCGCGCCCGGCTGACCCTCCGCCCGGCCGCGCGGGCCGCGCGCGGCCGATTCCGCCCCCGGCGGGGGACGGGCTGTCGGTACGGGCCCGTATCCTCTGTGACCATGCTCGACGACCGTACGACCGCAGAGACGACGTGGCCGACCGCGTACCCCCAGGGGTACGCGGTCGTCGACGTGGAGACGACCGGGCTCGCTCGCGACGACCGGATAGTGTCCGCCGCCGTCTACCGGCTCGACGCGCGGGGCGATGTGGAGGACCACTGGTACACGCTGGTCAACCCCCAGCGCGACCCGGGGCCGGTGTGGATCCACGGCCTGACGAGCGAGGTGCTGGCGGACGCCCCGCTGTTCAAGGACATCGCCGACGAGTTCGCCGACCGGCTCGCCGACCGGGTGCTCGTCGCGCACAACGCCATCTTCGACTGGCAGATGATCGCCCGCGAGTACGCCCGGGCCGAGGCGCAGGCGCCGGTGCGCCAGCGACTGTGCACCATCGCCCTGTCGAAGGAGCTGAACCTGCCGCTGCCCAACCACAAGCTGGAGTCGCTCGCCGCGCACTTCGGCGTGGTCCAGCAGCGCGCCCACCACGCGCTCGACGACGCCCGGGTGCTGGCGGAAGCCTTCCGTCCGTCGCTGCACGCCGCCGCCCGGGACAACGTACGGCTGCCCCTGCTGGAGTGCCGGCCGCTCACCGAGTGGTCGGACGCGCCGGCCACCCCGAGGATCGGCCAGCAGGCCTCCTACCGGTCCGTCAGCTGGCGCCCCTCGCGCAAGCGGCCCCCGTGCCCGTACCCGAACCCGGGGCGGTTCGAGGACGGCCGGCCGCTGAAGCAGGGCATGCGGATCGCCTTCTCGGGTGACACCTCCGTGGAGCGGGAGCTGCTGGAGGACCGCGCGGTCGAGGCCGGGCTGCACGTCGCCACCAGTGTGTCGCGGCTCACCAGCCTGCTGGTGACCAACGATCCCGACTCGGCCACGTCGAAGACGGTCAAGGCGAAGGCGTTCGGCACCCCGATCGTGGACGAGGCGGCCTTCACCCAGCTCCTGCGGGACGTGGCCCCCGCGGACTGACAGGCGGCGGCGTTGCGCCGGGCGGGTGCTCGACGGCCGAATCGCCCCGCCGGACCTTGCCCCGGTCGGCACGGCTCCGGAGCATGCGGCGCATGGCTCGTTGCGAGGTCTGCGGAAACGATTACGGCATGTCCTTCGAGGTGCACGCGCAGGGCGCGGTGCACGTCTTCGACTGCTTCTCCTGCGCCATTCACCGCATGGCGCCCATCTGTGAGCACTGCCGGGTCCAGATCATCGGGCAGGGCGTCGAGGCCGAGGGCAAGTGGTACTGCGGGGCGCACTGCGCCCGGGCGGAGGGGAAGGTGGGGATCGTCGACCGCGTCTGACATCACCGGCTCGCGTCCACGACCCGGCGGCCCCCCGGCCGCCGGGGTCAGCCGTGCGCGGGGTACCGTCGAGGCGTGTACCGATTCGTCCTGACCCGGCAGTGGGTGTGCCTCACCCTCCTGGCCCTGGTCCTCATCCCGGTGATGATCAAGCTGGGGTTCTGGCAGTACCACCGCCACGAGCACCGGGTCGCGAACAACCGGCTGATCGCGGAGAGCCTCGCCGCCCGGCCGGTCCCGGTCACCGAGCTCACCTCCGCCGGCCACATCGTCCCGCGCTCCGACTACTGGCGCACGGTCACCGCCACCGGCACCTTCGACACCGCCCACGAGGTCGTGGTCCGCATGCGGACCAACGCCGACGACCGGGTCGGCTTCCACGTGATCACCCCGCTGCTGCTGGCCGACGGCCGGGCGGTCCTGGTCAACCGCGGCTGGGTGGCCGGCGGGGACGACCCCCAGGACTATCCTCCGGTGCCGGCCGCGCCCACCGGCGAGGTGACCGTCACCGGACGGCTCAAGGCCGACGAGACCAGCGGCAGCAGCGGCATCAAGGACCGCAGCGGCCTGCCGGACCGTCAGGTGATGCTGATCAACAGCGAGCAGCAGGCCCGCGCGCTGGGCCGGCCGGTGCTCGGCGGCTACCTGGAGCTGACCGACCCGGTCCCGCCGGACCGCAAGCCGGAGCCGGTCGGCGCGCCCGACCACGACTCCATCGGCCCGCACATGGCCTACGCGGTCCAGTGGTGGCTGTTCGCCGCCGGGGTCCCGGTCGGCTGGGTGGTCCTGGTCCGCCGGGAGAAGCGCGAGCGGGCCGCCGCGGCCGAGCCCGCCGCACCCCCCGCCACCGAGCAGAACGAGCCCGCCCCGGCCTAGGTGTGTTGTCCGGAGAGGTTGGTGCCGCGGCTGGCGGGTGTTTGGCCGCCGATGCCGGTGTGGGGTCGGTGGTAGTTGTACCAGTGCAGCCAGTCGGTGAACGCTTCCATCCGGTCACGGTC
>NZ_RPRY01000670.1 GCF_003949795.1 Streptomyces sp. WAC06614
CTCCCCCACCGACCCCCTGCCCGACGCCTCCTCCCGGCGCCACGAGCACGCCGCAGGCGCGTACCGACTGCGCGTTCCGGGAGCGGAGTTGAAGGAGGTGCGCCTGACCCTGGCGGGCCGGTCCGCACGGGCGGCGCGCGCGCCTCAGGATGAGCCCGGGCGGGTGACGCGGTGGCGGAGGTAGACGACCCGGGAGCCGACCGTGCGGGTCTCGACGAGTTCGAGGTCCACCCGGCGCGCGTCCCGGGGAAAGAACGGGGTGCCCCCGCCGACCAGCACCGGGTGGACCATGGCCCGGTACTCGTCGATCAGGTCCAGCGCGGCGGCCTCGGCCGCGAGGGTCGCGCCACCGATCGCGATCTCGCCCTCCCCCGGTTCGGCCCGTAGCCGCTCGATCTCCTCCGCCAGCCCGCCGGCGGCCAGCCGGGCGTTGCCCTGCACCGTCGACAGGGTGGTGGAGAACACCACCTTGGGGAGCGGGTTCCACAGCGCGATCCACTCGCGCGTCGCGTCGTCGAGCGACGGATCCTGGTCGGCGGTCTCCCAGTACAGCATCGTCTCGTACAACCGTCGCCCCATCAGGTGGACGTCGACGCCGCGGATCTCGTCGATCCAGAAGCGGAAGACCTCGTCCTCGGGCTCCGTCCAGTCGAAGGTGCCGTCCGGCCCGACGATGTAGCCGTCGAGCGAGACACCCATCGAATAGGTCACGCTGCGCATCAGAAGTCCTCCTCGGGAACGGGGTGGATCGCCAGCCAGGGGTGCGCGGGAGTGGTGGTCGGGGCGGCGCCGAAGAGGCCGGGGGTGGTGCCGGAGGTCGTCGTCGTCAGGATGCCCTCCGTCCGGGACGCCGTGAAGCGGGGCGCGTCGAGGGTGAGGAGGGCTGCAGGTGTGCCGGTGGTGCGGCGGAACTCCGCCAGCTCCCGCAGCACCAGCTCCGCCTCCTTGCCCTCCACCCGGTCCCGGCCCGTCCGTTCCTGTACGACGACCAGCGCGTGGGCGGCCGGGTCCGCGACGGTGGCCGCGAACGCGGCGCGCAGGGCGCGGATGCGGGCGAGGCCGCCGCCGTCGAGGGTGCGGCGGGTGGTGTCCTGGAGCAGGAAGCGCACGCCCCGGTGGCGGAAGGCCGGGCCGGCCGGGCCCTGCGGCGCACCGGCTGCCGCCACCGGCAGCAGCAGGGGCCGGTGCGAGCTGCCGTCGGGGGTCAGGGCGAAGTCGACGCGGGCCGCGCGCAGCCGCGCCAGGGCCCGGTCCCGGTCGGGGCCGGGGCGGGCCAGCCGGGCCGGGAGGGTGGCGAACCGCCACGGCATGGCGGCGACGGCCGCGGCGGTGGTGACGGCCGGGTC
>NZ_RPRY01000671.1 GCF_003949795.1 Streptomyces sp. WAC06614
GTCCCTCCTGCTCGGCCACCCCCTCCAGCCCGACCCCAAGAGCCGGGAAGGACTGACCGAGGCCGAGGTCCGCCGCTACTCTCCCGAGCTCCACGGCTCCTTCCCCCTGCACTGGACCGCCGTCGACCGCTCGGTCCTCGCCACCGACTCCGCCTGGACCGAACGCGGCCGCCCGGTCACCGCCGACGAACTCCTCCTCCGGCTCGCCCCCGGACTCCGCCTGCCGGCCGGCACGGCACCCCTGCCCCTGCACCCCTGGCAGGCACGCGAACTCTTCCGCCGCCCGGCCGTCGCCGCCCTCCTCGACTGCGGGCTGCTGCACGACCTCGGCCCGTACGGCGACCCCTGGTTCCCGACCTCCTCCGTGCGCACCGTCCAGCGGCCCGGCAGCCCCGCCATGCTCAAGCTGTCCCTGGCCGTGCGGATCACCAACTCGCGCCGCGAGAACCTCCGCAAGGAGCTCCACCGCGGGGTCGAGGTGCACCGCCTGCTGCGCACCGGCCTCGCCGACCAGTGGCAGGTCCACCACCCCCGCTTCGACATCGTCCGCGACCCCGCCTGGGTCGCCGTCGACTCCCCGGCCGGCACCCCCGTCCCCGGGCTCGACGCCGTCCTGCGCCACCACCCGTTCCGCCCCGGCGACGACGCCGTCTGCGTGGCCGCGCTCACCTCGCCGCGCCCCTGGCCCGGCCACGGCACCATGCGCTCGCGGCTCGCCGACACCGTCCTGCGGCTCTCCGCCGGCACCGGACGGCCCACCTCCGCCGTCGCCGCCGAGTGGTTCCTGCGCTACCTCGACCAGGTCGTCCTGCCCGTGCTCACCTTCGACCACCTCGCCGGCATCGCCCTCGAAGCGCACCAGCAGAACACCTTGGTCCTCCTCGACGCCGCCGGCTGGCCCGTCGGCGGCCGCTACCGCGACAACCAGGGCTACTACTTCCGCGAGTCCCGCCGCGCCGAACTGGAGCAGCGGCTGCCCGGCATCGGCGCCGCCAGCGACACCTTCGTGGCCGACGCCGTCACCGACGAACGCTTCGCCTACTACCTCGGCATCAACAACGTCCTCGGCCTCGTCGGCGCCTTCGGCTCGCAGCAGCTCGCCGACGAACAGGTCCTGCTCGCCGCCTTCCGCCGGTTCCTCGGCAAGGCCGCCCACCTGGGCCCGCTGCCCGCCCGGCTGCTCGACTCCCCGACCCTGCGCTGCAAGGCCAACCTGCTCACCCGCCTGGGCGGGCTGGACGAGCTGGTCGGGCCCGTCGACACCCAGTCCGTCTACGTGACCATCGCCAACCCCCTGCACGCCTGACGCGGAGCCCCCATGCATCCCCCCACCGC
>NZ_RPRY01000672.1 GCF_003949795.1 Streptomyces sp. WAC06614
GGCGTGGGCGAGCTGGCCGAGGGCGCGTACCAACAGGTCGCCCGGCCACTGGCCCGGGTCCCCGCCGATCGCGGCCTGGCCCGGCTCGCCCACCACGCCCCCCGGGCGGCCCCGCCGCGGCACCAGGCCTCCCCGCTCCGCCGCCCCCGCCGCACGCTCCCGGACGGGCGTCGTGGGGCCGCCCGACCCACCCCCGCCCGCGGAAGGCCGTACGTCCCGACTCCGCTCTACCTCCGCCAGAACAGGTGGTGCGTCACGCCACTGGCGCTGGGCACGACCTCCAGACGGAACCGGTCGAGCAGCTCGTCGGGCGACTCCCACAGCCGGAGCCCGGACCCGAGCTTCACCGGCGAGACCACCACGTGCAGGGTGTCGACGAGGCCGGCGTCCAGGAACTCCCGGAGCACGGTGACTCCGCCGCCCAGCCGGACGTCCTTGCCCTGCGCCGCCTCCCGCGCCTGCTCCAGGACCGCGGCCGGGTCGCCGCCCACGAAGTGGAACGTGGTGTCGGAGAGCGTGATCGAGGGACGCGGATGGTGCGTCATGACGAAGACCGGGGTCCGGAACGGCGGCTCGTCACCCCACCACCCGCGCCAGTCGTGGTCCTGCCAGGGCCCGCGCTGCGGCCCGAACTTGTTGCGGCCCATGATCTCGGCCCCGATGTTGCGTGCGTGGTCCCGCGTGAAGTAGTCGTCGAGGCCGCGGCTCCCACCGGGCTCGGTCCGCATGGGCCAGCTCGCCGTGGCACCGGCCCAGGCGAACAGCAGCGCGGGGTCGACGGAGCTGCCGAACGGGTTCTCCAGGCTCTGGTCCTCACCGGCAGCGATTCCGTCGCTGGAGATGCAGAAGTTCTGTACGCGCAGTAGCTGGGCCATGGGCTCCTCCTGGGGGTCGACGACGGTGATAAGACTTCCCGGCCCCCGAGAACTCATCGCTCGGCGCCACGCGGACCCGGCCCCGGGCCCTCGCGGGACCCGTCGCCGTATCCCAGTGCCATGGAAATCACCCCGCGACGCCCCTCGCGGCCTTCGATTCGCGGGGCGAAGTGGCCCAGGCCACACATCAAAGACAGGTACAAGTCCTCACAGAACGCGACATTCCGGCCCGCTGCCGGTGAGGCGCCCCACAGGACCCACGTCACATTCGGCCCCGCCTAGTAGACCTCCGCCCCACCCTGGGACGGCCCGCTCGGCGGTTCCGTGGCCCCCGCCGCCCGCTGCTGCTACGGCCGCTAGTAGGTGGGGGGCGTTGCCAGGCGGTCCGGGGGCTGGCTAACTGGTGTTGTCGCCGAGGCGGCCGGGGCGAAAGGCCCCCCGCCGGGACGAACCCCT
>NZ_RPRY01000673.1 GCF_003949795.1 Streptomyces sp. WAC06614
GGGCGGAGGGCGTGGCGGCGGCGTGCGCGGGGGCGGCGAGAGCGAGGAGCAGGCCGGCGGTGACGGCGGTGGTGCGGGCGAGGTCGATCTTGGTCACGGTGGTTCTCCACGGTCGGGTGAAGGGCGCCGGATTGCGCCCTTCACCCCCGCACGACGCGCGACCTGCGGGGAGGTTGCCGCGGCGGCAAAACTTTTTTCGGAACGCCGCCACACGGTTCCCGCGCCGGGGCCGGGCCGTGGGCCGGCTGCCAGACGGGGCCCGGGACGGGCGGGCGAGCGCCACGGCGGGCTGCGGGCCCCGCTGCGGGCAGAGCCCGGGACGAGCGGGCGAGCGCCGCAGCGAGCTGCGGGCCGCGGGCCGCGGGCCGTCGGCCTGGCGGCCAGCCGAGACCCGGGCCCGGCGGGCGCACGCCACGGCGGGCTACAGGCCGCGCTGCGGGCAGAGCCCGGGACGAGCGGGCGAGCGGCACAGCGTGCCGCTGGCCGCGGGCCTGGCGGCCAGCCGAGACCCGGGGCCGGCGGGCGCGCGCAGCGGCGGGCTACGGGCTGAGCCCGGGACGGGCCGCGGGTCGCGGCCCGGGCCGGACTGCGTGCCCTGGTGCTGCGTCAGGCTTCGCGCAGGGCGGCGCCAAGGTGGGCGGTGCTCGTCCTCAGCGCGGGCGGGGCCAGCTGCGTGGCCGAGGACCGGGCTGGGCGGGCACCGTGCCGCTGCCCCTGCCGTGGGCACCGTGGGCGTGTCATGGTGCGCGCCGGACTCCGTTGCCCGGGTACGGGCCGGAGTTCGCGCCCTGGCGCCGCGTCAGGTCTCCCGGAGGGCGGTGCCCAGGTGGGCGATGCCCTCCTCGATGGCGTGGGTGGGGCCGGCCGCGTAGCCGAGGACCAGGCCGGGCGGGCCGGGGGTGACGCGGTGCCAGGACAGCGGGTGGACCTTCACCCCACGGGCCAGGGCGGCCGCGGCGAGGGCGGTGTCGGAGAGGCCGGGCGGGGCCGTGTCGAAGGTGACCATCAGGTGCAGCCCGGCGGCCGCGCCGTGCACGCGGGCGCCGGGCAGATGGGCGCGGATCGCTCGGAGCATGTCGTCCCGGCGCCGGCGGTGGCGCCGGCGGACGTGACGCAGATGGCGTTCGAGGTCGCCGGACTCCATGAGCCGCGCGAGGACGAGCTGGGTGAGCACGCCGTTGCCCAGGTCGGCGTAGCGCTTGGCCGCGCACACGGCGGGGAGCAGGTGCGGCGGTACGAGGAGCCATCCGACGCGGAGGGCGGGGGCGAGGAGCTTGGAGACGCTGCCGGCGTAGCAGACACCGTCGGGGAGGAGCGAGCGGAGG
>NZ_RPRY01000674.1 GCF_003949795.1 Streptomyces sp. WAC06614
TGTGGATCCAGCGGTTGCGGTACCACTCGGCGTGGCCGTTGCGCAGGCGGATGCCGTGGACCATGCCGCTGCCTTTGAACCAGTGGGTGGGGGTGATGCCGGGTTTGGGGTTGTGGCTGTTGCGGATGAGGCGGCCGGTGAGTTCGGGGGGGAGGGTGCCTTCGACGGTGAGGGTGGTGGCGGTGATCTCGTCGGTGACGGGGGTGTAGTGGCCGGTGAGGTAGGGCTTGGCAGCAGTCACGGCAGGAGCCTTTCTGCAGGGGTGCGAGGTGTCGTGGGACGGGGTGTCGTGGTGCGGGGTGTCGTGGTACGCGGTGCGGTCAGGAAGAGGGCGAGGAGGGCGGTGGCGCCGATCACCGCGGCCGAGACCCCGAAGGCGGCGCGGTAGCCGGCGGTGAGGGCCTCCAGGTGCGGCTGACGCTCCGCGGCCCGCGCGGTGACGGAGCCGGCCAGGGTGGCGAGCGCCGCGAGACCGACGGCCCCGCCGACCTGGCGGGTGGTGTTCACCAGCCCGCCGGCCAGGCCCGCGTCCTGCGGCGGGACTCCGTCCACGGCGAGCGCGGTGAGCCCCACGAAGGCGATGCTCAGGCCGAGGCCCACCAGGACGCTCGGGCCGAGGACATCGGCGGCGTAACTGCCGTCGGCGCTGATCCGGGACAGCCACAGCAGGCCGGCCGCCTCCGTGGCCAGGGCCGCGGTCACCGTCGCGGTGGGGCCGAGCAGCCGGGCGATCCGCGGTGCCACCGCCGCGCCGGCCATGTTGGCGACGGCGAGCGGCAGTTGACCGGCCCCCGTGGAGAGGGGGCCCATCCCGAGGACCTGTTGCTGGTAGAGCGGCAGGAAGAAGAACAGGGCGATCCATACCGACCCCAGCAGCGCCATCAGCACATTGCCCGCGGCGACCCGACCGGTGGTGAACAGCCGCGGCGGTACCAGGGCGTTCGGCCGGCGGAGCTCGATCACCACGAAGGCCGCGAGCAGCACGGCCGAGCCGGCGAGGGCGACCAGCACCCCGGCGTCCGTCCAGCCGGCGCTCCGTGCGGTGGTCAGGGCCCAGACCAGCAAGGTAAACGCCAGGGTGATGGTGGCCGCGCCCAGCAGGTCGAACCGCTCTGCCCGCCGGCCGGATCGCGGCTCGGCCGCCTCCCGGCCGGCGCCGGCCCCGTCCGACGACGGTACGAGCGCCACGACGGCCACCAGGACCAGCGCCGCACCGAACGCCACGGAGTGGAAGACCCAGGGCCAGCCCCACGCCTGGGTCAGCACACCGCCCAGGAGCACGCCGCCGGCCCCACCCGCTCCCGAGACCGCGCCCCACACCC
>NZ_RPRY01000675.1 GCF_003949795.1 Streptomyces sp. WAC06614
GGGGCCTGTGGGGCCTGTGGGGCGGGTCGGGTCGGTGGGGCCATGCGACCGGTCGGGCCGGTAGGGCCGGGCCGGGTCGGGCCTGGCGGTCCGGCCTGGCGGTCCGGCCTGGCGGCCCGGCCTGGCGGTCGGGCCTGGCGGTCGGGCCTGGCGGTCGGGCCTGGCGGTCGGGCCTGGCGGTCCGGCCTGGCGGTGGGTCCTGCCGTGGTCAGTGGTTCGTGCGGAAGCGGCGGCGGTAGGCCGCCGGGGTCGTACCGATCTGCTTGCGCAGGGCTCGGTGGAGGGTCTCCACCGAGCCCAGCCCACAGGCGGTGGCCACGGCGTCCAGGGGGTCGTCGGTACCCTCCAGCAGGCGCCGGGCCGCCTCCACCCGGGCGGCCTCCACATAGGCGGCCGGCGTGGTGCCGGTCTCCTGGCGGAACACCCGGGCGAAGTGCCGCTCGCTGAGGCACATCCGCTCGGCGAGCGCGGCCGCCGACAGGTCGTCGGCCGGATGGTCGGCGATGAACATCCGCAGCTCGTCGATGTCCCGGCGCGCCGCGGGCGGCGCGCTCAGCGGCACCGAGAACTGGCTCTGCCCGCCCTGCCGCTTGAGGTACATGACCAGCTGACGGGCCACGCCCAGGGCGACCTCCTCGCCCAGGTCCTCGGTCACCAGCGCCAGCGCGAGGTCCATGCACGCGCTGATCCCGGCGCCGGTCCAGACGTTCCCACACCGTACGAAGATCGGGTCGGGGTCGACCGTCACCTCCGGGTGGTCGGCCGCCAGCTGCGCGGCGGTCGACCAGTGCGTGGTCGCCGTCCGGCCGTCCAGCAGCCCGGCCGCCGCCAGCAGGTGCGCGCCCACGCACACCGAGGCGACCCGCCGGGCCAGCGGGGCGGCCGTGCGCAGCCACGCCACCACGTCCGCGTCGATCCGGGCGACCGGACCCTCGGGAGGCAGGTCCACCGCACCGGGCACCAGGAGGGTGTCCAGCACGCCGTCGACCTCCGCGAACGACAGGTCCGTCACCAGCCGTACACCTGCCGACGTGGTGACCACGCCGGGTGCCGGTCCACGTCCCGCGAGCTGGACCTCGTAGCCCGCCCGGCCACCGGTCTCGCGGTTGGCCAGCGCGAACACCTCGGCCGGGCCGGTGACGTCGAGGAGGTCGACGTCGGGGGACCGGCACGCGGGGTCGTCCCGACAGCGCGCGGCCCAGGGATCCGGGCAGGCCTGTGGGTCCCGCTGGCCGCCGGCGTGCTGGCGCCCGCCCTGGGACGCGGGGGGGCGGACCTGCGTCCAGAGGGCGCGCTGGCGGGGCCGGGCGGGGC
>NZ_RPRY01000676.1 GCF_003949795.1 Streptomyces sp. WAC06614
GGGAGGCGGAGGTCGCGGTCGAGGTCCAGGGGGGTCTTCGCCTCGATGCAGGGGCGGCCGTCGGCGTCCATCGCCAGGCAGTCCGTGAGGGGTTCGGCCAGGTGGGCGTCGAGCTGGGCGAGGGCGGCGGTCAGCAGGACCTCGCGGGCCTCGGTGTTGTCGTGGGCGAAGAGGCGGGCCGGGGCGTGCAGGCCGAACAGGGTCAGGGTGTGGTGGCCCCGGGCTGCCAGGTCCGGGCCCAGGATCGTCGGGTCGGTCAGGGAGTGGCAGTAGATCTCCGAGGGCGGGGCGGAGGGCAGTTCGCCGGCCGCGGCCTCGGCGTAGGCACGGGCGAGGGCGGCGTAGCCCTCGGCGATGTGGAAGGTGCCGGCGAAGGCCTCGCGGGGGTCGACCGAGGGGTCGCGCAGCCGCGGGAGCCGCTGCAGCAGCATGTTGATCTTCAGTTGGGCGCCCTCGGCGGGCGGCTCCGGCGGGGCCTCGCCGAGGAGTTCGGCCAGGGCCCGCGGCGAGGCGCCGAACAGGACCGTACGGGCCGACACCGTGCCTTCGCCGGTGGCCGTGCGGAAGGTCACCTCGGCCCGCCGCTCCCCGTCCGGCTCGATCCGGACCGCCTCGTGACCGGTGGCGATCTCCGCCCCGGCCGCCAGCGCCGCTCGGGCCAGGGCGTCGGTGAGCGCGCCCATGCCGCCCACGGGTACGTCCCAGTCGCCGGTCCCGCCGCCGATGACGTGGTAGAGGAAGCAACGGTTCTGCGCCAGCGAGGGGTCGTGGGCGTCGGCGAAGGTGCCGATCAGACCGTCCGTCAGGACCACGCCCCGGACCAGGTCGTCGTCGAAGTGCTCCTCGATCGCCCGGCCCAGCGGTTCCTCGAACAGCATCCGCCAGGCCGCCTCGTCCCCGACCCGCGCCCGCAGTTCGGCGCGGGTCGGCAGCGGCTCGGTCAGGGTCGGGAACACCTTGGCGGCGACCTCGGCCGTGGTGCCGTAGAAGGCGCGCCAGCGCTCGTACTCCCGGTCGGAGCCGGTCAGCCGGGCGAAGGACTCCCGGGTACGGGCCTCGCCCCTGCCGACGAGCAGACCGGTGGCCCGGCCGTCCCGCTCGACCGGCGTGTACGAGGAGACGGCGCGCTTGCGGACCGCGAAGTCCAGCCCCAGGTCCCGCACGATCTTCTGCGGGAGCAGCGAGACCAGGTACGAGTAGCGGGACAGGCGGGCGTCCATGCCCGGGAACGGCCGGGTGGAGACGGCCGCGCCCCCGGTGTGGCCCAGCCGTTCGAGCACCAGGACGGACCTGCCCGCCCGGGCCAGATAGG
>NZ_RPRY01000677.1 GCF_003949795.1 Streptomyces sp. WAC06614
AACCGGCCGCGGTGTCCGCCGTCCCCGCCCCCGCCGCGCTGCCGGCCGGTGAGCCCCAGCAGCTGGGCACCTTCACGGTGACGGCCACCGCGCCCGGTTCGCTCAGCGTCGAGGTCGCCGACCCCGAGGGCGAGGGCCCGGCCGAGCGCTTCAAGCTGATCGTCAAGGACAGCGGCCGCGTCGCCGAGACGTTCGACGTGACGGCGAAGAAGGGCGGCCGCAGCTACGTCGTCACCCAGGTGAAGGAGCACTCCCGGCTCATCACCGTGCAGGAGGCGGCCCCCGCCGGACAGCTCGCCCGCCCCGAGAACCAGACGGTGGCCCTGTCCGCCCCGGTCGCGGCGGCGGCGTCCACCGACGCGCCGCCCGCGGCGGGAGCCACCGACACCGGCCCCGCCCAGTACCTGGGCGACTCCGCCGACCGCACCGGCTTCGGCGGACTGGAAGCGGTCGACGCGATCTCCATGGTGGCGGTCCCGGACCTGATGGCCGCCTACCAGCGCGGCGCGATCGACCTGGAGGCCGTCAAGGCGGTCCAGCTCGGGCTGATCTCGCACTGCGAGCTGATGGGCGACCGGGTCGCGGTCATCGACCCGCCGCCCGGCATGAACGCCCGTCAGATCCGTGACTGGCGACAGGAGACGGCCGGCTACGACTCCAAGTACGCGGCCCTGTACTACCCCTGGATCAAAGCCTTCGACCCGGCCACCGGCCAGGGCCGGCTGATCCCCCCGAGCGGCCACATCGCCGGCATCTGGGCCCGCAACGACTTCGAGCGCGGAGTGCACAAGGCCCCCGCCAACGAGGTCGTCCGCGGCGCGGTGGACCTCGAACTCCAGATCACCCGGGGTGAACAGGACCTGCTCAACCCGGTCGGCATCAACTGCATCCGCGCCTTCCCGGGCCGCGGCATCCGCGTCTGGGGCGCCCGCACGCTGTCCTCCGACCCGGCCTGGCGCTACCTGAACGTACGGCGCTACTTCAACTACCTGGAGGAGTCGATCCTGATCGGCACCCAGTGGGTGGTGTTCGAGCCCAACGACCACAACCTGTGGGCCCGGATCCGGCGCAACGTCTCGGCGTTCCTGGTCAACGAATGGCGCAGCGGCGCCCTCTTCGGCGCCCGCCCCGAAGAGGCGTACTACGTCAAGTGCGACGACGAGACCAACCCGCCGGAGTCGGTCGACCTCGGCCGGGTCATCTGCGAGATCGGCATCGCACCGGTCAAGCCCGCCGAGTTCGTGATCTTCCGCCTGGCGCAGTTCTCCAGCGGCAGCGGCGAGCTGGAGGAGTAACGCCCGCCCCCACCC
>NZ_RPRY01000678.1 GCF_003949795.1 Streptomyces sp. WAC06614
GTCGAGGTGGAGGTGTCCGGGCTCGGCAGGCAGCGGCAGGAGTTCAAGAACGCCTAGCGGGGGTGCCGCGTGCGGCGCCCCCGCTAGGCGTTCTTGAACTCCTGCCGCTGCCTGCCGAGCCCGGACACCTCCACCTCGACCACGTCCCCGGCCCGCAGGAACGGCTTCGGCTCCGGCCGGCCCATCGCGACGCCGGCCGGGGTGCCGGTGACGATCACGTCGCCGGGGTACAGCGTCATGAACTGGCTCAGGTACCGCACGACCTCGCCGACCGGGAAGATCTGGTCGGAGGTCGAGCCGTCCTGCTTCAGCTCACCGTTGACCCACAGCTTCACGTCGAGGACCTGCGGGTCCGGGATCTCGTCCGCCGTGACCAGCCAGGGGCCGATCGGGGTGAAGGTCTCGCAGTTCTTGCCCTTGTCCCAGGTGCCGCCGCGCTCGATCTGGAACTCCCGTTCCGACACGTCGTTCACCAGGACGTACCCGCCGACATGGGAGAGCCCCTCCTCGGCGGAGCCCAGGTAACGCGCGGTGCTGCCGATGACGACCCCGAGCTCGGCCTCCCAGTCGGTCTTCACGCTGCCGCGCGGGATCAGCACGGTGTCGTCGGGGCCGACCACGGTGTCGGGGGCTTTGAGGAACATGATCGGCTCCTCGGGTATCGCGGCGCCCACCTCGGCGGCGTGCCCGTGGTAGTTCAGGCCGATGCCGACCACCTTCCCGATCCGGCCGACCGGCGCACCGATCCGCAGCCCTTCCGCATCCAGAACCGGAAGCTGCCCCGACTCCGCCGCTTCCCGTACGCGGGCCAGCTCGGACTCCTCGGCCAGGAACGCGCCGTTCACATCCGTGATCAGGCCCGAGAGGTCCCGGAGCACCCCGTCCCGGTCGAGCAGGGCAGGCCGCTCGGCCCCTACGGGTCCGACTCGCAGCAGCTTCATGGGCATTCTCCCGTTGGTCGAGGGTGGTCGGCCCGCGGGTATGCCCCGGGCCGGACGATGGGTTGCGGCCATCGGAGGATTGGCTGATCCTCCAAGAAACCGGAACAATCCGCAAGACCGTGTTCACGGACTGGAACACTCACTTCCGACCCTGGCCCCGGTCCTGCCGGAGCACTCCGACCGACCGGATCACCCCGCCCGACCGGCACGGCCTGACCGACGGACGCAGTCTGACCGGCCGGCACAGCCTGACCGACGCACCCCGACCGGCCAGCACGGCCTGACCGGCCGACCTGCCGGACCGCCCAGCGGCGCCACGGCACGGCACGGCCGGGCCCGGCTGGGCGGGCCGGCCGGGCAGGGCGGGGC
>NZ_RPRY01000679.1 GCF_003949795.1 Streptomyces sp. WAC06614
CCCGCACCCCCACCCCGTGAACACGCACCTCTCAGCCCGCAGGCCGCACCGAAAGGAAGAACCGTGAGGCAGGACACCATCCCCACCGCACCCGGAGCCCTCCCCTTCCTGGGGCACCTCATCCCCCTGATGCGAGACCCGCTGGCCTTCATGCGCTCCCTGCCCGGCCACGGAGACCTGGTCCGCATCCAACTGGGACCCCTCCCCGTGGTCATGGCGTGCGACCCCGCCGCCATCCGCCAGGTCCTGCGTGACGACCGCACCTTCGACAAGGGCGGTTTCTTCTACGAGCGGGCCGCCGAAGTCGGGGGCCAGGGACTGGTCACCTGCCCCCACACCATGCACCGCACCCAGCGCCGCATGTGCCAACCCGTCTTCCGCACCGCCCGCCTCCCCGACCACACCACCGCCATGACCGCCCAGGCCGACACCGCCTCCGGCGGATGGCACGACGGCCAGACCATCTACGTACCCGAACAGATGATGGCCCTCGCCGTCCGCAACCTGACCGCCACCATGTTCTCCGGCGAACTCCCGCCCCCGACCCTCCAGCACATGACCCACGACGTCGACGCCATCGTCTCCGGCTTCTTCGGCCGCCTGATCATGCCCGGCGCCCTCAGCCGCCTGCCCCTACCGGCCACCCGCCGCTACGAACGAGCCCTCACCCGGCTGCGTACCACCCTCGCCGCCGTCATCACCGACCGCCGCGCCCAGCCGGGCGACCAGGACGACCTGCTGTCCCAACTCCTCACCCGCGACCCCCCGCACCCGGCCCTGACGGACCAGGAGATCACCGACCAGTTCATCACCTTCTTCATCGCCGGCGCGGAAACCGTCGCCTCCACGCTGTCCTGGGCCCTGGACCTTCTGACCCGCCACCCGGACACCCTGCGAGACCTCCGCACCGAAGTCGACACCGTCCTCGCAGGCCGACCCCTCACCTACGACGACTTCCCCCGCCTGCCCATCACCGGCCGAGTGATCACCGAAACGCTGCGCCTCTACCCGGCCGGATGGATCTACACCCGCACCGCCACCACAGACACCACCCTGGCGGGCACACCCGTCCCGACCGGCACCACCCTCGCCTACAGCCCCTACCTCCTCCACCACAACCCCGCCGTCCACCCCGACCCCGAACGCTTCGACCCCGACCGCTGGCTGCCCGAACGAGCCGAAGCCCGCTCCTCCCGCGGCCACTACATCCCCTTCGGAGGCGGCCCCCGCACATGCATAGGCGACCAGTTCGCCCTCGCCGAAGCCACTGCCACCCTGGCCACCATCGTCCAGAACTGGCACC
>NZ_RPRY01000069.1 GCF_003949795.1 Streptomyces sp. WAC06614
GAGGGCGGGCGGGCCTAGCGCAGGCCGAGCAGGGCGCAGCCGACGGTGCCGGTGCGGTCCACGGAGGTGATCACGCCGATCCGGCCGGCCGCCTCGGCGGGCCGGTCCTCGGCGTACGACAGCAGGGCGGCGGCCTGGAAGGCGGCCGCGGCGGCGCCGGTGTCGCCGATCAGTCCGGTCGGGGTCAGATCGGCGGGGCCGACCGCGCCGAACACCTCGTGCACGGCGTCGGCCTCGCGCAGCCCCTCCCGGCCGGGCGCCCCGGACCGGGCGACGGCGGCGACCTCGGAGGGGGCCACGCCGGCCCGGCGCAGGGCCGCGCGCAGGCAGGCGACGAGGGCGGGGCCGGGGTCGCCGTCGAGGACCACGCCGAGTTCCACGGCGAGGACCTCGGCGAGCACCGGCTGGTCGGCGTCCTCCGGCGTGTGGGGTTCGACCAGGAGCATCGCGCAGCCCTCGCCGAGGGCGGGGGCGGCCGGCGTGCCGTCGGCCGGCTGGTCGCCGCTGTGGTGCTCCAGCCAGGCGCGGGCCTGGCTGAACTCCTCGGCGGCCCCGCACAGCACGGTCCGGGCGCGGCCCGCGCCGAGCAGGCGGCGGGAGTAGTTCAGGGCGTGCAGGCCGGCGGTGCGGCCCCCGGCGATGGTGGCGTTGGGGCCCTTGAGGCGGAACCAGATGGCGCTCTGGCCGGCGGCGCAGTTCATCACGGTGTTGGGGAACCGGGCCGGGTCCACGAAGAACGGCTGCTCGCCGGTGAAGGAGTCGCGGGTGAAGTCCATCATCGACTGGGCGCTGCCGGTGGTGGTGCCGAGCGCGAACGCGGCGCCCTCGCCCGTGCCGACGGCGCGGTTGCGCGGGGAGTCGTCCAGCAGGGCCCCGGCGGCGGCGACGGCGAGGCCGGTGACCCGGTCCATGGACCGGGTGCCCTTCTTGCCGAGCACCTCGCGGACGGAGAAGCCGGGCACGACGTGGCCGGCGCCGCCGGGGAGGGTGCCGTGCTCGGGGCCGAGCTCGGTGACGGTGGTGCGGCGCTCCCGCAGGCCGTCGGCGAAGGCGGCCCGGCCGATGCCGTACGGCGACACGGCCGACCAGGCGGTGATCACCGGGCGCGGGGTGCCCGTGGTGAGGGTGGTCATGACCGTCTCGGGTTCCTTCCGTTCGGGAGGGTCGTCAGGGTGGTCGGGGGCGGCGGGGGCGGCGGGACGGTCACAGGAAGATGACCATCCGGTACGCCTGCCAGCGGGCGGCGGTCTCGCCGGCGGCGGTCACCCGCACGCCCTCGACCACGGGGCGGGCCGCGCCCAGGGCCGTGAGGTCGGGCTCCTCCACGAGGATCGCGACGCCCGCCTCCAGCAGGGTCCGCAGGCCCTGGCGGGGGTCGGTGAGGGTGTCCACCGTCCGGCCGCCGATCCGCAGGGCGGGCACGGGGCCCGCGTCCACGGCGTAGCTCACGGCGGAGCCGCGCAGCAGGATGTCCAGGCCGCCGAGCTGGCGGTGGAGTTCGGTGGCGAGGTAGAGCTCGTCGAAGAACTGCTTCTCCAGCGCGCCGCGGTAGCCGCGTTCGACGATGGCGAGCACACGGCCGTCCATCAGATCCCCCCCAGGTGCAGGGTCTTGCCGGCGGCCGCGACGTTCGCCGCGTAGCCCCCGGGCGGGCGGAGCACCACCTGCGGGAGGTGGTCCACCGCCCCCCGGTCGTCGCTGCAGAACCGGCAGCCGTACCAGTACAGCCGGCCCTCCCAGGCCGTGAGCAGCTCCTCCACCAGGGCGGCGGTGGAGGGGTACTCCCGGTTCCAGTCGGCCAGGTTGCGCGGCTTGTCGCTGCCGAGCGAGCGCTGGGTGAGCATGGTCGCGTAGCCGCAGGTCCACACCTGTACGGTGGCACCGCGCTCCAGGAGGGACTGGGTCAGCCGCAGGGCGGTGGTGACCTCGTCCGATGCGTGGGGGGCACCCATGAGGGTGATGAGCACGTCCGTGTGCGGAATCTGCCTGGCCACCTAGTGCCACACCACCCGCACGGCCGGATCCAGGATCCAGCCCGCCACCACGTCCATGCCGACGACATGGGTGTCGGGGCGCAGCGTCGCGCCGTCGAGGCCGTGCTGGGCGAGCGAGAAGCTGTCCGCCGCGAGCACCCCGCCCTCCTTCTGGAACCGGTCCAGGTCGCTGTCGCTGCCGGGGACGGCGAGCACCACCCCGTCCTGGACCAGGAAGAGCAGCGCCGTCTGCCCGGTGAGCACCTGGGTGACCGCGTCGCGCCGGAAACCGGCGTCCTGCGCGACGCGGCCCTGGCTCTCGATGAGCAGCAGCCGGGGGGTGCCGCTCTCCCACACGTCGCTCACGCCTCCGGCGCCCCGTTGATCGCGTCGAGCACGCGCTGGTCGAAGTTGACCAGGCTCCAGTCGCGGCGGTTCTCGATGACGGCGTAGCCGTGCACGATGCGGCCGGTGGCGGTCTTGACGAGCTTGCCGTCGCGCAGGACGTAGAAGTCCATGCGGGAGGTGTAGGTGAAGTCCTTGAAGACCTCCTCGACGGTGTAGACCGTGTAGAGGTCCTCCTCCATCAGCGCCTCGTCGAGGATGCGGATGTCGGAGCGCGGTACGACCGGGATCCAGCGGCGGTCGTCGAGGAGGGTCTTGATGGAGATCCCGCGGTCGGCGACGAAGCGGTCCTTGCCCTCCTCCATCAGGCGCAGGTAGCCCGACATCTGGATGCGCTCGGTGAAGTGGCAGTACGGGTACGGGATGTTCCACTTCCAGGCGTACGCGTTCTGCCCGGCGGTCAGCGAGGCGAGGATCTCCTCCTCGGCCGGGGACGCGGCGGGCTCCGCGCGCTCCAGGTCGTCGCCGAGCGTGGCGACGGCGAAGCGGGCGAGGAGCTCGGGGACCTCGCCGGCGGCCTCCAGGTAGGTGTCGACGCGCAGCGAGACGCGGACCTTGGAGGTGACGGCCTTGTGGATCTCGCCGTTGCGCTCGAACTGGATGGTGACCTTGAACCCGATGGTCCCGTCGTCGTCCTTCGTCCACGGCACGACCTCCGCCTCGGCGGTGTCGTCCATGTGGAAGGCGTGCAGGATGCGGGTGTCGATGGAGACCAGGTCCAGGCCGAGGCCGTGCTCCTCGTACAGGGCGCGGGCGGGCAGCCCGGCCTGGCGGAAGTGGTCCAGGACGGCTTCCTCGACGAGGTAGTTGACGTGCTTGAAGCCGATCCAGGTGCAGATGTTGGACCCCTCGTAGCGGGGGCGCACCGTGGTGGTGGTGGCGGTGGTCAGCAGCGCCTTGACGGCGGTGTCCGTGACGAGGGTCATCGCTGGAGCTCCAGGGCGTCGGTGAGGGCCCCGCCGCGCTGCGCGGACGGACCCAGGGTGGTGTGGACGAACTCGCTCACCGCGGCGGCGAAGACGTCCGCCGCGTCGAGCATGGGGAAGTGCCCGGTGCCGGGCAGGACGCGGACGACCGCGTCCGGGAGGGCGTCGGCGAGGGCGATGCCCTCCTCGGGGCGGGCGGCGAAGTCGGTCTCGCCGCCGAGCACCAGGGTCGGGACGGTGATCCGGCTCGTGTCGAGCGAGGGGGTGCGCAGGTACAGGTCGAAGAACCGGAACCAGCCGTACGGGCCGACGCGGTCGCGGACCCGCTCCCCCATCGCCTGCCTGATGTCGGCGGGCACCCGGTCACCCGCGTGGGCCCGGATCCCCTCCTCCATGATCAGGTGGAAGTCGTTGAGGTAGTAGGAGATGGTGTCCCAGTCGAACTGCTCGGCGTGGGCCCGGTAGAAGGGCGAGACCAGGACCAGGGCCCGGATGCCGAACTGGCGCAGGCCGTCGGCCCCGCCGCGGACCTTCTGGTCCAGCAGGTCGAGCAGGACGTTGGCCGCCATGGAGTGGGCGACGACCACCTCGGCGCCGCCCGGTACGGCTTCCAGCGCCTTGCCGAGCCAGCCGCGCAGGTTGGGCTGCTCGCTCCAGTCGGCGATGGTCTCGGTCCGCCAGGGCAGCCGGGCCGTCCACAGCTGGAAGTCGGCCGGCAGCTCGGGCAGGGCGCGCTCCCAGACGCTGTCGTTGGCGGCCAGGCCGTGCAGCAGCAGGACGCGGGGGCCACCCCGGCCCTCGGTGCGCCGTTCGACGACGACCGGGCGCAGGTCCACGTGCGTGTTCACCACGGCTTCCTCCTTCGCCGGCGCGCTCACGCCGCGCGGGGGGCGAGCAGCAGCAGGTCCGCGCTCGCGTCGTCGGCCGCCGTGCCGGCCACCGCCCGGACCGGACCACGCTCGCCCGAGTCGAAGAGCCCGACCGCGGCGGCGACCTGGAGCAGGCCGTGCGCGCCGGAGGCGACCCCGAGGTGGGCGGGCAGCTCCCAGCGGCGGCCGTTGCCCGCGCTGTCGCCGGCGCCGCGGCGGTAACGGCCGACGACGGCCCGTACGGTCGCCGCGCGCTCGGCGGCGGCGGCCTCGGACTCCAGCACCAGGGCCGCGCCCCCGTCCACGGCGTGCGCGCCGTCGAGGAGCTTGCGGACCACCTCGTTGTCGGGTTCGACGCCGAGGACCAGGACCCGGTCGGTGCGGCCGGCCGAGATCATCGTGGCGGCCCAGTGGACGGCGTCCAGGCCGGAGGTCTCGCCGTTGCAGACCATCAGGTTGGGGCCGCGCAGCCCGTAGCGGATGGCCGCCGAGGAGGCGATGACGTTGCTGGAGGCGTTGGGCAGGTCCATCGGGGAGGTGCCGGTGACGGTCTCCTCGCGGAGGGTGTCCAGGGCCCGCGCGACGGTGTCGAGGTTGCCGAAGTTGGAGCTGGCGACCACGCCGACGCTGGTGGCGGGCACGGACAGGCCGTCCTTCTCGTCGGCGCCGAGCAGGCCGGCGTCGCGCAGGGCGGCGGCGGTCAGCGCGTAGCCGAGCTGGGTGGCGCGGTCCTTGTAGCGCAGGCCCTTCTTGCCGACGTGCGCGGCGGGCTCGACGGGGGCGCCGCCGGCGGCGGGGCCGTCGGCCAGGGCGCGTACGGAGTCGGCGCCGGGCAGCAGGACGGCGGCGCCGGTGACCACGACGGAGGTGGCGGGGCGGGAGGCGTCGGTCTGCGCGGTCCGGTCGGTCTGTGTCGTCGTCATCGGGACCCTTCCACAATGGCCACGGCGTTGATGCCGCCGAACCCGAACGCGTTGAGCTGTGCCACCTTCAGCGGCTGGTCCACCGCCGGCCGGCCGGTGACGAAGCGGAACGGCGCGGCCTCCTCGACCGGCTCCTCCAGGCCCACGGTCGGCGGGACCCGGCCCTCGTTGAGGGCCTGGACGCCGATGATCAGGTTGATCAGGCCGGAGGCGCCGGAGGTGTGGCCGGTCATGGACTTCACGGCGGTCATCAGCGGCCCCGAGGCGTCCTCGCCGAGCACGTCGGCGAGCGCGGTGGCCTCGGCCTCGTCGTTGAGCAGGGTGCCGGTGCCGTGCAGCATCACCAGGTCCACGTCGGACGGCTTGACGCCGGCGAGCCGGTGGGCGGTGCGCATGGCCTCGGCGATGCCCTCCGGGGAGGGCGCGGTCACGTGGTACGCGTCGCAGTTGACGGCGACGCCGCGCAGGTGGCCGTAGACCCGTTCGGCGCCCTCGGCGGTGCGGCGCAGCACGATCGCGGCGGCGCCGTCGCCCATGAGGACGCCGGTGCGGTTGCGGTCGAAGGGCCGCACCCGGTCCGGCGGGGTGGGGTGGACGCGCTCCAGGAGCCCGTACATCGACTCGGTCAGCACGTCGACGCCGGCGACGATGACGGTGTCGGGGGCGTCCTCGCCCTCCTGGCCGAGCAGGTCGCTGGCCAGGGCGAGGGCGTAGAGGGAGGCCGAGCAGGCGTTGGAGAAGGTGTGGGTGACATCGGCGTTGAACCGCTCGCGCAGTCCGGTGCCGAAGTGCAGCCCGGAGTCGGCGAAGGGCGAGCCGTCGCGCCACCACAGCTCCAGCGAGCGCAGTTCGCGCAGGCCGGTGCCGACCAGGATCGGGATGCCGGAGAGGTCCTCCCCCAGGCCCGCGTCGGCGGCGGCCTGGGCGATGGCCTCGTGCAGCAGGCGGCCGGCGCGACCGGGCACGTCCACGCCGACGGCCGGGCGGTCGTCGACCTCGTAGGCGTGCTGGGCGCGGAACCTGGTGCGGTCGAAGCCGCGCAGCTCGGCGCGGCCGGAGATGCCCGCGCACAGGTTCTCGAAGAGTTCACCGACACCGGAGCCGGTGGCGGCGACGGCGCCCATCCCGACGATGGGGCGGGTCGTCATGACGCCTCCTTGATCGCGTCGTCGTACCGGCCGAGGAGCACCGCCGCGTTGTTGCCGCCGAAGGCCAGACCGTTGTTCTGGACGATCCGCAGGTCTGCCTCGACGGCGTGGTTGGGCACGCAGTCGACGTCGCACTCGGGGTCGGTGGTGACATGGTTGATGGTGGGGGGGATGAAGCGGTTCTGGATGGCCAGGGCGCATCCGATCGCCCCGAGGGCGCTGGCGGCGCCCATGCTGTGGCCGAGCATCGACTTCATCGAGACGGTGCGGGGCGGGTGGTCCCCGAAGACCTGGCGGATGGCGCCGGCCTCGGTGATGTCGTTGGCCTTGGTACCGGTGCCGTGCGCCGAGATGAGGTCCACCTCGTGCGGCTCGACCCCGGCGTTGTCCAGGGCCAGGCGCATCAGTTCGGCGACGCTGTCGCGGTCCGGGGCGACCTGGTGGTGGGCGTCGCAGTTGAGGCCGTAGCCGAGGACCTCGGCGTAGATGGTCGCGCCGCGCTCCAGGGCGGAGTCCAGGCGCTCCAGGACCAGCACGCCCGCGCCCTCGCCGGTGAGGATGCCCTTGCGGTCGATGTCGAAGGGCTGGCAGCGGTCGGGGGCGATGGTGCCCAGCCGGTAGAAGCCGGTGAAGGTCTTGCGGCACATCGCGTCCGCGCCGCCGCAGAAGGCGAACTCCGCCTCGCCGGAGCTGACGGCGTCGAAGCCGTAGCCGATGGCGTAGTTGCCGGCGGAGCAGGCGGTGGGGATGGTGAGCGCCTCGACGTCGGTCAGGCCCAGTTCCTGGGCGACGGCGACCGACAGCCGCCCGGCCGGCACGCGCCGGGCGGCCACGGGGTCGAAGGCGCCCGTGCCGTCGGCGAGCTCGCGCTCGACCAGCTGGTCGAGGTCGTAGCTCTCGCCGTCGGTGGTGCCGATGGAGATCAGGCCGCGCTGCGTGCGCAGCCGGGTCAGGTCCAGGCCCGAGTCCTCCAGGGCCATCCGTGCGGCCGCCGCGGAGAACTGCGCGGCCCGGCCGAGTTGGTCCACGTCCAGCGTGGTGATCCAGTCGCGCGGGTCGAAGTCCGTGATCTCGCACCCGTTCGCGTGGGCGAAGCCCTCCGTGTCGAACAAGGAGATGGGCCGGGCACCGCTGCGGCCCTCGCGGAGTCCCTGGAGGAACTCCTTCGCGCCGAGTCCGATGCTGGACACCACTCCTAGTCCGGTGAGAACCACCCGGTGCCGCCCCGGCCGTGTCCGGCCGGCGCCGCGCTCTGCCGCTGTCATGGCAACCTCTCCATCCGCCGCAAGGACCTGGACCGACCGACTACCAGCCGGCCGGCTCCGACACGACCTCGTAGACGCCCTTGAGGTTCACCATCCGCGGCAGCTCGCTCTGGTTGATGACGACGCCGAACTCCTTCTCCAGGGCGGCGAGGATCTCGATGGCGCGGAGCGAGTCGGCGTTGTGGTCCTCCTTGAAAAGGCTGACCTCGGTGACCTCGTCCTCCTCGATCTCGAGAATGTCGCAGACAATTTCCTTGATGGTCTCGAGACGCTCGTCGCGCGTAGCAGTCGTCACGCTTTTTCTCCTTGTCGGATTTCGCCGCCACAAGCGCGGCACACTTACTCGCACTGGAATGGTGCGGGGGTGGATTCTTTTCGTTCAACGGCGGCTGCAACAACCTGCCAAAGCCGCCCCGGCAATTCAGCCGGCGGACCGCGGCGCGGGCGTCGCCCGGCCCTCGGCGGGCAGCAACGCGTCACCGAGGGCGACGGCCGCGTCCAGGGCGGCACGGCCCAGGGCGCGGTCGGGGGCGGCCGGCATCCGCGTGGACCGGCCGGTCAGCACCAGGGCCGCGGCCGCACCGCCGGTGCCGGTGCGCACCGGCACGGCCAGGGAGACGGCTCCGGGCAGCATCGGCTCGTTGCCGTACGCCCAGCCCTGGCGGCGCACCAGGGCCAGGTGGGCCGCGGTGAACCTGGCCCGGCACAGCCCCTCGTAGAGCTCCTCGGGCTCCTCCCAGGCGAACAGCACCTGGGCGGCGGGGCCGGCCGAGGCGGGGCGGGCGGTGCCGACGGCGTCGGTGTCCGCGCTCGCCACGCCCACGGAGGCGGCGGCGATGCAGATCTGCAACGTGCCCCGCCTGCGGTAGAGCCGGGCGTCCAGGCCGGTGCGGCTGCGCAGGCCGGCCAGGACCGGGGCGGCGGCCTGCGCCAGCCGGTCGCGGCGCGCCTCCACGGAGAGCAGCCCGAGCCGGGGGCCGAGCACGAACCGGCCCTCGGCGTCCCGGGTGAGCATGCCGAGCCGCTCCAGGGCGACCGCGATGCGGTGGGCCGTGGGCCGGGACAGACCGCTGAGGGTCACCAGTTCGGCCAGGGTGGCCGGGCCGCCCTCCACGATGTCGAGCAGGACGGAGGCCTTGTCGAGCACCCCCACCCCGGACATGGGCCGGGCCAGGACCGCGGTGCTCATCGCTGCGCGGCCAGCCGTGCGCGGATGTCGGTGAGTAGCGCGTCGCGCTCGTCCATGAGGTAGAAGTGCCCGCCGGGCAGCACGTTGAGCTCGAAGCCACGGGGAGCCAGGCGGCCCCAGCCGGCCACCTGCTCGGGCGTGATGTCCGGGTCGCTGTCGCCGACGTAGCCGACGACGGGGCAGGCGAGGGGGCGGCCCTCACGCGCCGCGTAGCGGGCCACGGCGGTGAAGTCGGCGCGGATCGCCGGGAGCACCAGCTCGCGCAGGTCCTCGTCGGCGAGGAGCGCGGCGTCGGTGCCGCCGAGGCGCTGGACCTCGGCCAGGATGTCCTCGTCGGTGCCGAAGGCGGCGGAGCGGGGCGTGAGCAGGTGGGGGGCGCGGCGGGCGGAGACCATCAGCAGCGCCGGGGCGATGCCGTACCGGTCGGCCAGCAGGAGGGCGATCTCGTAGGCCAGGGTGGCGCCCATGCTGTGCCCGAACAGGGCCAGCGGGGTGTCCGTGTACGGCCCGAGCTCGGCGGCGACGGCCGCGGCCAGCTCCTCCAGTTCCGTCCAGGGCTCCTCGGCGATGCGCTCCTGGCGGCCCGGGTAGCGCACGGCCATCACCTCGACGTCCTCGCCGAAGGCGTGCCCCCAGGAGTGGAAGAAGCCGGCCGATCCGCCGGCGTGCGGCAGGCACAGCAGCCGCAGCCGGGGCGGCGCGGCGGTGGCGTATCTGCGCAGCCAGATGCTCTCGGTGCCAAGTGCCATGGTGCGTGCGTCTCCTCGCGTGCGTCTGGGTGCGTCGTCGTGCGTCGTCGTACGGCGGGCCGCGTCCACGGGCCCGTACGGGGGTGCGCCGGATGCGCCGGGCGGCGGGTCAGGCCAGGACGGGCAGGACCGCCGGGCTGTCCACGGACGCGGTCTCGGTGTCCGGGGCGATCCGCCGGATCAGGCCGGTCAGGGTGCGGCCGGGGCCGAGCTCGACCAGCCGGCGGCAGCCGAGCGGGCCGACGAGGGTGCGTACGCTCTGCTCCCACAGCACCGGCGAGGTGAGCTGGCGGGTGGACAGACCGGGCCAGTCGCAGTCGCCCGCGTACGACGTGGCGTCGACGTTCGCCACCACGGGAAGGTGCGCGGGGGCGAAGGGGGTGTGCTCCAGGGCGGTGCGCAGCGCCACGGCGGCCGGGGCCATGAGCGGGCTGTGGAAGGCACCGCCGACCTTCAGGCGGATCATCTTGGCGCCGATCGAGGGTCCCTCGGCCTCGATCCGGTCGATGGCCTCGGGGGTGCCGGAGACCACGGTCTGGCCAGGGGCGTTGACGTTGGCCACCCAGACCTCGTGCCCTTCGGCCCGGACCCGTGCGGTGAGCTCCGTCACCTCGGCCAGGGGGGCGGCGACCAGCACGCCCATGGTGCCGGCGCGCCCCTCGGCCGCGGCCCGCATGGCCCGGCCGCGGGCGGCGACCAGGGCCGCGGCGGCGGGGACGGTCAGGGCTCCGGCGGCCGTCAGCGCGCTGTACTCACCCAGACTGTGTCCGGCGCAGGCGACGACCCGCTGCCCGGCGAAGGTGCCCGTGCGCACCGCTTCGGCGTGGGCGACGACGGAGACCGTGAAGACGGCGAGCTGGGCGAGGTCGGTCCGCCGTAGCTGTTCGTCGGGGGTGTCCAGGAGCAGGCCGGCGACGTCCTCGCCCGCTGCTGCGGAGATCTCCTCGGTGAGCGCCCAGGACGGGGTGTCCCGCCAGGGTTCGCCCATTTTTTCTTTTTGTGTTCCCTGGCCCGGAAACACCAGGCCTATCGGCAACCGGTCCATGGACCCGCCTTCCGCACCGTAATTCCGACGGGGGCACGAGGATCCGCGATGCTCGGGTGTGCGGCATTACGGATCCTCGTGCACCGGCGGCATTGCAGTCGGGGGGTCTGTCGCAGCCGCCGGGAAGGATGTCGGGGCATCGCGGTGATGCCCGATTCCTTTCCTGGCGGCCATACAACTGCCGGGGCCCGGCGGGCGGCAACAGAACTTTCAGGAAGCTGCCAGCCGGGGCCGGACGGCGAGGTCAGACCCGCTGTGGAGGGCCTTGCACCGGCGGCGCGGCGGTGGGCAGCAGGCCGAGGGCCGCGGCCCGTACGCCGGCCTGGAACCGGGACTGGGCCCCGAGCAGGGCCATGATCTCGGCGACGTGGCGGCGGTAGGTCCGTACCGACACGGTCAGTTCGCGGGCGGCCACCTCGTCGGTGACCCCGGCCCGCAGGGCGCCCAGGATCTGCCGGGCCAGTGCGGCCCGGTCGCGGTCGCCGAAGACGATGCGCTCGCCGGCGGGCACGGCGTTGCGCCAGATGCTCTCGAAGAGCGTGCCGAGGGTGTGCAGGACCTCGGGGGCCCGGATCAGCGAGGCCCGCACCCCGGCCGCGGACTCGGCCATCACCAGGGCGGTGCTGCCGTCCACCAGCAGCGCCTGGAGCGGGGGCACCCGGGCCACCCGGATCGCCACGGGGTGGTCCAGGCCGAGCTGTTCGCGGACGAAGTCCTCGTCGACCAGGGCCGGGCTGGTCAGCAGCCGGACCGAGACCGTGTCGGCGGCGGAGTAGATCATGTTGCGTTCGGCGCGCGCCTTGCGGGCGGGTTCCTCCTCCGTGCCCGGCAGCCGGGCGTCCACGATGTCGATCGTGCGCACGGCGTCGCGGATGAGGGAGGCCGCGGTCTCCAGGACGGGCGCGTAGCCCCCGTCGACCGTGGCGATCTGCTGCTCCCTGTTGCTGCGGTCCCGGTGGATGGCCACCGTCGACTCGAGCAGGGCCCTCACTTCCAGAAGCGCTTGTTCCAGTTCGTCCTCGGTCGCGTGCGACACGTGGCACTCACCATCCCCGTTGGTGTTTCCATGGTGCAGCGCGGCCCCGCTTGTGGCTGGGCCGCGACGTCCCCGTTGTGTACTGCTGTGGCGTGTGTGCTGTGGCGTGTGTGCTGTGGTGCGTGATCGTGAGGCGTGTGCGTCGGTCCGGTGCTGCTCGTGGAGTTCCCCTACTCAGAGAGCAGACCCAGTTCCACCGCGCGCACACCCGCCTGGAAGCGGGAGTTGGCCCCGAGTTCGCGCATGATGTCGGCGACGTGCCGGCGGTAGGTGCGCAGCGAGACGTTGAGGTCGCGGGAGGCCGCGTCGTCGGTGTACCCGTCCCGCAGCCGCTCCAGGATCCGCCGGGTCAGCTCGCTGCGCAGTTTGGCGCTGAGGGCCAGGTGTTCGTCGAGCTTGCGGCCCCGGGACCAGGCGCCGGCGAACAGCAGCTCCAGGGCCCGCACCGCCGCCGGGTCGGAGACGAGCGTCGCCTGCCCCGAGGCGGCCCCCGCGGCCGCCCGGACCAGGGCGGAGGAGCCGTCGACCACCACGATGTCGCGCAGTTCCCCTTCGCACACGCGTACTTCGAAGCGGGCACCCGGCGCCTGGGTCAGGGCGGCCAGCGAGCCGTCGGCGACCTCGGAGGCGCACAGCAGGCGCACCACCGGGCCGGGTTCGAGGTCCTCCAGCGCCTGGCGGGCGATCTGGTGGAAGGCGTCGCTGCTCTTGACGGCGACGCAGACGGAGTGCCGGGCACCCTGGACCAGGTCCTCGACGGCCTCGCCGAGCACGGCGACGTCGGTGTGCGGCCGGGCGGGGCCGGACGTGGGCCGTTTGCGGTAGAGCGAGACGGTGGACTCGATCAGGGCCCGGGCCTGGAGCAGGGTGCGCTCCACATCGGCGGCGTGATCGGACGACACGTGGTCCGCCGCCCCTTCCGCATCCGGATCCGCGTGCGCGGACCTCCTGGCAGCACCTGTCATGGCATCCCCCTTGCTCGACCGGTGATGAACGATGCCGCGCGGCCGGATCCTGCGCAAATTGACTGCACGATCAATTGTTCAATCGACAATTAATTTGCCGTCATTCACGGCGGCATCAGGCCCGACAGTAGTTCGAGGTCTCGGAGGCAGTCAACAAGATCCCGGCGAACGCAAGACGACACGCCCACAGTTGTCAAGTCCATATTTATTTCGACGACTTGAACGGCTTTTTCGCGCCACGGTGGCAGCAAGCTGCACGGGCCCCCCGGAACGAATACAGCCACTTCCGCTTGCATCACGGTCCGCACCGCAGACCTCACCGTGCGTGTCATCGGTGTCCGGTTGTGGCCAACCCCCGGGACCGGAACGCCCCTCGAGCGGCTTTCGAGCCTAGGTTGAGGTGCGTGACGACGAGCCGCACGGGGGCGAAACTGCACGCCGGACCAAGCACCGAAGCACGCACCGAACCGCACGACCATCTCCGCCTTGACCTGCACCTCGACCGATACCTCGACGCGCGCGCCGAGGCACCTTTTTTCGCCGCTTGCGACGCCGTGGTGTGGTGGTGGCCGGTACCTGCCGGACGCTACCGGGACGACGAACTGGAACTCCTGGACGACGCCGAACGGGCCCGGGCCCGCGCCATGAAATCGGTGATCGCCCGGGCGGAGTTCGTCACCTGTCGCGCGGCGGTGAAGCGGGCGCTTTCCCAGGCGCTCGACGTGCCGGCCGGCGAAATATCTCTCGGGCGACTGCCTTGTCCCGGCTGCGGCAGTGTCGAGCACGGCCCGCCGGCCGTGCGCCGGCCGGCCACCACCTGGCGGTACAGCGTCGCCCACAGTGCCGGGATCGGGATGCTGGCCCTGTCTCCCTTCCGGGTGGGGGTGGACGTGGAACGGCGGCGCACCCTCGACATCGCCGGGTTCGACGACCCGGTCCTCACCTCCACCGAACGCCGGGCCCTGTACGCGCTGCCCGAGGGGGACGTCCGTACGTCGGCCTTCCTGCGCTGCTGGACCCGCAAGGAGGCGGTGCTCAAGGCGGTCGGTATCGGTGTCGCCGCCGAGCTGACCGCCCTGGAGACCGGGGCCGGCGGTCCCGCGGACAGCGGCGTGACCTGCATCGACACCACACCGATCGGCTTCCCCGGATCCTGGCGGACCACCGACCTCGCCGTGCCCGAGGACTGGGTGGCCTCGATCGCCCTCCCCGCGGGCGCCGACCGTCCACCGACCGTCCGACGACTGTGACCACCCCGCCCTGAGCTCCGGAGCCCGACGCTCCGCACGGTCCGCCGCCCCCGGCCGTCCCCGCGGCCGGACCCGTCGCACGACGGTCGCGGAACCGTCACGGAGCTGTCGCGGCGCCGTCGTGGACCCGTCGCGCCGGCCCGGCCACCGTGGGTCCGGGAACCGGCTCGCCGGCCCCGGCGCCGGACTCCCGCTCCCCGGGCCGCGGTTCCGGTGTGGTTCCGCTTGCGGATTCCGCAGCCGGTCCGGGCACGGCGGACGGCAGCCGGCTCCCGCGCCGCGCACTCCCTCCCCGCACGGCCGGGCCCGCACCGCCCGGCCGCCCGTCCCGTGTCCGCCGTCCCCGTCCGCGTCCTTCATCCCCACCGGCACCCACGCCCCCGTCCGGGCGTGCCCCGAGGCCAGGAGACCGACGACCGTGTTTGCCCCGATGCGCCCGACCACTCCTCCGAGCACCCTGAGCGATCTGCTGCTGGCCGCCGCCGAGCGGTACCCCGGGTCGGGCCTGCGCCACTGCCACGGCGCCGCCCGTCTCGGCCACCGGGACCAGAGTCACCCCGAACTCCTGGCCCGGGCCCGCCGGATCCTCACCGGGCTCCGGGCCCGGGGGCTGCGCCCGCAGGACAAGATCGTAATCGTGCTGGAGGGGTCCGAGGAGTTCCTGCCCACATTCTGGGCAGCCGTGCTCGGCGGCTTCGTGCCCTGCCCGGTCGCCCCGCCCTCCGGGGACCCGGCCGCCTGGGCCGAGCGGCTGCGCCATGTGGTCGCCCTGCTCGACGGGCCGCTGGTCGTCACCACCGCCGCCCTGGCGGGGCAGCTGCCGCGCGACGCGGCCGGGGCGGCCGTGGCCGCGCTGGAGGAGCTCGACGGGCCCGAGGCGGACGAGTTGTACCGGGCCGCGCCCGGGGACACGGCCGTGCTGATGCTGACCTCCGGTTCGAGCGGCGCCGCCAAGGCCGCGATGCTCAGCCACGCGGCCCTGCTCGCCTCGATGGCCGCCAAGAACGGCCACCACCGGCTCACCGCCGCCGACACCTCCCTCAACTGGGTCTCGTTCGACCATGTGGCGGCCCTCCTGGAGTGCCATCTGCTGCCGCTGTCCACGGGCAGCCGGCAGGTGCACGCCCCGGCGTCGGCGGTGCTCGGGGACCCGCTGGAGTTCCTGCGGCTGATCGACCGGCACGGCGTGACCATGACCTTCACGCCCAACTTCCTCCTCGGCCAGATCAACGCGGCGGCCGGCCGGCTCGCCGCCTCCGGCGAGCGGCTCGACCTCGGCCGGCTGCGGCACGTCGTCAGCGGCGGGGAGGCGGTGGTCGTCGCCACCGGCGAAACGTTCCTGCGCACCCTGGAGCCGTACGGCCTGGCCCCCGACGCCCTCTGGCCCGCGTTCGGGATGACCGAGACCTGCGCCGGCAGCGTCTACTCCCGCGGCGCCTTCCCCGCCGCCGACCGCGGGAGGGAGTTCGCGCACCTGGGCACGGCCGTGGCGGGCCTGCGGATGCGGATCGTGGACGAGGACGGCCGGGAGCTGCCGGACGGCGCGGCCGGCGAACTGCAGTTCCACGGGCCGATGCTCACCTCCGGCTACCACAACGACCCGGGGGCCACCGCCGAGGCCTTCACCGCCGACGGCTGGCTGCGCAGCGGCGACCTCGGCCGGATCGACGAGGGCCGGCTGACCCTGGTGGGCCGCAGCAAGGACAGCGTCATCGTCAACGGCGTCAGCCACTACAGCCACGACGTCGAGACCGTGCTGGGCCGCCTCGACGGCGTCACCGCCGCCCGGGTCGCCGCCTTCCCCACCCGCCCGGCCGGGAGCGACACCGAACAGCTCGTCGTCGCCTTCGCCCCCGACCTGCCCGCCGGGGACGAGGCGGGCCTGCACCGGGTGATGTCGGCCGTGCGCAGCACGGTGGTGATGCACTGGGGCTTCCGGCCGGCGCTGGTCCTGCCGCTGGCGGCCGACGCCTTCCCGCTCACCAGCCTGGGCAAGATCCAGCGCACGCTGATGCGCCGCCGCCTGGAGTCGGGCGCGTACGACGGCGAACGCCGCGCGGCCCGGGAGCTCCAGGTGCGGATGCTCGGCGGGCACACCGCTCCCGAGGGGCCGGTGGAACGGGCGATCGCGGAGATCTACGCCGAGCTGTTCGGCGCCGGTCCGGACACGATCAGTGCCACCGCGAGCTTCTTCGACCTCGGCGGCACCTCGCTCGACATCCTGCGGCTGCGCGGGAAGGTGGCCCAGCGGCTGGGGGTGAGCGGGCTGGAGGTGGTCACCGTGCTGACCGCGCCCACCGTACGGGCGCTGGCCGCGCGCCTGGCCGGCCGCACCGCGGCTGCGGCTCCCGCCACGGGCTCGGTCACGGCCCCCGCCCCGGACCCGGCCCCGGCCACGGACCCGGCCGGCGCGCCGGCGGGCTCCGGCCCGGCGCCGTACGAGCCGGTGGTGGCGCTGCAGACGGGCGGCGACCGGACGCCGCTGTTCTGCGTCCACCCGGGGGTCGGGGAGGTGCTGGTCTTCGTCGGGCTGGCCGCCTACTTCGCCGGTGACCGGCCCTTCTACGCGCTGCGCGCCCGCGGGTTCAACGAGGGCGAGAAGCCGTTCGTCTCCTTCGAGGAGATGGTGGACACCTACGTCGCCGCGATCCGCGCCCGCCAGCCGCAGGGCCCGTACGCGGTGGCCGGCTACTCGTACGGGGCCGCCGTCGCCTTCGAGATCGCCAAGGTCCTGGAGGCGGACGGCGAGCGGGTGGACTTCGTCGGCAGCTTCAACCTGCCGCCGCACATCAAGTACCGGATGGAGGAGCTGGACTTCCCCGAGACCGCCGCCCACCTGGCCGCCTTCCTGGACCTGGTGGACAAGGAGCAGGCCGCGGCGCTGCCGGCCCTGCTGCGCGGCCGGCCCCGGGAGGAGCAGGTGGCGCACCTGGTCTCGCTGGCCCCGCCGCAGCGGCTGGCGGAACTGGACCTGGACGAGGAGAAGTTCGCCGCCTGGGCGGAGGTCGCCGACGCGCTGACCGACCTGGGCCGCGGCTACGAGCCGGCCGGGACGGTGCGCTCGATGAGCGTCTTCCACGCCGAGCCGCTGCGCGGCACCCGCGAGGACTGGCTGGCGAACGAACTGCGCCGCTGGGACGAGCACACCACCGGGGCCAACCGCTACCTGGAGGTCCCGGGCGAGCACCACACCCTGATGGGCCCCCGCCACGTGGCCGCCTTCCAGGAGGTCCTGCGGCGGGAGCTCGACGACCGGCTCGCCGAGGCCGACGCGATCGCCGCCGCCCGGCGCTGACCGGAGCGGACCTCGGACAACCCTCCCACCACGGGAACCACACAGGGTCCCGCACCACTCAGAGACAACAGCAGCACCAAAATGATCATCCACGGGGGAGCAGAAAGTTGATGAAGGGCAAAAAGATACTGATCACCGGCGGTACCGGGCAGGTCGCCCGGCCGGTCGCGAAGACCCTGGCCGCCGGCAACGACGTCTGGTGCATCGGGCGGTTCGGCACCCCGGGTGTCGAGCGGGAACTCCAGGACGCGGGCATCACCACCTGGCACTGGGACATGGAGGACACCTCCGACCGGGCCTTCAAGGGCCTGCCGGAGGACTTCACCCATGTCCTGCACTCGGCCGTGCACCGCGGCGAGGACGGCGACTTCAACCGGACCGCCGAGGTCAACTCGGTGGCCACCGGCCGGCTGATGACCCACTGCCGCACCGCCGACGCGTTCCTGTACGTCTCCACGGGCGCCCTCTACGCCCGGCAGACCCTGGACCACGCCTACACCGAGGACGACCCGGTCGACGGCCGCGCGGACTGGCTGCCCGCGTACCCGACGGGCAAGCTGGCCACCGAGGGCGCGGTCCGCGCGTTCGCCCGGGTGCTGGGCCTGCCCACCACCATCGCCCGCCTCAACATCGCGTACGGGCCGGGTGGATCCTACGGCGGCGTACCGATGCTGTACTTCCGGCAGATGCTGGCCGGGGCCCCGATCGCCGTTCCGCGGGAAGGCCAGAACTGGTGCTCCCTGCTGTACACCGACGACCTGGTCGCCCAGGTGCCGGCCCTGTGGGCGGCCGCGTCGGTCCCTTCCACCCTGGTCAACTGGGGCGGTGACGAGTCCGTCGGCATCACCGACCTCGTCCGTCACATCGAGGCGCTCACGGGCGTCGAGGCGCGCCTGGTGCCGAGCGAGGTCACCCGGGAGACGTACCGGTTCGATCCCGCGCTGCGCCTGCGGCTGACCGGTCCCTGCCAGGTCGACTGGCGCGACGGGATCGCCCGCACCCTCAGCGCCCTCCACCCCCAGCACCTCGGCCTGTGACGAAGGGAACCACCGCCATGACGATCATGAACACGCACCCGGTCCCCGTCGCCTCCGCCGGACCGGCCGACGAGCCCCTCACCCTGATCCGCCGCGCCTACCGCGCCTTCCACGAGCGGGACGTCGCGGCCCTGCTGGACACCCTGGACCCGCAGGTGGAGTGGGTGCACCCGGACGGGATGGCCGCCTACGGCCTCGGCGGCACCAAGCACGGGCACGCGGGTGTCCGGGAGTTCCTCTCCCGGGTGCCCTCGGTGCTCGGCGGGATGCGCCTGGAGCCGCAGGAGTTCGTGGCGGACGGCGACCGGGTCGTGGTGTTCGGCGTACGCCAGGTCACCTCGGTCCGCGGCACCACGCAGACCCTGCCCTTCATCCACTCGTGGACCCTGCGCGACGGGGTCGCGGTGCGGATGGAGGACATCTTCGACACGGTCGTCTTCCAGCGGCTGATCGAGAGCTGAGCGACCCGCGGGACCGTCCGCGGCGTCGACCGCAGTTCTCGACCGACATCGCCCCCCTCCCCGGCCTGCGGGCCGCGGGAGGGGGTGCCTTCGTGCGTCCGGGGGTCCGTAGGGTGAGCTCATGACGATTCGCGCTGTGGTGTTCGATGTCGGTGAGTGCCTGGTCGACGAGACTCGCGAGTACGGCACGTGGGCGGACTGGCTAGGCGTGCCCAGGCACACGTTCGCCGCGATGTTCGGCGCGGTGATCGCGCAGGGCCGCGACTACCGCGAGACGTTCCAGGAGTTCCAGCCCGGGTTCGACCTGACAGAGCAGCGTGAAGCGCGCGCGGCTGCCGGACAACCCGAGTGGTTCGGCGAGGACGACCTGTACTCGGACGTCCGCCCAGCCCTGACGAAGCTGCGCGCGGACGGCTTGTGGCTGGCCATCGCGGGCAACCAGACCGTACGCGCCGGCGGCCTGCTGCGGGAGCTGTTCACCGGCGACGTCGACCTGATCGGCACCTCCGACGACTGGGGCGCCAGCAAGCCCGACCCCGCGTTCTTCGAGCGCGTCGCCGCGGTCGTGCCCTTCGCCCCGGAGGAGATCCTGTACGTGGGCGACCGCGTCGACAACGACCTCCGGCCGGGCGCCGCGGCCGGGATGCGTACGGCCCTCGTTCGCCGCGGCCCGTGGGCGACGATCCAGTGGAACACGGAAGAGGCCCGGTCCCTGCCGACGTTCCGGGTGGAATCGCTGGCCGAGCTGCCGGGCCTGATCGCGGAGTTCAATTCGCGAGAGCGCTGAGCGTCGCCCTCCACCCGTACAGCCGGTCGTCGAGGTCGCGGACGTACGGCTCGTTCTGCCAGGGAGCGAGCGCGCGCCGCACCTCGCGGACCCGCTCCAGTCCGGTCGCGTACCAGTGCGTCTCCAGCAGCTCCAGCGCGCGCACCGCGTACGCGGCCGCGGCCACCGGATCGTGGGCCGCAGCCTCGACCGCCGCCAGGTCCCCGAGCACCACGGTCCGCTGCTTGTCCGCGTCCTGCGGAAGAGACTCCAGGACGTCGAGCAGCGTCTCTCGGGCCTGCGGCAGGTGGCCGGCCTTCAGCTGCGTGTTGCCCTTGAACGCGGCCAGCCGCACCGGACTGAACCAGTCCATCCACTCCGGGGAAGCGTGCTCGCTGCCGGCCGCGAGGACGTCCTCGCCGTGACCGATCAGGTTGAGCCCGGTCCTGGTGTTGCCGCAGCGCGTCTCGCACTCGGCCTCGACTGCGTCCAGCCACGCGAGGAACTCGGCCGACGCGGGGCTCTTCCGGGCGTAGGCGCGCGCCGCGATCATCCGCTCGGCAGCCTGGTCCCGGCTGCCGGCCCAACCCGGGATGAACGCCATGTGGGCGAGGATCGCCGCTCCGAGCAGTGCGTCCTCGGCGTCCCCGGCGGCCTGGAGGGCGCGGACCCAGGTGTCGCCCGCGCGGTCGGGCTCGCGGAGGTCGAAGAACTCCATGCGGCCAGCGAGCAGCCAGGACTCGGCGAGGGCTGCCGCGAGGGTCTGCCGGGTTCGGCCGGTCGTCACGTCGAGCAGCTGTCCGCCGAGCGTGGCGTGGGCACTCACGGCCGGGTGAAGGGTGGCCGGCGCGACCGTCCAGTACAGGCGGCGATGGGCGCGGGTGACCGCCAGGAAGTCGGCCCCGGCAGTGGCGGGTTGGACGGCGTTCGGCGTGCGCACCGGGCCGCGGTCGGCGAGGGCGATCAGGCTTCGCAGGGCGCGGCCGCCGGCAGTGCTGCCCTCGGGTACTTGGAAGCCGAGCGCGCCGAGGTCCTGGCCGAGCAGCTCCACCAGGGCGTGGCGCACCTCCGCGTTCGGCAGCGGCGGGTTGGCGGACTCCCAGCGGCGCACCTGTCGGGTGCCTACGGGCACACCGCGGGCGGTGAGGGCGTTGGCGAGGTCTTGCTGGGAGCTGTATCCCGCGGCGAGGCGGGCGGCTCGCAGGCGGGTGTTTCCGGTGGGCCGCGGCATCTGCAACCTCCGTGGAGCGGCGGGTAGATGGCCAGTGTTCCAGGACGCCCCCTTGACGGCCAGCCTTCACCGATACGGGGGCACGGAAGCCCGCTTTGAGGGCTCAAGAAGTCCTCTTCAAAGTCCTCGTCAGCGGACTTTCTGCGGCTCAAAGTGTCCTCACCACCCGCTGACGACGGTAGGGAGCACCGGTATGAACGCCCGGGAGACAGGCTCGGCATTCCGCCACCAGAGCCACCGACTCATCGGCCAACAGGTCGTGGACACCCGGTCGCTGCGCGAGGGCGAGCTCCGGGCCGTCCTCGTCGAGGAGAACGGTGACCTCACCGCGTACATCCGCGGCGGCGACCACCGCGAGTTCGAGGCCCCGCTCAGCTGCGTGCGGGCCGCCCAGTGACGTCGGCCATCGTGGGCGGCACCCCCGTCGGAGGACTGCCCTCAGGCAGGGTGCCTCGGACGGTGGAGCAGGCGGTGGCCCGCCGGAGGTTCTGGGACCGCTTCTACCGCGTCCCGCAGGAGTGCGCGCCGGCAGTGGCCCTCGGGGAGGTACGGACAATGGCCCGGCAGCTCCGGCCGAGGCCGGGCCGGCGGGCGAGCGAGGTCGGGTGCGGGCGCGGGTCCTTCTCGGCCTCCCTCGCGGCGCTCGGCCTGGTGGCCACCGGCTACGACTGGTCGGAGGTCGGGATCCGGGCCGCACGGTGGTCGTGGCGCGACCCGCGGGTGGCGTTCGAGGTGCACGACTTCCTCGGGGGCCGGGCGCCGGCCGGCGTGACGGACGGCAGCGTGGACGTCCTCGCGTGCCGGGTGACGCTCCAGTACCTCGACACGGCGTTCTGGTCGGCCGCCCGTCGCCGGCTGCGCCCTGGCGCTGGCACCTCGGCCCCGGGCGCGCGTTCACCGCGCTCCTGCTGCGCGGGCCGCGGCGGTGAGCGGCCGCCCGGGCCGCGGCCACGGCGTTAACGGCGTTAACGCCGTGGCCGCTCCGCCCGGTCGAGGTCCGCGAGCAGCAGCTTCTTCTGCGGCTTGCCCATGGCGTTGCGCGGCAGCGAGGCGACGAAGCGGACCTCGCGGGGGCGCTTGTGCACCGACAGGTGGGCGGCGACGAAGTCGGTGAGCTCGGGCCCGGTCACGCCCTCGGCCACGACGAACGCCACGATCCGCTGGCCGAGGTCGGGGTCGGGGACGCCGACCACGGCCGCCTCGCTGACCTTGGGGTGGTCCAACAGGGCGTTCTCGATCTCGCCGGCGCCGATCCGGTAGCCGCCGGACTTGATGAGGTCGATCGAGGCCCGGCCGACGATGCGGTGGACCCCGTCGGGCTCGACGGCCGCGATGTCCCCGGTACGGAACCAGCCGTCCTCGGTGTAGGAGGCAGCGGTGGCCTCGGGGCGGCCGAGGTAGCCGGCGAACAGGGTGGGCCCGGTGAGCTGGAGTTCACCGATCTCGGCGCCGGGCTCGGCGGCGATCCGGGTCCGGACGCCGGCCAGCGGGGTGCCGACGGTGCCGGGGCGGACCTCCCCGCCGGCCCGGCCGCTGACGGTGATCAGGGTCTCCGTCATGCCGTAGCGCTCGACCGGGCGGTGGCCGGTGAGGCCTTCGAGGTCGCGGAAGACCGGGGCGGGCAGCGGGGCGCTGCCGGAGACCAGCAGCCGGGCCGGGGCGAGGGCGGCCGCCGCCCGCGGCTCGGCGGCGATCCGGGACCAGACGGTGGGGACGCCGAAGTAGAGGCTGCCGCCCGCCCGGGCGTACGCCTGGGGGGTCGGGCGCCCGGTGTGCACCAGGCGGCTGCCGGTGCGCAGGGCGCCGAGCACGCCGAGGACCAGGCCGTGCACGTGGAACAGCGGCAGTCCGTGGACCAGGGTGTCCTCGGCGCTCCACTGCCAGGCCTCGGCGAGGGCGTCGAGGTCGGCGGCGATCGCGGCCCGGCCGAGGACCACGCCCTTGGGGGCGCCGGTGGTGCCGGAGGTGTAGAGGACCAGGGCGGGGTCCTCGGGCGCGGGTGCGGGGCCGGAGAAGTCGGCGCGGCGGGTGAGGTCGACCTCGATCGGGCGGGCGCCGGAGTCCCGCAGGATGTGCTCGCGCTCGGCGGGGCCGGCGTCGGGCGGCAGCGGGACGACGGGCACCCCGGCCAGCAGTCCGCCGACGACGGCCGCGACGGTCTCCAGCGAGGCGGTGGCGGTCACGGCGACCGCGGGCCCGCCCGCGATCCCGGCCGCCACGGCGCGGCCGGCCGCGAGCAGTTGCTCGTAGGAGGCGGTGCGGCCCGCGATCTCGACGGCGTCCGCGCGGTCGCCGTAGCTGCCCTCCAGTGCCGTGAGCACGGCGGCTCCCCTTCCGACCGGCTGTCGCGCGCGTCGTCCCTCGTCCGTTCGTCGTCGGTCACAGGCTGCCCGATCGACGCCCCCGGGCGCCACCCCCGGCCCAGGTGGGGGCGCCCCCAAGATGCATCAAGCTTGATGCATCAAAAAAGATGGATTATCGTGGGGCACCACAACGGCACGGAGGGAGTGGGCAGATGCTGCGGAAGTGGGCCGGGAACCCCTGGGCGGTCCTGGTGACGATGTCACTGGGGTTCTTCATGACCCTGCTGGACCTGACGATCGTGAACATCGCGATCCCCGACATGATCGACGCGCTGGGCGCCACCCTCGACCAGACCCTGTGGGTGGTCAGCGGCTACGCCCTCGTCCTCGCGGTCCTGCTGATCACGGCCGGCCGGCTCGGCGACCTGTGGGGACCGCGCAACCTCTTCGCCGCCGGCGTGGTGGTCTTCACCGCCGCCAGCGTCGCCTGCGCACTGGCCACCGGCCCGGTCGCGCTGATCGCCGCCCGCGGGGTGCAGGGCCTGGGCGCGGCGCTGCTGACGCCGCAGACGACGACGCTGATCATGTCGGTGTTCCCGGCGCAGCGGCGCGGCACCGCGATGGGCGTCTGGGGCATGGTGGCGGGCCTGGCCACGCTGAGCGGCCCGACCCTGGGCGGCATCCTGTGCTCGACCGTCGGCTGGCGCTGGATCTTCCTGGTCAACGTGCCGATCGGCCTCGCCGCGCTCGCGCTGGCCCTCCTGGTGGTCCCGGACGTCCGTACGGGCCGGGCGCGCACGTTCGACGTCCCGGGCGTACTGCTGGCGACCGCCTCGCTGCTCTGCCTCACCTTCGGCCTCCAGGAGGGCGAGCGCTACGACTGGAACGCCTGGATCTGGACCCTGCTCGCGGCCGGTGCCGCGCTGGCCGCCGGCTTCCTCCTCCACCAGCGGGGTCGTCAGGACCGCGCGCCGCTGGTCCCGTTCGCCCTGTTCGAGGACCGCAACTTCGGCGTGCTGACGGTGATGGTGGCCCTGGTCTCCATGGCGATGATCGGACTGGTCCTGCCCTTCAACCTCTACCTCCAGTCGGTCCTGGGCCTGAGCGCCGTCAAGGCCGGTCTGGTGCTCGCCCCCTCCTCGCTGGTCTCGATGGCCGTCGGCCCCTTCGCCGGACGGCTCGCGGACCGGATCGGCGGCAGGTACCTGCTGATGGCGGGCCTGAGCCTGTACGCGATCGGCATCGCGGCCCTGGTCCTGGTGGCCGGCCCGGCCACCCCCTGGTACGCCTTCGTCCCGGCGACCGTGGTCACCGGCCTCGGCATCGGCTGCACGGTCGCCCCGATGTCCGCCGAGGCGATGCGCAACGTCCCGCCGCGGCTGGCGGGCGCGGCCTCCGGGGTCAACAACACGATCCGGCAGATCGGTTCGGTCGTCGGCGCCGCGACGGTGGGCGCCCTGCTCCAGGGCAAGCTGGCCGCCGAACTCGCGACCGGGGCGGCGTACGCGGACGCCTTCCTGGCCACCCTGCACCTGACGGCGGCGCTGCCGATCGCGGTGGTCGTGATCGCCGCCCTGTCCTGCCTGCTGCTCCAGGGCCGGCCGCGGCAGACCGCTGCGAAGGCCCCGGCGGGGGCCCCGGCGGGGGCGGGCCGGCAGGCCGCGAGCGTCTAGAGCCCCGGGCCCGACGCGCTCGTGCGCTCAGGCGCGGTCCGCACCGTCCGGGCCGTCCGGCCCGAGGCGGGTGAGGACCTCCGGCGACAGGCGGCGGTCCAGGGCCTCCAGGAGGGCGACGACCTGGGCGACCTCGACCGGGTCGTCGGTGCCCAGGGCGGTGGCCAGGGCCGCGTCGACGGTGGTGGAGGCCACCTCGGCGCGGCGGTCGCCGACCTCGGGGTTGCGCCGGACCAGGGTACGGCGCCGGTCGCGCGGATCGGTGGCCGTCACCACCGATCCGGTCTCGCGCAACCGGGCCACGCAGGCCGAGACGGCGCTCTGCGGCAGGCCGGTACGGGTGGCGATCTCGCCGACCGTGGTGTCGGGGTGCGCGTAGATGTCGAGCATCGCGATGAGTACCGACCGCGTGCTCGTGGCGCGCTTGCCGACCCGTTCGGTCGGGATGGCCTCCTCGCCGATCTTCATCAGCGTCCGGCCCAGCAGGAAGAGCTGTACTCCGTTCACCGGTCCGACCCTATATCAATTCCGATACATCAATCTCGATGCATCTGACGGCCCGGGTCAGATGACGCCCTGGGCGAGCATCGCGTCCGCCACCCGCTCGAAGCCGGCGATGTTGGCGCCCACCACGTAGTCGCCCGCGGCCCCGTAGCGCTCCGCCGTCTCCTGGCAGACGGTGTGGATGCTGCGCATGATGCCCGCGAGCTCCTCCTCCACCCGCTCGGCGCTCCACACGCTGCGCGAGTGGTTCTGGCTCATCTCCAGCGCGCTGACCGCGACCCCGCCGGCGTTGGCCGCCTTGCCCGGGCCGAACGCCACCCCGGCCTCCTGGAACAGGCGCACCGCCTCCGGCGTGGTCGGCATGTTGGCGCCCTCGGACACCGCCTTGACCCCGCCCGCGATCAGCGCGCGGGCGTCGTCGGCGCCGAGCTCGTTCTGCGTGGCCGAGGGGAACGCCACCTCCGCGGCCACCTCCCAGACCCGGCCGCCGCGCACGAAGCGGGCGGAGGAGCCGCGCCGGGCGGCGTACTCGCCGACCCGGCCCCGCTCGACCTCCTTGATCTGCTTGAGCAGGTCGAGGTCGATGCCCTTCTCGTCGACGACGTACCCCTCGGAGTCCGAGCAGGTGAGCGGGAACGCGCCCAGCTTCTGGAGCTTCTCGATGGTGTACAGGGCGACGTTGCCGGAGCCGGAGACCACCGCGGACCGCCCGTCGAGCCCGAGCCCCTTGTGCCGGAGCATCTCCGCCGCGAACAGCACGCTGCCGTAGCCGGTGGCCTCCGGACGGATCCGCGAACCGCCCCAGCCCAGGCCCTTGCCGGTGAGCACACCGGCCTCCCAGCGGTTGGTGATCCGCCGGTACTGGCCGAAGAGGTAGCCGATCTCCCGGCCGCCCACGCCGATGTCCCCGGCCGGCACGTCGGTGTGCTCGCCGATGTGCCGCTGGAGCTCGGTCATGAAGGACTGGCAAAAGCGCATCACCTCGGCGTCCGACCGCCCGCGCGGGTCGAAGTCGCTGCCGCCCTTGCCGCCGCCGATGCCGAGGCCGGTCAGGGCGTTCTTGAAGATCTGCTCGAAGCCGAGGAACTTCACCACACCGAGGTCCACCGACGGGTGGAACCGCAGGCCGCCCTTGTACGGGCCGAGCGCGCTGTTGAACTCCACCCGGAAGCCGCGGTTGACGTGGACCGTCCCGTGGTCGTCCTGCCACGGCACCCGGAAGATGATCTGCCGCTCGGGCTCGGCCAGCCGCTCCAGCAGCCCGGGCACGGCGTACTCGGGCCGTGCGGTGAACACCGGCGCGAGGCTCTCCAGCACTTCCCGTACCGCCTGGTGGAACTCCGGCTGGGCGGGGTTGCGCCGCTCGATCTCGGCGCGCAGCGATTCCAGCCTGTCCTTGGGATCCTTCACGATGTGTCCCTCCTGGTGGTGTCCGATGTGCTGCTACGAACCGCGCACGCGGCGGCGGAGCCGGCCGGTCCCGCCCACGATGTCGTACAGGGTCCCTCCCGGCGGTCGGGCGGGACTCGGGCCGCACCCGAGGACGCTGTGCGCCGCCCCGCCGGCGAGCCCGGTACCGGTCCCTTCACGACCGCGGCCCACACCACCTTGCCCACGACAGCCTCGTGCACGCCCCACTCGTCCCCCGTCCGCGGACGCGGCCATGGGTGGCGGGCGTGGGCGGCGAGTACGGCGACCACATGGACGACGGCCTCGCAGACGGGGTGGGTCTGCGCCGTGCAGCTCCACCGCGACGGTGACGGCGTGCGCCGCGATCACGGCGCGGGAGAAGGAGGTCACCGGGTGGAAGTACCCGGCGGGCAGGGACTCGGCCAGTCGGCTTGCTTCGTCCCAGTGCCGCCACGCCGTCCCGGTCTCCCCGCGGCGGGCCGCTGTCAGTAGACATGGCGGCCTTGCCCCTCTCCTAGCAGCTCATCACTGACAGGGTAGGGGGCAAGGCCAGTCGTGGATCCCGAGCACGAAGGCCGGTGCGCGTCCAGCACCGCCGTGCGGTCACCCGGCCGGTCGGTCGGGCCCCCGCCACGTCCCCGCCGCGCGGAACGGCAGGCCGCGGTCCCAGCCGGTGGGGCGGGTGCGGGGGG
>NZ_RPRY01000680.1 GCF_003949795.1 Streptomyces sp. WAC06614
CCCCAAAGAAGACCCCCACACCGGCGAACTGCACTTCTTCGCCTCCTCACCCCTCCCACCCTTCCTGACCTACCACGTGTCCGATGCCGAGGGGGAGCTCGTCCACAGCGCCGAGGTGCCGGGGGCGACCGCCGCCCTCAAGCACGACTTCGCCGTCACCCGCCACTTCGTTGTCTTCGCCGAGGGCAACGTCACCTTTGACCCGACCGAGCACTCCGGCATCCCGTACTCCTGGAGCGACCAGCAGCTCTCCCGGATCGGCATCATGCCGCGCGGCGCGGCCGGCGCCGCCCGCGTGCGCTGGTTCTCCATCGAGCCGGGCAGCATGCTGCACGTCTCCAACGCCTACGAGGACGCCCTCGGCCGGATCGTCCTGGAGGGGCCCACCGTGGACCGCGAGGGGTTCCGCCTGTCGTGGAACTGGTGGGTCGGCGCTCCCGGGCGCGGTTCGGAGCCCGGCTCCCGCTCGTACACCCGCCGCTGGGTGGTCGACCTGGCCGCGGGCACCGTCGACGAGCAGATCATCGACGATCTCGCGGTGGAGTTCCCGACCCTCAACGAGGACTACCTCGGCTCCGAGAACCGGTACCAGTACGCCATCTGCTTCCCCGACGAGAAGGGCTTCGGCGGCTACGGTGTCGTCAAGTACGACCGGACCACCGGCGCCCGCCGGATCCTTCAGGTCGGCGACGCCCGGATGCCCAGCGAGGCGGTGTTCGTCCCGGCGGCCGGGGCCACCGACGAGGACGACGGCTACCTCCTGACCGTCGTCTCCGACCTCAAGCAGGACGCCTCGCAGCTGCTGGTCCTCGACGCTGCCGGTCTGGACACCGTGGCCACCGTGCACCTCCCCCGCCGGGTGGTCGCCGGGATCCACGGCTCGTGGGTACCGGACAGCGCCTTGGAGGACACCGCGGTCTGATCCGTCGGCCGTCCATACGTACGGACGCACGCATGTTCCGTGGACCGCGCCCCGTGGGGGTGCGGTCCACGGCCGCTGTCAGCCGAAGTCGGGCAGGACGAGGGAGCCGTCCTCGGTGAGGGTGAAGCCCGGGTTGTGGGCGATCTCCCAGGCGTGGCCGTCGGGGTCGGTGAAGACGCCCGAGTAGAAGCCGATCGGGTTGACGGCCGCGGCCCGGGTGACGGTACCGCCGGCCCGGGCGGCCGCCTCCAGGACGGCGTCCACCTCGGCATCGGTACGGACGTTGTGCGCCAGGGCGATACCGCCGAATCCGGCCGGGGGCGGGGCGCCGGCGCCCCGCCCCCGGCCGGATTCGGCGGTATCGCCCTGGCGCACAA
>NZ_RPRY01000681.1 GCF_003949795.1 Streptomyces sp. WAC06614
GCCCGAGATCCTGCTCCAGGAGGAGCTGCGGACCGCCCCGGAGGCGACCGGCCGCTCAGGCGGGCCGGCCGGTCGCCTCCGGGGCGGTCCGCAGCTCCTCCTGGAGCAGGATCTCGGGCTCCGCCGCGCAGGTCACCACGTGCCCGCACGGCTGGAGGGTGACCCTCACCGGGCCGCCGCCGCGCCCGGTGTGCCAGGAGACCCGGTGGGCCCGCGTTCTGCACAGAGGACAGCTCGGCATCGCGGAGCCGCTGGTCATGGTGCCTCCTCGCAGGGAAAGGGCCGGTGGAGCGCACTCTGTCACGGAGATCGTCGTCTGCCGAGTGCCGTTCCCGAATCGAAACCCCGCCCCTCCCCTCAGGCTTCGTCCCGCAGCGGGTTGGGCAGGGGCAGATAGCGGGCGGAGGCGCCGTCGGCGTGCGTCCAGCGCAGTGTCAGGTTGGTCTTGCCCGGGAGGTCCGGGGCGGCGAGCAACCGCGGGATCTCGGGGAGCGGGTGGGCTGCGTGGTGGCGCAGGAACACCGCCCGGGCCGCCGGCCACAGGGCGGGCGCGACCTGCGGATGGTGGGCGGCGAGGGTGGCGGCGATCTCCGTCAGGTGGTTGACGACCAGGCAGTACACCAGCCGCTCCCAGGCCTTGGGGCGCGGGGTGGCGGGCATCAGCTTGACGCCCTCGGCGTCCCGGAACAGGGCCTGCACGGGGAGCCCGGTGCGGTCCACGGCGACCAGCGTGTTCTGGACGTGCGCCTCCAGGACGACGCCCCGGGCGAACAGGTCGAGGACGGGCGGCACCACCTGCCGCAGGTACGCCTCCCACCAGCGCAGCGGGTCCGGGGCGTGCGGGACGGGGCTGCCGTCGAAGCCCTCGGCCAGCGCGGCGGCGAGCAGCGGGGTGGCCCCGGGGACGACGTGCCCGGCCAGGCCGTCACGGACCAGGACGGCCAGTTCCTCGAAGGCGAACGCGGCGGTGCGGTAGCCGCGGTCGCTCAGCCAGGCCGCGTTCGTACCGGTGCGGGCGCGCAGCCCGGCGGACGCGGCGACCACGGCCGCGTCGGTGCGGCGCAGGGCGAGCAGGTCGTGCCGCCACAGCCGGCGGATGTCGTTGGTGATCCGGACGTCGAGGCTGAATTTCAGGAAGAGGTCGGCCTCCGGTACGTACACCGTGCGCAGCGAGGCCGTCGGGTGGGCCAGGGCCCGGCCGGGCCCGAGGTCCAGCAGCCGCCCGTCGGCCTCGCTGCGCACGGTGTACGTACCTGGCTCTTCATCACTTCTGACGCTGCCGAACACGG
>NZ_RPRY01000682.1 GCF_003949795.1 Streptomyces sp. WAC06614
CACCCCGGCCCGGTCCGGGTCGTGACGGGGGTCCGGTCCGGCGCGCCGGACCGGACCCCCGTCACGACCCGGACCGGGCCGGGGTGAGGCGCGTACGGCCGTTCGGCCGGGCCCCCAGCCGGAACTGACGGCCCCTCCGGCGCGGCGCGCGGGTGCCGCCACCCGGGTGACGGCCCGCGCCCGTCCGGGTGACCCGTCACAGGTCGCGGCCGACCGCCCGCAGCAGGTCCCGCGCGCAGTCCCGGAGCCACGCGTGCGCCGGATCGGCGTCGTGCCGGGGGTGCCAGGCCATGCCGAAGGACAGCGGCGGCAGCTCCAGCGGGATCTCGAAGCACACCAGGCCCAGGGCGTCCGCCAGCGGCACCGCCTGCCGGGTGAGCAGCCCCACCAGGTCGGAGTCGCGCAGCACGAACAGCGAGGCCGGGTGCGAGCCCACCGCCCCGGCCACCCGGCGGGTCAGCCCGAGCCGCGCCAGCGCCTCGTCGACCGGCCCCTCCAGCTTGCCGCGCCGGGACGCGATCAGATGGTCGTGCGCCGCGAAGCGTTCCGCGGTGACCGGCTCCCGCAGCAGCGGATGGCCCGCCCGGACGACACCGAGCATCCGCTCGTCCCGCAGGTGCTCGGTGCGGACCTCGGGCGCTCGGGTGTCCACCACGCCCAGCTCCAGGTCGGCCACGCCCTCCCGCAGGGTCGGCAGGTCCACATGGCTCTCCGAGAGGAACCGCAGCCGCACGCCCGGCGCCTCCCGCGAGACCCGGGTGAACAGCGCCGCCCCGAGCGCGGCGGACACCACGTCGTTCGCCAGGACCGTGAACGTCCGCGTCAGCGTGCGCAGGTCCACCTCGCCCCCGGACAGGAACACCGCCCGGGCCCGCTCCACCACCTCGCGGACCTCCGCGCGCAGCGCCAGCGCGTGCGGGGTCGCCACCATGCCCCGGCCCGCCCGCACCAGCACGGGGTCCCCGAGCGCCTTGCGGATCCGGCCGAGGGTGCGGCTCATGGCCGGCTCGGACAGGTGCAGCCGCGCCGCCGCGGCCGACACGCTCGACTCCTCCAGCAGCACGTCGAGGGCGACCAACAGGTTCATGTCGAGTCTGGATTGCGTCACGCGCATTCATCCCTTGCAGAACTTGCACTGGAAAGCAGGACGCCCCAACTCTACGGTGGGACCACGAGGGCGACGGACCGGTCCCGCCCCCCACCCCGTCTGTCCCTTATCCACATCCGACCCTGCCGACACCGGATCGCGACCAACCTGATCAAGATCAGACAATATCGAAGCACGAAG
>NZ_RPRY01000683.1 GCF_003949795.1 Streptomyces sp. WAC06614
GCGTGGGGCTCGCCGGCGGGGTCGGCGACGGGCTCGTCGCGGGCGGACTCGCCGGCGGGGTCGTGCCCGGCGGAGTCTCGGCGGCCCGTCCGCTGCCGCGTACGGCGAGCACCGCGCCGCCCGGTTCCACCCCGACCCGGGCGGTCCACGGGCCCGCCGGCTGGGCGGCCGGGTCCACGGTGATCCGTACCGTGACCGATTCCCCCGGGGCCAGCCGTCCCGAGGTCCGGTCGGCGTGCAGCCAGGAGGCGTCCGACCACAGGTACCAGTCGACGGGTGCGCCGCCGGACGCGGTCAGTCTCAGGAGCGTGGTCCCGCCGCGGGAGACGGCGCTCACGGTGACCCGGCCGGGGCCGGTGGTCGGCGGGGCGGAGCCCGGCGGGGGCGTGGGCGCCCCGCTGCTGAGGATCTCGACCGAGACGTCCGGGCCGTCGGCGCCCGCGCCGAAGCCGGACCCGGCGCCGGAGCGGGCGGCGTTGCCGGCGTTCTCGTAGGCGGTGAGGGGGCGGCCGTCGGTCCGCGCGGTCGGCGCCTCGGACTCGCTCGCGGAGATCCGCGTGTGACCGGGAACCGTGTGGTCCTCGGTGCTCGGGCCCCCGCGGTACGCCGCCCACAGCGCGAGGACGGGCGCGGCGACGACGGTGGCGACCACGGTGGTGGTCACGGCGCGGGCCCGGATCCGGTCGCGGCGGGCGGCGCGGTCGCGCGGGTCCATGGGGAAGCCGGTGCGGTCGAACCGGGGGCGTGCGGACCGGCCGCGCGGGCGCCCGGCGCGCACCATGGCCGCGTGCACGGCGCGGCGGGGCGCCGGCACCAGCGGGAGGGCGGCGGTGTCGGTGGTGCCGGAGCCGGGCCAGGGGGCGCGGGCCCCGACGCGTTCGGCGACGCGGCGGCAGCGCGGGCAGTCGTCGACGTGGCGCACCAGCTCGGCCCGCAGGGTGGTGGACAGCAGGAGCTGGCTGTCTCCGGTGAGCCGGGAGACGGCGGGGCACCCGCCGGTCTCGACCACGGCGAGGGCGGCCCGGGTGCGCTCGACCTCGCAGGCGGCGCCGGAGAGCAGTTCCCGGGCGTTGGCCGCGCCGGTACCGAGCACGGCGGCCAGCTCGGGCACGCCGAGCCGGTGCCGGACCGCGAGTTCCAGGGCCTCGCGCTGCTCGGGGGTGGTCCCGGCGGCCTCGGGCCAGGCGAGCCGGGCGAGCTCGGTGCGGCGGTAGGCGGAGACGTCGAGGGGCTCGGCGGCGGCCCGGGTCCCGGGGGCGGCGCCGAGCCCCTCGACGTCTC
>NZ_RPRY01000684.1 GCF_003949795.1 Streptomyces sp. WAC06614
GCCCGTGCAGCGGCTCGGTCTTCTCGAAGTAGGCCACGGCGGGCTGCCGGGTGTAGCCGGCGTTGAGGAGCCCCTCCCCCAGGAGCTCCTCCTCGGGCAGGACGTAGGCGATCCGGCCCACCCGGGCGGCGATCAGCCGCCGCTCCAGCTCCACCAGCAGGGCGCTGGCCAGGCCGCGGCCGCGCCAGCCGGCGGAGATCGCGATCCGCATCACCCAGGCGCGCTCCCCCGTGACGCAGGCGAGGGCCGCGCCGATCGGCACGCCCTGGTGGACGGCGACGACCGCGGGCTGGCGGTCGGTGAGGGCGCCGATGCACTCCGCGAGCGAGAAGACCGACTCCTGGCCCAGTTCGGCCGTGGTGTCGATGAGATGGACGACGGCGGCGAGATCGCTCTCGCGGTAGTCGTGGATCAGCCAGTTCACCTGCGGTACCGCCCCTCGTTCGTTCCTTGCGGCGAGGCTAGGGGCGGGCGGCGGCGCCGCCCACGCTCCGTCGTGCACAACAGGTGGTCCGGCACTCCTCCGCGGCGTCCATAGACTGGTGGCTTCCGCCCGAGCCGACCGTCGAGGACCCGTTCGTTTTCATGACTTCCGACATAGCCGACGGCCGACGGGCCCGGTACGCCGCCCTGACCGTGCCCCTCGTACCCGCGCTGTGGACGCTCGCCCTCGGCCTGTGGGGGCTCTCCCGGCAGGACAGCGTGTGGCGGGACGAGGCGGCGACCTGGCAGGTGGCGCAGCGTCCGGCGGGCGCGATCTGGCACATGCTGGACCAGGTCGACGCCGTCCACGGGCTGTACTACCTGCTGATGCACGGCCTGTTCGAGGTGTTCGGGGCCGGTACGACGACGCTGCGGCTGCCGTCGGTGCTGGCGCTGGCCGGGGCGGCCGCCGCGGTCGCGGTGACCGGGCGGCGGCTGGCCGGGCCGGGGCGGGCGGGGCGGTGGACCGGGCTGGGCGCCGGGCTGGCGCTGGGCCTGTTGCCGGCCGTGCAGTTCCACCTCCAGGAGGGCCGCCCGTACGCACTGGTCACTGCCGGGGCGGCGGTCGCCACCCTGCTGCTGGTCCGGGCACTGGAGCCGGAACCGGCCGGGGGCGACGGCGGGCCGGGCCCGGTCCCCGCCCGGAGCCGGTGGCAGCGGTGGCCGGGCTGGGCGGCGTACGCGCTGACGGTGCTGGTCTGCGCCCTGCTGAACTGGCTGTCCCTGCTGATCCTGCCCGCGCACGCGGCGACCCTGCTGTGGGTCCGGGCGGGGCGGCGGACCTGGCTGCGCTGGG
>NZ_RPRY01000685.1 GCF_003949795.1 Streptomyces sp. WAC06614
GGCCGACGGCGGGGGGCGGTGGCCGCTGCGCGCCGAGGTGACCGGCTTCAACCGGCTGGACCTGGCGGCCGAGCCGGGCACGACCATCGCCGTCGTCGGCGAGAACGGGGCCGGCAAGACCACGCTGCTGCGGGCCCTGCTGGGCCTGACCCCGCGGTCCCGGGCCGTGCTGCGGCTGGGCGACGTGGAGGTGACCGATCTGCCGCCGCACCGGCGCGGCGTGGCCTGGGTCCCGCAGGACGGGGCGCTGTTCCCGCACCTGTCGGCGCTGGCCAACACCGCGTACGGGCTGCGCGCGCGGGGCGTGCCGCGGGCCGAGGCCCGGCGGGAGGCGCAGGCCTGGCTGGACCGGCTCGGGGTCGGCCGGCTCGCGCGGCGCAGGCCGGCCCAGTTGTCGGGCGGGCAGGCCCAGCGGGTCGCGCTGGCCCGGGCGTTGGCGGCCCGGCCGCGGCTGCTGCTGCTCGACGAGCCGCTGGCCGCCCTCGACCAGACCACCCGGGCCCAGGTGCGGCACATGCTGCGGACGCATCTGGCCGGGTTCGACGGGGTCTGCCTGATCGTCACCCACGACCCGGTCGAGGCGGTGTCGCTGGCCGACCGGGTCCTGGTCCTGGCGGACGGCCGGGCCCTGCAGGACGCGGCCCCGGCCGAGGTCACCCGGCACCCCCGCTCGCCCTGGGTGGCCCGCATGCTGGGCCGCAACGCCTGGCCCGGCACGGCCACCGCCGGCGGCCTGTCCCTGGCCGACGGCGGCCGCCTGGTCGTCGCCGAGGCCCTGCCCGAGGGCACCGGAGCCCTGGCGATCATCGCCCCCGAGGCCGTGTCGGTGCACCGCTCCCGCCCGGCGGGCAGCCCGCGCAACGTCTGGCCGGGCACCGTCCGCGAGATCACCGCGGTGGGCAGCCGCCTCCGCGTCCTGATCACCTCCCCCGAAGCCCCCGAGCTGGTCGCGGAGATCACCCCCGAGGCGGCGACCGAACTCCGCCTGAAGGACGGCTCGGAGATCTGGACGAGCGTCAAGGCCACCGAGGTGACCCTCGTCGCGCTCTGACGTTGAACGGACTCCGGCGGGCACGGCACAAGAGGTCCGGCGCGCCGGGGAGGGTGGCGGAGGCGATGAGCAGACCGGTCCACGGCGGACGGCGCCGACGGTGGTGGCCGGCGGCGTGGGCGGTCCTCGCCCTGACCGCGGGCGCGGCCACGCCGTACCTGGAGGCCGATACGGACTCCCCGGCGCGGCCCCCGCGCCGGGAGCGCCCCGCCCC
>NZ_RPRY01000686.1 GCF_003949795.1 Streptomyces sp. WAC06614
CCCACCGTCCTCGTCTACGGCCACCACGACGTCCAGCCCGCCGCCCGCGCCGACGGCTGGCACACCGACCCCTTCGAGCCGGTGGTCCGCGACGGCCGCATGTACGCCCGGGGCGCGGCCGACGACAAGGGCCAGGTCTTCTTCCACACCCTGGGCGTGCGCGCCCACCTCGCCGCCACCGGCCGTACCGCCCCCGCCGTCAACCTCAAGCTCTTGATCGAGGGTGAGGAGGAGTCCGGCTCCACCCACTTCCGCGACCTCGTCGAGCGCGGGGCGGCCCGGCTCGCCGCCGACGTCGTGATCGTCTCCGACACCGGCATGTGGTCCGAGACCACCCCCACCGTCTGTACCGGCATGCGCGGCATCGCCGACTGCGAGATCGAGCTGCACGGCCCCGACCAGGACATCCACTCCGGCGCCTTCGGCGGCGCCGTGCCCAACCCGGCCACCGTCGCCGCCCGCCTGGTCGCCGCCCTGCACGACGCCGACGAGCGGGTGACGATCCCCGGCTTCTACGACAACATCGCCGAGCTCACCGACGCCGAGCGCGAGCTCATCGCCGAGCTGCCCTTCGACGAGGCCGAGTGGCTGCGCGCCGCCAAGTCGCACGCCACCCTCGGCGAGGCCGGCTACTCCACCCTGGAGCGGGTCTGGGCCCGTCCGACGGCCGAGGTCAACGGCATCGGCGGCGGCTACCAGGGGCCCGGCGGCAAGACGATCGTGCCGTCCTCCGCGCAGCTGAAGCTCTCGTTCCGGCTGGTCTCCGGCCAGGACCCGTACGAGGTCGAGGCCGCCGTCCGCAACTGGGTGGCCGCCCGGATCCCCGCCGGGATCCGGCACTCGATCGTCTTCGGCGCCCCGACCCGCCCCTGCCTGACCCCGCTGGACCACCCGGCCCTCCAGTCCGTCGTACGGGCCATGGGCCGCGCGTTCGGCCAGAAGGTCCGGTTCACGCGTGAGGGTGGTTCCGGTCCGGCCGCCGACCTCCAGGACGTCCTCGGCGCCCCGGTGCTCTTCCTCGGCATCTCGGTGCCGTCCGACGGCTGGCACGCGCCGAACGAGAAGGTCGAGCTGGACCTGCTGCTCAAGGGCGTGGAGACCGCCGCCTACCTGTGGGGCGACCAGGCGGGCGGCGCCGTGCCCAACCCGGCCACCGTCGCCGCCCGCCTGGTCGCCGCCCTGCACGACGCCGACGAGCGGGTGACGATCCCCGGCTTCTACGACAACATCGCCGAGCTCACCGACGCCGAGCGCG
>NZ_RPRY01000687.1 GCF_003949795.1 Streptomyces sp. WAC06614
TGTCGCTCCCGTCTACGATCTCTCGCTGAGCGAGATTATCGCCCAGCGAGCAAGCAGGAACGAGGAAGAGGAAAGAGGTCCTGGCCATGGCCGCTGCCCACGCGCCGTAGGAGTGGCCCGCCAGCGTGATCGGGGTGCCGCCCGGGGACACCCCGGCCAGGACCGCGGTCAGCCACCCCACCAGGTCGGGCACGCGGCGGAGCGGGGCCTGCGGGGACGGGATGCTCAGGCCCGGGTCGCCCACCAGGTCCACGGCGTGGACCCGGTGGGTCCGGCCGAGGCCGGCCGCGACCGTCCGGCCCCATACCGTGGAGGTCGCGCCGCCGCCGGGCAGCAGGACCACCGGCGGGGCACCGACCGGGCCGGCGCTGTTGATCCGGGTCGGGCCGTAGGGCGTGGGGAGTTCGGTGACGTCGACCGGACCCGGCCAGCCCTGGAGCACGGCGTCGTAGGCGGTACGGAAGGCAGGGGGCAGCACCGTGGCAGCGGCCATGGCCAGGACCTCTTTCCTCTTCCTCGTTCCTGCTTGCTCGCTGGGCGATAATCTCGCTCAGCGAGAGATCGTAGACGGGAGCGACATGGACGACAATCGGGCACCGGCCGGCGGCGACGACCGGGAGCAGCTGGTCCACCTGCTACGTGCGGTCAGCGTGGAATTCGGGCTGCGGCAGGGCGAGTTCGCCGCGCGCCACGGCATGCACCCCACCGACGTACGGGCCCTGATCTGCCTGCTCGACGCCGACCGCGCCGGCGAGGCCGCCACCGCCGGGCTGCTGGGCGCCCGGCTCGCCCTCAACTCGGCCGGGACCACCGCCGTCATCGACCGGCTCGAACGCCTCGGCCACGTGGCCCGGGTCCGCGACGCGCGCGACCGCCGCCGGGTGCTGCTCCGGGTGACGCCGGAGGCGGTCGCCCTCGGGCAGTCCTTCTTCGGCCCGCTGATCGAGGGCCTGCTGCACCTCGCCGACACCTTCGACCCGGCCGAACGCGCCACCGTACGGCGCTACCTGAACGGCGCTCACGCCGTCTTCGGCACGGCCTTCACCGGGTCCGCCCCCGCCCCGGCCGACGACGCAGGCCCCACCGGGGCGACCGCCTGACGGCGGGCCGGACGAGGCGGTTCCGCCGGGGACCCCGTAGGGTGGGACGGGGCAAAAGGGATGTAATCGATATTTAAGGACAGTCCGTGTACCGGCACGAGTACGGGCAGCAGCCCCCGGCCGCTCCGTCGTCACCGGCGGCCCCCACCCCTC
>NZ_RPRY01000688.1 GCF_003949795.1 Streptomyces sp. WAC06614
CACGGGGGGCGTGTGCGGGGTGGGGGTTCCGCTCGCTTCGCGAAACGGCTGGTGAAGGTGGGGAACATGAGACTGCTGCTCCTCGGGCCGTCGGAATTGCGCTGCAAGGACGGTGGTCCCGTGGCCATCGGCGGTGCCCGGCGCAGGGCGGTCCTGGCCGCGCTCGCGCTGAACCTCAACCGGGTCGTGCCCGTGGAACGGTTGCTCGACCTCGTCTGGGACGAGGCGCCGCCGCCGACCGCCAGGGCAGCGCTCCACGGGCACATCGCCAGTCTCCGTACGCGGCTGGACGGCACCATGCGACTGGTGACCCAGGCGCCCGGCTACACGCTGATGGCCGAGCGGTCCCGGGTGGACGTCCACCACATGCAGGACCTCGTGGCGGCGGCGCGGGACGCCCCGGACGACGAGGGCATACGCCTGCTGGGGTCGGCGCTCGACCTGTGGCGCGGCCCGGCCCTGGAGGACTGCGAGTCGGAGTCGCTGCGCGGCGGCGCGGGCACCAGGCTGGCGGAGACCCGGCTGCGCGCCCTGGAGCTGCTGGGCGAGCGACTGCTGCGGATCGGGCAGGGGGCCCAGGCCGTGCCGCGGCTGGCCGAGGCCGTCGAGGAGAACCCGCTGCGCGAGTCCCTGGTCCGGCTGCTCATGCTCTGCCACCGGCAGGAGGGCCGGCAGGCGGAGGCACTGGCCCTCTACGACGCCACGCGCAGGAAGCTGAAGGCGGACCTCGGCGTCTCGCCCGGGCAGCAGCTCCAGGCGGTGTTCACGGGTCTGCTCGACCGCATGTCCTCCGCCGACGCCGCGCCCGCCGGCCGGCCGGCCCCCCGACCGTCCCTGCGGACGGCGGCCCGGGCCTCGGCCGCGGCGCCCCGACCGGCCCCGCGGACCACGGCACCGGCCCCGCAACCCACCCTCCGGACGGCGGCACCGGCTCCCCAACGGGCCCCACGCACCACGGCGTCGGCCCCGCACCCGACCGCACGGGCCACGGCTTCGGCACCGGCACCGGCTTCGGCTTCCGCTTCGGCTTCGGGCCCGGCCCCGCAACCGGCAGCCTCCGCCCACGCCCCGGCACCCGCCGCCCCTGCCGCCCGCCAGGAGCAGACCCCGGAGCCGGTGCCGACCCCGGAGCCGATAGCGGCGTCGACGCCCCCGCAGGAGCCGACGCACGAGCCGGCGCCGGCTCCGGGGTCTGCTCCTGGCGGGCGGCAGGGGCGGCGGGTGCCGGGG
>NZ_RPRY01000689.1 GCF_003949795.1 Streptomyces sp. WAC06614
TGCGCACCGGCAGGCCGTTGGCCGCGTGGACGTCCCGGCCGAGCCGGACGGCCAGCGCGGCGGCCATGCCGACGAGGGCGGCCGGGTCGGCCCAGGGGGCGCTGAGCAGCGGACGGAGCCCGGCCGCGGTGGCCTCCCGTACGGGTTCCAGCCGTACGGGGTCCAGCAGTTCGGCCGCGGTGAGGGCGGGCCGGTGCGGTGTGCCCACGCCGACGAGGAGGTCGCCGGGCCGGACGCCGATCAGCGCCTCGGTCTCCGCCGGCACCGGCCCGAACCAGATCCCGCCCGGCACCGGCCGGGGCGCGTACGCCTGGCTGCCCGGCAGGACGTCGGCCGGCGGGTCCGTGCCGGGGCCGTCGCCCGGCACCTTCGGTGGCCAGGCCGGGCCCAACGGCCTGCTGGGTGCACCCGGTTCCGCCAGCCACCAGCCGCCCGGCGGGCCGATCCGGACGGAGCCGTCGGGGCCGATGTCGACCATGCCGTCGGGGGCGATCACGGGGAACCGGGCCTCCGCGGCCAGCCGTTCGAGCGGACGGAAGCCGTCCGGGCCGGACGCCGCGGCGAGGCCGGACGCGGCCAGGACCAGCCGGGCCGCGCCGCGGCCCGTGCTGAGGGCGACCAGGTTCGCCAGGTCCCGGCGGAGCACCTGCGCCGCGTCGGACGCGGCGGCCAGCACCAGCACCGCGTCGGGCAGCGGAGCGAGCCCGCTCAGGGCCGCGGCCAGCCGGGGGTCCGGCTCCTCGGGGCCGATCACCAGGTGCGCCCCGACGGGCGCCAACGTCGACCCACCGGCCCGGACGGCCCGCCCGGCCCGGACGGCCCGTCGGGCACGGCCCTGCCGGGCCGGTGCGGTACGTCCGGGTCCTGGCGGTCGGCGCCCGCTCGCCAGGCCGCGATGGCCTGGGCCCGGCCGATGGAGTCGTACTCGTAGAGACCGTCGCGCAGCGTGGTCCGGCTGACGATGCCCCACTGGAGCACCCGGCCGAGGCCGAGTTCGCGGGCGACGAGGTAGGCGAGGGTGGACTTGCCCACCCCGGGAGGACCCGACACCAGCAGCGGACGGCGCAGCAGCAGAGCGGCGTTGACGGTGTCGATCTCCTCGTCCCGCAGCCCGGGCCGGGCGTCGTGCGCACCCAGCCGGCGCTGCAGGGCGCGGTCGTCGTCGGCGGGGGCGGGCTGCGGGACGAGGAGATCGACACCGTCAACGCCGCTCTGCTGCTGCGC
>NZ_RPRY01000070.1 GCF_003949795.1 Streptomyces sp. WAC06614
CACCGGGCGTCCGCCGCCTTGGGTCCCCGCGCCCCGCCGACGTGCCGGGGTACGGACCCGGGCGTCGGCGGGGCGCGGGGACCCAAGGCGGCGGACGCCCGGTGAAGCAGCTCCTGACGCAGACCCGCTCGTTCCCTCCCGCCGCACGGCTGCTGATGGTGAACCAGTTCGCCATCAACCTCGCCTTCTCCATGCTCATGCCCTACCTCGCCGCCCACCTCGCGGGCGACCTGGCCCTCGCGGCCTGGGCCGTCGGCCTGGTCCTGGGCGTGCGCAACCTCTCCCAGCAGGGCATGTTCCTCATCGGCGGCACCCTCGCCGACCGCTTCGGCTACAAGGCCCCGATCATGGCGGGCTGCCTGCTGCGGACCGTCGGCTTCGCCCTGCTGGGCTGGGCCGACGGCCTCCCCGCCCTGCTCGTCGCCTCGGCGGCGACCGGGCTCGCCGGAGCCCTGTTCAACCCCGCGGTACGCGCCTACCTCGCCGCCGAGGCGGGCCCCCGCCGGGTGGCGGCCTTCGCCACGTTCAACGTCTACTACCAGGCGGGCATGCTGCTCGGCCCGGTCGTCGGACTGGGGCTGCTGGCCGTCGACTTCCGTGCCGTCTGCACGGCCGCGGCCGTGATCTTCGCGGGTCTGACGGTGCTCCAGGCCCGCGCCCTGCCGCCCCGCCACGCCCCCACGCCGGAGGGCGGCGGCTCCGGAGCGGTGGGCGGCCCCGCTGCGCCGGCCGGCACGCTCTCGGTGTGGGGCCAGTGGCGGCAGGTCGTCTCCCACCGCCCCTTCCTGTTGTTCGCCGCGGCAATGACCGGCTCCTACGTCCTGACCTTCCAGGTCTACCTGGTGCTGCCCCTGGCCGCGCAGGGTGCCCTGGGCGAGGACGGCACGAAGGTGACGAGCGGACTGTTCGTGCTCTCCGCCGCCGTGGCGGTCGCCGGACAGCTGCGGCTGACCGGGTGGGCCACCCGGCGCCTGACCTCCCACCGGGCGCTGGTGGCCGGCTGCGCCGCGACGGGTGCGGCCTACGTCCCCCTGGCCGTCACCCCCGTGACGTCCCGGGCCGGGATGCCGGTGGCCCTGCTCCTGTCGGTCGCGGCCCTCGCGGCGGCCGGAGCCCTGGTCTACCCGTTCGAGATGGACACGATCGTCTCCCTCTGCGGGAACCGTCTGGTCGCCACCCACTACGGCCTCTACAACACCGTCACCGGTCTCGGCATCACCGTCGGCAACCTCGCCCTGGGCGCCCTGTGGGACGCCGTCGGCACCAGTGCCCCCTGGCTGGTGTGGACCGTGCTGGCCGCCACCGGCGCGGGCTGTGCGGCCGCCCTCGCGGCCCTGGCCCACGGCGGCCACCTGACCCCGGCGGGTCCGGCCGCGGCCGAGCGGCCGGAAGGGGAACGGTCGGCCGCCTGAAGTGGTGCCCGGAAGGGCACGTGTCGGTGGGCGGTACCGGACAGCATCGGGGCGGTTGATCTTTTCGGACGGAAGGGCGGCTCCATGCCGTACGTGCTGTTAGGCCAGGCTCGCGACCTCGACGACCGGGTACCGGAGCGGGTGGTGGTCCCCCGCGGGACGGTGGTGCACCACTGCACGGCGGACACGGTGCTCTTCGGCGCGGACGAGCTGTCGATCTGGGACCAGATGGACGAGGTGGCGGAGCTCCGCGGCGGCGACGAGCTGCCCAACCTGGCGCTCGTGCTGTTGGAGGGCCTGTCCGACGACGAGGTCCAGGTCGGCGGACACACCCTGGTCCTGCCCGGCACGGTGGACCACGGGGACCTCGTCCATCTCTGCACCGACACCACCGGGGCCTGCCCCACCACCGCGGAACAGGTCGAGGCCGGGGCGGCCCACACGTGCGACGGCATCCTCGCCGGCCATGCCGGCGAGGAGCTGTACTGGATGGAGTACGGCACCCTCCAGTTCATGGACCGGGAGACGGTCCGGCAGTGGGCGCTGCTGATCAGCGCCGAGACCGTGCTGGCCACCGCCCTGCGGGACCGTACCGAAGCAGCGGTGCGCACCGGACTGCCGGACTGGGCCCGGGACTTCGTGCCCGGCGTCGTACGGCGGTTCGTCGGCCGCGACCCGGACCGGTTCCTCCAGAGCATCGAGGTCCCCCTGCAGGACCGGGCCGACGCGGGCCGTTCCGTGAGCGTGGAGGACATGCTCCGCGAGGAACTGGCCGAAGGGCTCGCGACGGAACTGGCCGCAGCGATCGACACCTTCGTCCGGGCCGTGCTGGAAGCACAGACGCGCGAGGTCCTCCGCAACGCCCTGGGGCGGCTTTCCCGGGCGGTCAGGGAAGAGGCCCACCGCCGGGACGCCCCGGTCGACCTCGGCCCCGCCGAGGACATGGCGAGCCTCCTGCTGGATGCTCGCCTCGCAGGAGAGCGGGACGACCTCGTGACGGACGACCTCGCAGCGCTCGGCAGCAGCCTGCGCTCCTTCCGCGCAGACCTGGGGCGGACCGTCCTCGAAGACGTCGTGGACTCCCTCGCCGGCATCTACCGCAGGCTCAGCGGGAACGACCGGGACCGGCGCAGGACCCGTCAGGACGTGAACACGACCTCGTAGTCGGGCCGGACCCGGGCGAGGGCGCGCCTGATCAGCTCCTCCTTCCCGGCGGGACAACGGTGGACCTCGAACCTGGCGACGGGGTAGGGGACGTCGGCGTGCTCGTGATGGACCGTCAGGCCGCCCCGGACGGAGCCTTCCTGGATCCGCGCGTACTCCGTGTGCTCGGTGTCGTGTCCGAGGCCGAGGAAGAGCGCGGAGCCGGCGAGACGGAAGGGCATGCTCTGCCCCGAGTAGGCGCGCTCCACATTGGCACGGTTGACGCGGGCGATGGCCTCCTGGTCCGACGCGCGGGGCCAGTCCGGCTCCCCGCCCAGCGGCACATCGGTCAGCCTGCCGTCGAGCACGGCGTCGACCACCGCTCCCAGCTCGGGGTGGTAGCTCGCCGTTTCCTCGGCGTCGGTCTCGATCGCCGTGCAGGCCAGCCAGAACAGATCGCCCTGGAGGTCCTCGCGGCCGAGGACGCCCTCGCAGTGGTGCACCGCGCCTTCGGCCACCTGGCGGGGATCGGTCGGACAGGTCGCGCGGGTGCCGGTGCACATGAGCAGCGGATCGGGAAGGTCGCCGATGCCGGGGCGGATCAGCTGATGGCCGCCGAAGTGCGGATCGTTGACGAGTACCTCGGGCCACTCCTCGGGAGCGGAGTGGAGGGCGAAGTTGTACGTCACGTTGCTGCTGTCGAGCGGCGGCCAAGGAGCCTGCGCCTGCCCCCAGCCGTCGAGCTCGGCCGCGCCGTACCAGAGCGACTGGCCCGTGTCCGAGGAGAACTGGATCGTTCTGTTCGGGCCGACCGCCACGATCTCCATGTCGGGGGGTGTGACCGTGGGGTCGAGGTCGAGGATGCCGTGTCCCAGCAGGACGTAGCCCATGGGTCTGCCTTTCTGAGCGGATGGACGGCCGGTGCGGCGGTACGGCCGGTGCGGCGGTACGGCCGATCCGGCGGTACGGCCGGTGCAGCCCTTACCGTCCGGAACCACTGCGCCCGGTGCCGGCTCCGGTGCCGGTGCCGCCGGACCGGGCGTTCCCACCGGCGGCCTGCCCCTGCCTTCGTACGCGGTCCTGCACGTACGTCTTCAGGTCTTGCCTGATCCGCTGGGCCAGCGGCTCGTTCGCGATGCTCAGCCGGTGCATCACGAGGTCGAGTACTTCTCGCAGCGACCTGACATCCGGGCGCTCCTTGCGGATGGCGTGGTAGTCGTAAATTGCCTGGTTGTACCTGAATGTGTAGATGTCCTCACTGTACGGTTCGGGCGGTTCGTACCCGAGCTCGTCCCTGAGCTGGTCCGTGTCGACCGAGCCCAGGTGCTCGGTTCCGGCCGGTGCGATGTCCGGGCCGGGCCCGAGCCGCCTCCTGAGCGCCTTCACCCTACGGACCGTGACGGCGAGCTCCTGTTCCCTCTCCTGCAACTCGGCCTGATCGGTGCCCGACTCGCGCAGGGACCGGACCTTGCTCCGCAACCTGCGCGCCTTCTGTTCCATGTCCAGCAACTCGACCGAGGGCGCGTCCTCGTGCGCTGCCCCGGCCTCGCGCACGGCGGCTTCGCGCCGGGCCGTGCGCTCCCTCTGTTTCACCTCGTGTGCGGCACGCCGTGCGACCCTGCGCTCCCGCTCCTCCTCGGCCTTGACGGCCTGCTCCGCCGCACGCAGGGCTTCCTGCGCGGCCCGGGCCTTGGCCGCTTCCTCCGCGCGCCGGGTCTCCTCGGCGGCCAGCCGGGCCGCACGCTCAGCTTCGATCTGGGCTTTGGCCAGTGCGCGGTCGGCCGCCTCCCGGCGCTGCTTCTCCTCCCGGGCCCGGTCGGCCTTCGACTCCTCCGCGGCCCGCGCCGCCCGGATCTGCTCCAGCCGCTTCTGTCCCTCGGCCTTCCGGGCCTTCCACATCGCGGCCCGGTCCTCCTCCGCCCTTGTGACGGCTGCGGCCCGAGCCCTGGCCTCCTGCTCCTCCCGGTCCTGTCGCTCCTTGGGCGATTCCCGGTTCCGCGCCCGTTCGAGCGCAGGGGCTCCTGCCGCGCGCAGAGCCTCCACCGTGCGGGCCCGCTCCCGCTCGGCCGCTGCCCGGCGGACCCGCTCCGCCTCGGCCTCCGCCGTACGGGCTCGCGCCGCCGCGTCGGCCTCGGCAGCGGCCTTGCGTCGGGCCTCGTCCGCCCGGGCCTGCCGGCGCGGCCACTCCTGCTGTGCCCGCTCGCTGCGCGCTGCCGCGAATGCTTCGGCACCTCCGTGCCGGTCGTAGAGCAGGGCGTTCGCACGCCGCCCGAAGGCGTCGGAGAACAGCCCGTACAGTCCCTCGAAGAACTCGTCCGTGACGCCTACTGCGGCAGCGGCGGGAATCGGGAATCCGCCCAGCTCGTCGCAGAGCAGCGCCTCCTCGATGCGCGGGTCCAGACGACTCCGGCCGGCCGCCTCCCTGAAGTACTCCCGGCAGTAGAGCCTGAACGCCGTCGCAATCTCCGGACCGTCGGTTCCTGTCGTGGCGTCAAGGCGCCCCGAGGCCAGCGCCGACAGGTCCATGCTGCTGACCACCATGTGGTTCTCGACGGTGAACCGCTCGTCCCACGAGGTCGCGTGCAGGATCGGCGGGATGTCGAAGGAGGTCAGACGGAGCTGTGCCCCGAAGAGCGGCGAGGCGTCCCCGAGGCCTTCGGCGTGCCGTCCGAAGGCGTCCACGAATTGCTGATAGAGCCTGGTGAACTGGTCCTCGTCGACCTTCATCGTCTGGGCGACGGAGCGGTCGTTCGGGTTCTCCTCCGTCCAGCCGGTCAGTGGACCGAAGAAGAGCCTGTCCTCGATGTCCGGTGTCGCCGGTACGCCGGTCTGCTGGTGGAGATAGGCGTGACAGGAGAACCTGAAGGCGTTCACCACGGGCTCTCCGGCTTCGCGCCCGAAGTACTCGGGGGCCAGTTGGAGGGGGGTGAGGCCGGCCAGGATCTCGTGGTTCTTCCGCGTGAACCACGGATTCCATTCCGTGCCGCGCAGTACCTCAGGCACGTCGAACGATTCGAGGAGTTGCATGGAGTGCCCACCTAGATCTTCTTCTCGGATGCCGGCGACGTGACACGCTAATGCGCGGTGCCGGGCCGGGACGTGCGCCAAGAGGCATCCGATGGGCCAGCCTTCCCCATGGCCCGGTGCCTGTCCGAAGGGGAAGTGCGGCCTTCCCCGATGCCGACCTCGACGGGCGTACCGCCATGGCCGATGACTGACAGCATCGTGGCGATATTCGTTCGATTCAGGGAAATATGACGCTATGTTCACTTTTGTGCTGGGCCGAGGGCTGAGTGCCGGCGAGGGCGTCCCGCCCCGGCTGATGGAGGAGGTCGTGATCCCCCCGGGCCTCGCGATCGACGTCTGGGCCCTCGACCAGGGTGCGTGGTACGGCCCGGACGACCGTGAATGGACGAGGTTCGCCCTGTCCCACGGCCGGTTCACGTGCGACGAGCCCGCACCCAACCACCTGGCACTGCACTACGACGAGGCGTTCGAGGACCCGACCCTCCTGGACGTCTTCTCGGGGCGCGGGGTGATGCTGGCGGGCTGCCACGGACTGGAGGATCCGCTCCGTTTGTGCCACGGCACCCCGGGCAGATGTCCCACCACGCAGGAGGAGATCCAGCAGGGGCTCAGACACCGCTGCGACGGCGTCCTGGGGCTGTTGGAGCAGTACGAGGTCGGCGGCGAGGTGCGCCTGGTCCTCAGCGCCAAGTTCACCAAGGTCACCCCGGCCCCGGCACGGGCCAGGCCGGCACGGACACGCGACGAAGCGGGCCGCGACCCCAGGGCGGACATCGAGCGGAGGAACAAGGCCGCCCTGGAAGGGACCGAGGACGGCGGCACCGTCCACTTCGCCCTCGGCCGAGGACTGCTCCTGCTCTCCAGGTACGAGGACTTCCGCCGCCACAGCAGGTCCGTCCGGCAGACCCTCGACCGCGACCGGTCCCTCGTCCGCGGCGAACTCACCGTGCACCACGCGAGCCCCCGTACCAACAGTCCGGCTCTCGTGCTGAGGTGCGACCTGACCGGTGCTCAGCGGAACCTCTTCACGCGGGCCCTCGCCCCGGCCTGGGCGCACGAGGTCATCTTCACCACCGATCCGCACGGCGGACCGCCCCCCGTACGGACCAGCTACGCCGAGAAGTTCTGCCGGACGGAACCACGAGGGAGGGACTGGGAGTTCGACACGGAGGCCGCCCGCGACGCGAACCGGCGCGCACTGAACGAGGTCCCTCCCGCCACCCATCTCGCCGACCCGCGGAACAACATCAACGAACTCCACTACACGATGGCCGACGGCATGCTCCTGCTCTCCCGCGACCCGAAGTTCGGGGACCATGCGCCCGTGAACAAGCGGTACGTCAAGGCCCGCCGGGACGCCGAGGACTTCGGCACCGGCATCCTGGTCGTCTACCTGCCGGCCCCCGGGTACGAGGAGGAGTGGCGCATCCACGCCGCCCCCGACAACGTGGTCGGCGGGATGCAGCAGCACCAGCTCCGCCTGGCCGTCCAGAAGCTGGGCCGTTACACGGTGTCCTTCTGACGCCCGTCCTGACGCCCGTCCCGACTCCCGTCCCGACTCCCGTCCCGACGCCCGCGCAGGCCGTCGATGCGGGCGAGCACGGCGTCGACGTGCGGGCGCACCCGGGCCCTCAGCCCGGCGCTCCAGACCTCGTCCTGGTAGGAGGAGGTCAGGTACAGCTGCCTGGCGTGCTCCAGCACGGGGCGGTGTTCCGGGGGCAGGTGGGCGAGGGCCCAGTCGGCCGCCGCGTCCTTGCTCCTGATCGTCCCCGTGGCCGCGGTGTTCCAGACGCGGGCGAGGGTCAGCAGGACGTTGCGGGTGTCGTCGTCCAGTGCGGTGAGGAGCTCGGGGACACCCGCGAGGCTCGCCCGGACCAGGTCGGCGTGCGGTACGGGGTCCAGGAGCTCGGCGGGCGGCGGCCCGGTCAGCGGGTGATCGCCCGCCAGGACCACCGTGAGGGCCACGGCCAGGTCCGGCATCGGGCACGGGCGCGGCGGCCCGCCTGCCCGGAGGTCCTCGCGCAGCCATTCGCCGTAGAGGAAGTCCCCGACCGGCGGGAACCGCCAGGGGCGGACCTCGGAACGGACGACGACGGTGAGTTCGACGGGCCGGACGGAGGGCGTGAGCCCGGATATCTCCAGCAGGCCGTCGAGCAGTGCCCGCCGCTCACGATCCCCCAGGCTCCGGCGCGTGACGGCCAGAACGTCCAGGTCGCTGGCCGGGGCGAGACCCCCGAGCACGGCCGAGCCGTGGAGGTAGGTGCCGAGGAGCTCCGGCCCCACGACGTCGCGGACGAGACGGACGGTCCGTTCGAGCTGATCCATCGCTCCAGTGTCCGTCACCTTGCGAGAACCGCCGTACGGACCCGGGCGGCAGAGGGGCGCATACGGCCTGTTTCGTACTCCTTGAGGGAATATGGGGCCATGAGACCGGAAAGTTCTTCCTCCGGTGACGGTCACCGGATCGTCGCCGAGCAGCCGATCCGGCGGGAGTGACCGCGAACCGGCCCGGGCGGCCGCGACGCCGAACCGGAGCCCGACGCCCGGCTCGGCCAAGGGCCCAGCACCCGGCTCTGCGTGGCCTGCCCGGACTGCCCCGCCTGCCCGGCCTCTTCGCGCCCGCCGCCGGCAGCCGGCCCGCGGTCCTCGCGGGGCTGGTCAACGGGGTGGCCGTCGGCTTTCCGCTGCTGGCGGGCGCCCTGGTCGGCCGGCCCGAGGCCGGGGCGCTGGCCTGCCTCGGCGCCTACGTCACGGCGTTCACCAACCAGGGCGGCCCCCGGGGACGCCGCACGGCGGGGCTGGTGGTGGCCGGCGCCGTCAACGCGCTCGCGTTCTGGGCGGGCGAAATGTCGACCGGACTCTTCCCGGTCGCCCTGGCCCTGCTGCTGGTGCTGGTGTTCCTGGCGGCGATGGGCGCGGCGGTGCACGGGACGGTGGCCCGTCTGGGCACCATGCCCGCGACCGCCCTGCTGGCCGGGGCCGGGCAGACCGTCCCCGACCCTGCCGGCGCCGTACGCGGGGCCCTGCTGGTCCTCGCCGGAGGGCTCTGGTACGCCGCCGCCACCGGCCTGCTCACCCCCGCCCCCCGCCTGCGCGCCACCCTGGCGGCCGTGGCCGAGCCCTACCGGGAAGCTGCCCGCCACCTCGCCCGCCTCGCGTCCGAGGCCGAGCCGCCCGATGCCGCCGGTGCGGGGCGGCGGGGCCCCGCCGCCGGTCACGCGCAGGTCGTCGCCGCGTTGCGGCGGGCGGAGCGGGACGTGGAGGTGCTGCGGGGGCCCGGAGGGGACGAACGGATCGCCGCGCTCGTCGATCCGGTGCTGCGGCAGGCGACCGCGCTGGCCGACCTCGGCGCCGCGCTCGACCGGGCCGGGCCGCCCCCGTCGGCCGTGGCCCGGCAGTTCGGCGCAGCCGCTCACGCCCTGGCCGGCCGACTCGCCCACGTGGCACGGCTGCTCGGCCGCCCGGGCCGGGCGACCACCGCCCCGCCCGAGCCGGGACCGGGCCCGGCCCTGACGGAACTCGCCCTCGCCTGCGACGTACTGCGTTCCCGGGCGGCAGCCGGCCAGGAGCCCTACGCCCTGGTGGCCGAGGCCGCCCGTACGCGCCGGCTGCTGGACCGGGTCCGGACCGCCACCGACGCCGCACACCGGCAGGCCGTCACCCTGTCCGGCGCCGCCGGCACCCGCCTCCACCCGGCCGCCGCCCCCGCGCCCGGCTTCGACCTCGCACGGCTGCGCGCGGCCATGACGCCGAGCTCCGCCACCTACCGCCACGCCCTGCGCGTCACGGTCGTCTGCGCCGCGGTGTTCACCCTGGTCGGGGCCGCCGGTCTGCCGCACGGCGAATGGGCGACGCTGGCCGTCCTCAGGGTCCTGCGGCCCCAGTACGCGACCACCCTCGAACGCGCCGGCCAACGCATCGTCGGCAACCTGGTCGGCGGCACCTGCGCCGCCCTCCTCATCGCCGGCGTCCACGAACCCACCGTCCTCGCGGTCCTCGTGTTCGTGATCATCAGCGCCGGCTTCGCCCTCCGACCCGTCAACTACGCGTTCTGGGTCCTCTTCGGCACCCCGCTGGTCCTGCTGATCGGCGACATGACCGAACCCGGCACCTGGCAGGCGGCGTTCGAACGGATCGCCATGACCGTCCTCGGCAGCGCCGCCGCGCTCCTGGGCGGCCATCTCCTGTGGCCCACCTGGGACCACGACCGCCTCACCGACCGCACCGCCGACGCCACCCGGGCCTGCGCCGCCTACCTGGACGAGGCGTTGGAGGCGCTGGCCCGACCCCGCACCGCCGCCACCGACGAGGCCCGCCGGGCGGCCGAGCAGAGCCTCGCCGAGGCCCGCACCGCGCAGCGGCGCGCCCGTACCGAACCCGGCCACGACGCCCGGGCCGTCGCGCACACCGCCACCGTCCTCGCCGACCTGACCGCGCTCGCCGACCACCTGGACGCCCTCGGCGCGCACACCGCGGCCCGGCCGCCCGTCCTGCCCGGTCTGCCCGCCTACGCCGCCCACGCGTCCGCGGCCCTGACCGCCGCCCGGCCCGACGAACGCGCCGCGCACGCGGCGGCCCTGGCCGGCGCCCTGGACGACATGCGCCTGCACCTCGCGGAGCTGCACGCCCGGAGGCTGCGCGAACTGGACACGCGCCCGGACGACGACACCCCGGCGCGCGGCGCGGTCCGCGGGACCGGCCCCGTCGTCGCCCTCCTCGCCGAGATCGAGGCCTGCGTCGTACGCCTCACCGCACCGGCGGAGCGGTGAGACGGGTCAGGGCAGCGTCCGCAGCCACGTGGCGAGGGCCGCGCCGATGTCGTCGGGCGCGTCCTCCTGGAGCATGTGGCTGCCGGTGACCGTCACGTGCGTCTGGTGCGGCAGGGACCGGGCGACGGCCCGGTGCTCCTCGAACATGACACCGGGCACCGATTCGACGAACAGCTTCGGCACCGGTGACGTGGCCAGCCACTGCGCGTAGCGGGTGATGGCCTCGTGGACGTCCCCCGGGTCACCCGCCACCGGGACCTCGCGCGGCCAGGTCAGCGTGGGCCTGCGGGACTCGCCCGGTTCGGTGTAGGGCCGCCGGTAGACCGCCATCTCCTGCTCCGTCAGCCCCCGTAGGACCTGGTGGGGCAGGACGTCCTCGACGAAGAAGTTCCGTTCGAGGACCATCTCCTCCGCCGCCGGGGAGCGGATCGTCCGGAGGAACGCCGCGCCCTCGTCGGGCATGGCCTCCCAGGAGGGGATCGTGGCGACGAAGGCCTCCATGTAGGCGATGCCCCGCACCGCCGGGGCGTTGCGGCGGGCCCAGTCGAAGCCCAGCGCGGAGCCCCAGTCCTGTACGACGAGGGTGACACGCTCGCGCACGTCGAGGGCTCGGAGGAGCCCGTCGAGGTACCGGCGGTGTTCGACGAACCGGTAGGAGTCCGGCCCGCTGCCGGGGATCTTGTCCGAGTCGCCCATCCCGATCAGGTCCGGGGCGATGCAGCGCCCCTGGTCCACCACGTGCGGGATGACGTTGCGCCAGATGTACGACGATGTGGGGTTGCCGTGCAGGAAGACGATCGGGTCGCCCTGCCCCTCGTCCACGTAGGCCATGTCCAGGCCGTCCACCCGGACCCGGTGCTTGCGGTACCGCTCGTCTGCCGGAATCACGATGTCTCCTTGCCTTCCTTCGTTCGCGGGCCGGTCGTCGTCGGCCCCGTCGTCAGGTCCGTCGTCAGGCCGGACGGTCGTCGCCCGCCCTCCTCGCCCTGCGCAGCGGCACCAGGCTGAGGAGCAGGCCGACGACGGCGACCGCGGTGACGAGGTCCAGGCCCGCTCGGTACGGGGTGAAGGCCGTGCCGTGGTGGCCCGCGCCGCCGATCAGCCCGGTGACCACGGCGAGGACCACGGCGCTGCCGACCATCGCGGAGGTCTGGATCAGCCCGGAGGCCAGGCCCTGGTCCTCGTCGGGAATGCCCTCGGTGGCCTGGGCCATGATCGCGCTGTAGCCGAGGGCGAACCCCACGCCGAGCAGCAGCACCGACGGCAGCATCGTGGCCGGATAGGACGGCGGATCGCCCGCGGTGGCCAGGAACCAGCAGTAGCCCAGCACGGTCGCGACCATGGAGGCCCGCACCAGCGGGGTGGTCCCGAAGCGGTTGGCGAGCCTGCCGACGGAGGGCGAGCCGAGGGCGACGACGACGCCGATCGGGAGCAGCGCGAAGGCCATCCGCAACGGGGACCAGCCGAGCCCGTCCTGGAGGAACAGCACGAGCATGAACTGGAAGCTCATGTAGGAGCCGATCAGGGCCACGATGCTCACGTTCGCACGGACGACGCTCGCCCGGCGCAGGACCGACAGGCGTATCAGGGGGTGCCGCACCCGCTTCTCGACCAGGACGAACGCGACGAGCAGCGCCACGGCGAGACCCAGGACGCCGAGCGTGGCGGTGGAGGCCCAGCCCCGCTCCGGTGCCGTGACGACCCCGTACACGGCGAGGACCATGCCGGCGGCGAGGGTGAGCGCACCGGCCGGGTCGTGGCCCCCGGCCCGGGAGGGGCGGTCGCGGGGGATCAGCTTCCAGCCGACGGCCAGGGCCAGCAGCGCGAACGGGGCGGGCATCACGAAGACGTACCGCCACCCGGCACTGGTGAGCAGGCCGCCGAGGACGAGGCCGCAGGAGTAGCCGAGGGCGCCGAAGAGGCTGAAGAACGCCAGCGCCCGGTTGCGCTGCGGACCTTCCGGGAAGGTCGTGGTGAGCAGGGACAGGGCCGTGGGGGCGGTGAAGGCCGCGGCCGTGCCCTTGACGAACCGGGTGACGATCAGCAGCGTGCCGCCGTCGGCCAGGCTGCCGAGCAGCGAGGCGGCGGCGAAGACGCCCAGGGCGATCAGGAAGACCCGGCGACGTCCCAGGAGGTCGGCGGCCCGGCCGCCGAGCAGCAGCAGACCGCCGTACCCGAGCAGATAGCCGTTGACGATCCACTGGAGCGAGGCCGGTGCCATGCCCAGGTCGTGTCCGATGGACGGCAGTGCGACGCCGACCATCGACCCGTCCAGGCCGTCCAGGAACAGCGCCAGGCACAGCACCGCGAGGATGCCGCGCAGCCGGGCCGGCCACCGGGGGTCCACCTCGGTGGGTGCCGTCCCGGTGCGGAGGGTGGGCGTGGACATCGGCGGGGGCTCCCTCGGAGGTCGTGCGGTCCGTACGGGTGGGTGCGCGGGCGGCCGTCTACGCGCGTCGGCCGTTTGCGAAGGACGTGCGCATGCCGACATTCGCAGCCTAGGGAACGGCAGCCGGCCTCCTCGTCCGCCGATCGGGCCCATGCCCGGGGGAGGTCCGTGAGAGGAGGCCGAACCGGGCTGCGATGCGCAAAGGGGAACCGTTGCCCGTCCGGGAGGCCTCCCGAAAGTTCCTCTGCACGCCTGGGGGCGATCCGTACGGTGCTTGAGAACCGACTGTGTCTGAAGACGAGGAAAAGACGGTATGGGCATTTTCTTGGGGCGCGGAAGCCTTGGTGAGGACTCGGCTGCGTTGGAAGGATACGGCGCGGCGAAGCGCATCTTCGTGCCGCACGGTCGCACCGTGCATTTCTACACCGACGGCGGGAGGGGTCTCGATCTGAACCAGACCGACGTGTGGGGCACCCTCCAGAAGGCGATGACCGCTACCCACGGCGACATGCGGCCCATCCTCAACACGGCACTCCGGGGCGAACCAGGTATTACGACTACGGATGTCGCGTCTCATCCGTCCTTCGCCGGACGGAAGATCCTCCGTCCCGGCCATGGGGACCTCCCCAGCCCGCTCCTCCTGTGCACCGGCATGCCGTCGGACTGTCCGACCTTGGTGCCGTGCAAGCGACGGGCCTGCCGAAAGGACGGCTGCCAGGGATTCCCCCACGAGTGCAAGGACAACCCGTACTGGCGGAATCCGGGAGATCTCACGAAGCTTCGGCACAGCGATCTCTGCACGGGCCTGTTCGGTCGCGTGTACAGCCCGCAGGGGGAAACGCATTGGGTGGCGACCTCTCAGGTCGTCCCGGCCGGCAAGGAGGCGCGCGGCACGTGGCGGGCGAACTGGGGGGAGGAGGCCGAGGCGGCCGTTGCCAAGGAGAACCTGCGTATCATTCGCGCCCATATGGACAAGAAGCTTCCCTATTTCGTCGTCGGCAGCATGATGTTCGTCGGTGATGCGCAGGGCAGGTTCGATCATCACGGTACGTACGGCCGGCAGGCCCGGCTGGAGCAGCGCGACGCCACCGGCTTCGTGGTCTGGAGGACTGCAGCGTTCGGTGCGGGCAGGCTCCTCGTGGCGGTCGTCGACGGTGTGCGCTCGTCGGTCCAGCCGTGCGTCGAGCGGATGGGTGGTGCATGGAAGGTCGAATACGGCACGGACGTGGTCCGGCCGTCGGACAGGAAGCGCGAGGCCAAGCGGGCCGCGCAGAAGAAGGGGGAGGGCCTGCCCGGCGACGAAAAGGTCGGCAGGATCAACGAGCTGATTGTGGCCGCGCACGCCGGCCAGTACCTGCCGTTCATCGCGGCCTACGGCGTGATCCTGGTCGGTGACCTGGGAGGGCGGTTCGTGCACCATCCCGAATACTTCAAGAAGTGGAACGAAGAGCTGCCCGACACGGTGACGGGACAGCTGGTGGCGGTGAAGGGCCAGGACGGCAAGGACGAGATATTCGTCGAAGGCATCCCGGAGGGTACGCAGAAAACGGTCAAGGAATGCATGCTGCGCGTCAATCCGGCAATGGCCCGGGCTGCTGTGTTCCGGGTATCCGGTGCTGACCGGGGGGCGCAGCAGGAGGCGGAGGACAAGGCGAGGTTGTCGCGGTACGACCGTTACCGAACCTCCCAGGCGGGAAGTCATCAGCTCCCGGGGGAATTCGCACCGTACCTCAAGATCGCGACCATGTCGCCCCATGTCAGTGCTGCCGTGGCCGTGGCCAGTGCGTACCGGTGGCTGGCAATCGGCGACTACACGGTGACGCAGCTTCTCCACAGTGGTATGCACTCGGAGGAATATCGAAAGGCGTTCTCCGATGCGGCGGCCGAGACCTCGGATCCGCGTGATGTGGATGAGGTCTGGACCATCATGTCCGTCCGGGAGAGAGGAACGGAATTGACGCTCCAAGCCCTCCACGAGGGTTCGGCGACCTTCCTCGAAGAAGTGTGCGATGAATTCGTCGCCGAGCTCTACCCGGACCAGGTCATGGACGCGCTCTCCCGCGGCAAGCTCGTCATGTTCCACAACCGGGTCACCGAGGAGTGGTGCATTCTGCACGGGGCCTCGTACGGCCCCGACTACGCCGATGAGAACGGAAATACGACGGGGGTGGACACGGTGCAGTTCACCGACTTCCACGGGGTCTACTTCAGCCAGCGCTGGGACGAGTCCTCCGCGTACGGAGCCCCCGCCTACGTCATCGGTTGAGCCCCATGCGGTGCCGGAATAGGCTGAAGTGCTGCGGTCCGCCCGGAAGGGGGGTGCTGCCCCGTGCAGAGCGCGGACACCGATGCCGACCTCACCGCGGACATCACACTGAACGTGAACGGTGTCGACCGTCGTCTGACGGTCGACACCAGGATGTCCCTCCTCGACGTCCTGCGTGACTCCCTCGGCCTGACCGGCGCCAAGGCCGGATGCGACCGGGGCCATTGCGGCTGCTGCACCGTGCTGGTCGACGGCCGGCGCGTCTACGGCTGCCTGGCCCTCGCCGTCGCCGTGGCGGCCGGCCAGGCCCGCGTCGTCACGGTCGAAGGACTGAGGGGGAGCGTGACGACCGGCGGTCTGCATCCGCTCCAGGAGGCCTTCATCGCGCGTGACGCCTTCCAGTGCGGCTTCTGCACCCCGGGCCAGCTGTGCTCCGCGGTCGGCATGCTCGACGAGGCGTCCGGGAGACGGCTGACGGAGGCGGAGATCCGTGAGCGCATGAGCGGGAACCTGTGCCGGTGCGGCGCGTACCAGAACATCGTGGCCGCGATCATGGACATGGCTCCGTGACGCGCCCGGGCGCCGGGGTCCTGGACCGGCGGACCGGGGCCGTCGGCGCCTGCGTCCCGCGACGGGAGGCCCGGGAGAAGGTCACCGGCAGCGCGCGCTACACCGCCGACGAGTCGCCGCCCCGCCTCGCCCACGTCGCCGTGGTCCCGGCGGGCATCGCGTACGGGCGGGTCACGGCCGTCCACCCCGAGCGCGCCCTCGCCCGCCCCGGCGTGCTCGCCGTGCTCCACGCCGGGGCCTGCCCGCGCCTGCACCGGACAGCGGATCCCGACCTCGCCGTCTTCCAGTCCCCTTCGGTCACCTGCCGCGGGCAGTTCGTCGCCGCGGTCGTGGCCGAGTCCGCACAGACCGCCCGCGAAGCGGCGCGGACGGTGGACGTCGACTACGCGGTCGCCCCGCACCGGGTCGACCTGGATCCCGGCGCCGACCCCGGCGCCGAGTCCGGTGCGGGCACGGGCGTCGGCAGCGGGCTGCACCGGCCGCCGGACCGCGGATCCTTCTTCCCCACCGACTGCACGCACGGCGACGTGGAAGCGGCCCTGGCGCACGCCCCCGTGCGGATCGAGGCCACCTACACCACCCCCGTCCACCACCACCACGCCCTCGAACCGCACGCCACGGTCGCGTCCTGGCACGACGGCGCGCTGACCGTCCACGACACCACCCAGGGGCCCTCCGGGACGCGCGACATCCTCGCCCACCTCTTCGGCATCAGCCCCGACCGGGTGCGGGTCGTCGCCCGGCACGTGGGCGGGGCCTTCGGCTCCAAGGCCGCCCCCAAGGCCCAGCTCGTCCTCGCCGCCATGGCGGCGCTCGTCGTCGGCCGGCCGGTCAGGACCGCCCTCACCCGCGAGCAGCTCAGCGTCGTCGCCGGGTACCGGACGCCGACCGTCCAGCGCGTCCGCCTCGGCGCCGAGGCGGACGGGCGCCTGCTGGCCGTCTCCCACGTGTCGTACGAGCAGACGTCCCTGACCAGCGACCACGCCGAGTACGCCGCCGCCCCCACCCGCACCATGTACGCGGCGCCGAACCGCGAGACCCGGCACTGGCGCACGAGGCTCCACGTCCCCTCCCCGACCTGGATGCGCGCACCCGGCGAATGCCCGGGCATGTTCGCGCTGGAGTCGGCCATGGACGAACTCGCCGCCGCCTGCGGAGTCGACCCCGTCGAGCTACGGCTGCGCAACGACACCCCGTACGACCCCCACAGCGGCCTGCCCTTCAGCACCCGCGACCTCGCCGCCTGCCTGCGGCTGGGCGCGCAGCGGTTCGGCTGGGCCGGACGGGACCGCCTGCGCGCCGAACACGCCGAGCACGGCGACGGGCGCCGGCTGGTGGGCCTGGGCGTCGCCGCGTCGACCATCCCGCAGTACCGGTTCGCCTCCCGAGCGAACGCACGGACCGACGGGCACGGCCACTGGACCGTACGCATCGCCGCCGTGGACCTCGGCACCGGGGCGCGCACGGCCCTGGCCCAGATCGCCGCCGACGCCCTCGGCGTCGGCCTGGACCGGGTCACCGTGGAGCTGGGCGACAGCGCCTATCCGGCGGCCAGTTGGGCCGGGCGGTCCAGCGGGACGACCTCGTGGGGGACCGCGGTGGTGCGGGCCTGCGAGGCCCTGCGGGCCGAGCTCGTACGCCGCGACGGCCTGGTGCCGGTCGAAGGCCTGGAGGCCACCGCCGACACCCTGGCGGAACTCTCGGCGCCGCGCGCCCACTCCCAGCACGCGTTCGGCGCGCAGTTCGCCGAGGTGACCGTGGACCGGGCGACCCGGGAGGTCCGGGTGACGCGGCTGCTCGGCGTGTTCGCCATCGGCCGGGTGATCAATCCGGTGACCGTGCGGTCGCAACTGGTCGGGGGCATGGTCATGGGCCTGTCGACGGCCCTGTGCGAGGAGGGCGCCGTCGACCCGGTGTACGGCCACTTCCCCACCCGTGACCTCGCCGCCTACCACGTGGCGACGTACCTCGACGTCCCGCAGATCGAGGCCGTCTGGCTCGACGAGGAGGACTACCACACGAGCCCCATGGGGGCCAAGGGGGTCGGCGAGATCGGCATCGTGGGGACGGCGGCCGCCATCGCCAACGCCGTCCACCACGCCACCGGTCACCGCATCCGTAGCCTCCCGCTGAACGTGCGCCACCTCATGGAGGCAGAGTCACGAGCGCAGGCCGAGACGCCGGCGCAGGCCGATGCGGAAGCGGAGCAGCAGACGGCAACCGGGAGCCGGCCGACGACGGGTGACGGGGCGTGAGGCCGTTCGCCTACGCGCGCCCCGCCACCCCCGAGGAGGCCGTCGCGCTGGTCGCGCAGGACCCCGACGCCGTGTACGTGGCCGGTGGCACGAACCTCGTCGACCACCTCAAGCTGGGCATCGTCCGGCCGCACCTGCTGGTGGACGTCACCGGCCTGCCCCTGAACGACATCGAGGCCCTCCCCGACGGGGGCGTACGCGTCGGGGCGAACGTCCGCAACGCCGATCTCGCCGCCCGTCCCGAGGTGCGCGAGCGCTGGCCGGTGGTCTCCCAGGCGCTCCTTGCCGGTGCGTCACCCCAGCTGCGCAACATGGCCACCCTGGCGGGCAACCTGATGCAGCGCACCCGGTGCCCCTCCTTCGAGAACCCGGAGACCGCGTGCAACAAACGCGACCCCGGCTCCGGCTGCGCCGCCGTCGCGGGCCGCACCGGGCACCGTGCCGTGCTCGGTGCGTCGCCCGCCTGTGTGGCCGTGCACCCCTCAGATCTGGCGGTGGCCCTGTGCGCCGTGGACGCCGTGGCGTGCGTCCTGGGCCGTACGGGCACCCGCCGGATCCCGGTCACCGCCCTGCACCGGCTGCCCGGCGACCACCCGGAGCGCGACACGGTCCTCGACCACGGCGACCTCGTCACGGCGGTGGAACTGCCCCCGCTGCCGATGGCCGCCCGCTCGCGCTACCGCAAGGTCGGCGACCGGGCCTCCTTCACCTTCGCCCTGGTCTCCGTCGCCGCGGCGGTCGACCTCGACGGCGACCGGATCAGGGACGTCCGCATCGCCTTCGGCGGCCTCGCGGCCAAGCCGTGGCGCGCGACTCGCGCGGAGGCCGTCCTACGGGGCGCACCGGCCACCGCGGACCGCTTCGCGGCAGCCGCGGACGCGGAACTCGCCGCGGCCCGTGCCGTCGTCCCCGCCGACGCGTACCGGATCCCGCTGGCCCGGGACACGCTGGTCGCCACGCTCCTCGACCTGTGCGCGGATGCCCAGGACCGCCCCGCGGGCGCCGTCAAGCACGAGGGGCGGTCCGGTCGAGCGACGCCCTGAGGTCGTCGAACCGGTGCCAGACCACCCGAAGGGCCTCGACGACGCTCCAGGCCGCCGCCCGGGCCTCCTCGATGCTGCCGGCGTACGTCTCCGCCAGGCTCCGGACGTTCACCGTCAGCTCCTCGACGGTCGAAGCGTTGAGCACCCAGGCGTCCGGGCCGCCCAGACCGAGGGCCGTGTCCACGGCCCGGTCGCTGCGCGCCACGAACTCCAGCTCGTACTCCTGGACCAGGGCCTCCTTGAAGACCGTGAGATGGGCGTTCCACTCGGACGAGAAGGTCTCCCACGCGGCCTCGAAGTCCGCCTGGACCGCGCCGGGGTCGAGGAGGATGTCGTCCGTCGCCCCGAGGGGGTGGTGCCCCTGCCCGCCGTACTCCTCCTGGAGCGCCACCACCGCGTCGCAGGTCCGGAAGAAGCTGAACGTCGTGCGGCGCGTGGCCGCGATGTACTCCGTCAGCGCCTCCCGGGTGTGCGTGTCGTCCCGGTACGGGCACTCGTCCCTCAGGCGGCCCAGTTGCCAGTTCGCATAGTTGGAGGCGTTGTCCAGCACCAGGGAGGCGCTCTCCTTGGCGTAGTGGACCAGGGTCCGGAAGTCTTCTGCTGAATATTCTCTGACCGGCATGATCATGACCGTGACCCAGGCCGGGCCACCCAGGCAACCGCCGGGCACCGCTCGTGCCCTTTCGGGTCCCGAGCGGTGCCCGATCAGGCGGCGGCGTCGCCGCCGTGGGCGGGGTCCCAGTGCCGGCCGAACAGGGCGCGCGGGTCCGGACGGCGCTCGGGAAGCGGGCGCGAGACGGTGGTGCAGTTCAGCAGATGGGACCAGGTGAGGTTCCCGGACACGCTGGTGCCGCCCCAACTGCCGCAGGAGAGCACGGTGGTGAACGGTACGCCGGACGTGAAGCTGCCGGTGTTGGTCATCGTGGACTGGTTGACCACCACCCGGCAGGTGTCCACCCGGGCGGCCACCGCCATGACGCGCTCGGGCCGGGAGCTGTGGATGCCGCAGCTGTGGCCCCGTCCGCAGCGGTCGAGCAGGGCCGCCTGGGTCTCGACCGCTTCGGCGAAGTCCTCGTACACGCCCAGCGTCACCACCGGAGAGAGCTTCTCCGTCAGCAGCGGGTCCGACGCGTGCAGGTCGGGGCAGTCGAGGACGAGGACGGCCGGCGGGGCGCAGGGGTCGGTGTCGATCCCCGCCGCCCGGGCGATCTCCTGGGCGGTGCGCCCGACGAGCGCGCGGTCGAGCGTCGTCCCGTCGGGCCACAGCGCCTTGCGGACCCAGGCGGTCTCGTCCGCGTCGCACAGGTGGGCGCCGTACTCCGCGCACAGGGCCCGGAACCGCTCGGCGACGGACGCGTGCACCAGGACGTTGCTCTCCGAGGAGCACGAGGTCCCGTTGTTGAACCCGGCCCCCGTCATGATCTTCTCCGCCGCGTCCGCCAGATCGGCGGTCTCGTCCACGATCACCGTGGGGTTGCCCACGCCGGCCCCGATGGCCGGCGTCCCGCTCTGGTAGGCGCGGCGCACGGTGCCGGAGCCGCCGATGGCCACGACGTGGTCGGCTGCGCTCATCAGTGCGGACGTGGCTTCCTTGCCGGACACCTCCAGGCACTGGACGAGGTCCTCCGGCGCCCCTACGGCGGCCAACGCGGAGCGGATCAGGCGCACGGTCTCCTCGGTGGTGCGCCGGGCGCGCGGATGCGGTGTGAAGACCATGGCGTTTCCGGTCTTCAGCATCGGCAGGGCGTTGCAGAGGATGCCCGGGCCGGGCGCCGTGGCGGGGGTGGCCACGGCGATCACCCCGAGCGGCTTGGCGAGCGTCACCAGGCCCCGCGCGGGGTCCTCCCCGATCACGCCGACCGTACGGACCCCGTGCAGGTCCCGCAGCATGCCGAGGACCCGGTGGCGCTGGAGGCCGAACAGCGCGTCGGGGTCGCCCAGCCCGGTCTCGGCATGGCTGGAACGGGCGATGCGCTGCGCTTCGTCCTCCCGGTACCCCGCCCAGCCGACGGCGGCGACCATGTCGTCCAGGGCGCTCTGGGGCAGGCCGGCGATCCGCGCCTGGGCCGTCCTGGCACGCCGTACGGCCTGTGCGACTGCTTCGGTGATCATGAGGGGCTCCTCTCGGGAGGCATCGGTCGGGCGACTGCCCGGACGGCACCTGGGGCGTGGGTGAACCCGGTGACCGCCGGTGCCGCCCGACGCTATGCGCCGCTGTCCAGGCCCCGTGTCGTCCGATCGGAGGGGAGCGGGGGCGACACCGACGCCGGTCACCCGCGTTCGTCCGCGCCCGGACCGATCGGACGACACGGCACCGCGCCCGCTCCGGGTTGCCTGGGAGGACCGACTCGGACGGCCCGCGCCACGGCCTCCGACCGACCTCGGACCGACCTCGGACCGACCTCGGACCGGCCTCCGACCGACCTCGGACCGGCCTCCGACCGGCCTCCGACCGGCCTCCGACGACCGACCCGACCCGACCCGGGGAGCACTCCGATGCGAACCACCGCACCAGCCGACCGGCACCAGGGGACGAACGGGACCACCACCGGCCCCTTCGAACCCCTCGGCCCCTTCCGTCCCTTCCGTCCCTTCGGCCCCGAGGCCGAAGCAGCGGTGAAGGCCGCCGACCGCGACCACGTGTTCCACCCCTGGGCCGCCCAGGACCTGGTCGACCCCCTCGCGGTCGCCGGCGCGGAAGGCCCGTACTTCTGGGACTACGCGGGCCACCGCTACCTCGACTTCGGCAGCGGCCTGGTCCACACCAACATCGGTTACCAACACCCGAAGGTCGTCGCCGCGATCCAGGAGCAGGCGGCGCGACTGGCCGCCTTCCCGCCCTCCTTCGCCGTCGACGTGCGGTCCGAGGCGGCCCGGCTGATCGCCGAGCGCACCCCGGGCGACCTGGACAGGATCTTCTTCACCACCGGCGGCGCCGAGGCCGTCGAGAACGCCGTCCGCATGGCCCGCCTGCACACGGGCCGGACCAAGGTGCTCTCCGCCTACCGCTCGTACCACGGCGCCACCTCCACCGCGATCAACCTCACCGGCGACCCCCGCCGCTGGCCCTCCGACACCGCCTCCGCCGGGGTCGTGCACTTCTGGACCCCCTTCCTCTACCGCTCCCCCTTCTACGCCGCCACCGAGGCGGAGGAATGCGCCCGCGCCCTCCAGCACCTCCAGGACACGATCGCGTTCGAGGGGCCGGCGACCATCGCGGCGATCGTCCTGGAGACGGTCCCCGGCACCGCGGGCATCATGCCCCCGCCCCCCGGCTACCTCGCGGGCGTCCGCGAGATCTGCGACCGGTACGGCATCGTCCTCGTCCTCGACGAGGTCATGGCCGGCTTCGGCCGCACCGGCGCCTGGTTCGCGGCCGAGCACTACGGCGTCGTGCCCGACCTGCTGACCTTCGCCAAGGGCGTGAACTCCGGGTACGTCCCGCTCGGCGGCGTCGCCGTCTCGGCGGAGATCGCGGCCACGTTCGCCCGGCGCCCCTACCCCGGCGGGCTCACCTACTCCGGGCACCCGCTCGCCTGCGCGGCGGCCGTCGCGACGATCCGGGTGATGGAGGAGGAGAAGGTCGTCGAGCAGGCCGCCGCCCTCGGCGAGAACGTCCTCGGGCCGGGGCTGCGCGAGCTGGCCGCACGCCATCCCTCGGTCGGCGAGGTGCGCGGGCTCGGCGCGTTCTGGGCCGTGGAGCTGGTCCGCGACCGCGCCACCCGCGAGCCCCTCGTCCCGTACAACGCCACGGGCGCCGCGGCGGCCCCCATGGCGGCGTTCGGCGCGGCCTGTCGCGAGCACGGCCTGTGGCCCTTCCTGGCCATGAACCGCACCCACGTCGCCCCGGCCTGCAACCTCTCCGGCGCCCGCGCCGAGGAAGGCCTCGCCGCCCTCGACGCGGCCCTGACCGTGGCCGACACCTACACCGCGAACACCACGTACGGCGGCACGCACGGCACGCACGGCACGCACGGCACCCCGTACGACCTCCCGCACACCGGCACGCCCGCCACCGTGCCCCCGCACCTCACGGAGACCCGATGAGCACCCTCGTGATCGGAAACGCCTACAACGAACACCTGGTGGGAGACCTCGGAGCATTGACCCCCGAGCGTCGGGACGCCCTGGGGAACATCTCCCTCCGGCTCGCCTGGCTGCTGGAACCGGGGGACGTCCTGGTCGTCCCCCAGCCCGTCACCCCGGCCTTCCTCCACCACCTGCTGGACCTGAAGGGCCTGTCCGCGGACGAGGTCACCGTCCTCGTCCCGCCGCCCGGTCGGTTCGGCGACGGCATCCTCACCGGGGACCGGCTCCTCGACCCCGGGTTCGTGGAGCGGCTGCGGCCGGTGCTGGCCGAGAACGCCGTCGACACCGTCCTGCCGTACGCCTTCGACAGCGCGGTGGCGGAACTCGCCCGCCTGCTGGGGCTGGACAAGGGCACGCCGGGCTTCGGCTTCCTCGAAGAGGGCGGCACCGACCTCCTCAACAGCAAGTGCGCCTTCCGGGCGATCGCCGCGGGCCGGGGGCTGCCGATGGCGGAGGGCGTGGCCACCGGCGACCGCGCGGTGGCGCAGGGTTTCGCCGCGCGGATGCTGGCCGGCGGCCGGCCGGTCATCGTGAAGCAGGACCACCACGCGGGCGGCTACGGCAACGACATCCTCGCCCCGCACCCCGGGGTCGACCCGATCGGCGCCTCCCGCGCCGTCCTGCTCCAGGACCCGGCCGCCGTGGCCCGGCACTTCGACACCCACTGGGCCGCGTACACCGGCGGAGGGCGGCACCCCGTGGTGGTGGAGCGGTACCACCCGGACTCCGTGCCGCTGACGGCCGAACTGGAGATCCACGACGACGGCGTCGACCTCCACCACGTCGCCATGATGCGGATGCGACCGGTCCTGGACGGCATTGCGATCTCACCCGCGTGCCAGACCGAGGAGCAGCGCACCGCGTTCGCCGACGGCGCCCGGGACCTGTGCGTCCCCGTACGGGCCATGGGGTACCGCGGGCTCATCAACATCGACGTGATCCTGACGCCCGACGGGGAGATGCTCTTCTCGGAGTTCAACGGACGACTCGGCGGGACCACGCACCTGCACCACATCGGCACCCGCTTCCTCGGCTCCGACTACGCCACCCGCTCCACGATGCTGACCCGCAACAGCTGGCGGGTCGGATCGATGGAGCAGGCCCGGGCGTACCTCGCCGAACGGGGGCTCGCCTTCGACCCGGCGACGGGCCACGGCGTGCTCGTCACGTGCGACAGCACACGGCGGTGCGGCACCGTCGAGTACTGCATCGTCGCCGACGACCCGGACACGGCCCGCGCCACGGAACGCGCCCTCGCCCTGGCCACCGCCTGAAGGCACCACCACACCACCGCACCACCGCCTTGGGCAGGTGCCTGGTCCGGCGTGCTCGCGTCAGTACGGCGGGGGTCCAGCCGAAGCGGCCCCCTTCGTCGGAGTACTGGGCGAACGCCGCCTCGCCCAAGGGGCGATGGGCTGACGACGGGTCGAGGTCGATGGGGAACACCCCGTCGGAATCGATGAGGCAGTGACCACCGGTGAACGCGTCGCCCGTTGCGGCTGTTCAGGGCGGGCCACGGGGTTCTGCGCCCGTCCCGGCGGTCGAGCTGGCGGGCCCCGAGGTGCAGGATCTGTCCTACCTCGGAGGAGAACTGGATCGTGGTCCCCTGCGGGATCGCGACTGCCGCCCGGAGCACGGAGCGTGCTCCGGGCGCCTTCCGGGGCACACTCCCTGCCCGTTCGGTGCACGGGACCGGAGGCCGGGTCACTCCGTCCGTAGGTGATCGGGGCGGGTCAGGCGGAGCAGCGGCGGCAGGGTCAGGGCCGTCACCAGCAGGACCACGCCGGCGCCGACGCCGGCCGTCGCGCCGACGAACGCCCAGTCCACGACCACCGGCACGTCCACCGCCGCCATCAGAACGGCGCCGAGCGCCACTCCGATGCCGCCGGCAAGCGCCGTACCCCACGCGACCGGGACCGCGGTCTCCCAGAGCGCGGACAGGCCGAGGACGGAGCGCGGGGTCCCGAACGACGCCAGCGCGGACAGCACCTTCCTCCTCTCGCGCAACTGCTCCAGCTGCGCGACCAGCAGGCCCGCCCCGGCCAGGAGCAGCACGAGCACCACGCCCACCGAGGTACCCGTCCGGATCGCCGCGTACTGCTGCGTGCGGACGGTGGCCTGGAGGGTGAAGGAGAGCATCACGGGATCCGCCCGGAACAGTACGGTCCGGGCCCGGTCCAGCGCGTCCGGCACCGTACGGTCGAGCTGGACGAACACCGTGGCGTACGCGTCCTTGCCGAGGCCCGGCGGCACCGCCCCGGGGGTGGCGAGCACTCCGCCGGCGACGGACCCGAGCGGGTCCGGCCGGGCGTCCGCCGGCCGGGCCGAGCGGGGGAGCGTCCACTTCACCGGCTGCCGTGCGGCGGGAGAGCCCGCTTCCGGAACGCTGAAGAACTCCGTCCCGGGGGCCGGGGGTTCGGAACGGGTCGCCGCGGCGCCCGCGCCGTCGCGCAGGACGAAGGTGTCCCCGTCGGTGCACGACGGGAGCTCGGCGATCTCGCGCAGGGCCGCGCAGGTGCCGACGGTCAGCGAGGTGGTGGACTGCGGAGCCTGAGTCGGTGCGGCGCCCCCGGAACTCCCCGCCGTCTGCTGGGGCGTCAGCGCCAGCTGCGCGTCCACCAGGGAGGCCACCGCCGCCACGCCCGGGGTGGCGGAGAGCTGCCGGGCGAGCTGCTCGGCCCGGGCGGCGGAGTCCGGCCCGGGCAGGATGCTCGCGGACAGCGCGGCGCGGCTCGGGTCCTGACCGGTGGAGCGCGTGTACCGGGCCTCGGTGCCGGTGAAGAGCATGTGCAGGGCGACGGCCGCGGCCACGGCCACGGCGATGCCGTTGACCAGCCGGACCGCCGTCCCGCTGTTGGCCTGGAGCCGCCGGACCGCGAGCAGCCAGGACACGCCACCCCCGCCGAGCCGGCCCATCACCGCCTCCACCAGCCAGGGCAGCAGCGCGGTGACACCCACGAGCAGCAGGAACACGCCACCGATGACCTGCGCTTCGTCGAACTCGCCCGCGCTGTTGCCGCGCCCCGCCAGCGGCACCAGCAGTCCCAGCCCCGCCAGCGGCAGCAGGAGACGCCACCACAGCCGACGCCGCTGCGACCTGCCCGTACGGAATACGCCCAGCGGCTCGACGGCCACGGAGCGCATCGCGAACAGGGTCAGGGCCACCGAGGCCGTGGGCACGACCAGAGCCACCAGAGCCAGCAACCAGGGCGCCGGATCGAGATCGTCCGGGTAGACGCCGCTGCTCATGAGGGTGACGTCATCCGCGAACCGGCGCAGTACGAGGAACACGCCCGCCCCCAGCACCAGCCCCAGCAGGGCTCCCGCCAGGCCCTCGCCCGCGGCGATCCAGCGGGTCGTCGCGCGGTCCGCACCGACCAGCCGCAGCGCGGCCAGGCGCCGGTCGCGGCGCTCGCCGCCGAACCGCACGGCCGTCGCGGTGAAGGTGGCGACCGGTACGAGCAGCCCCGTCACGGCGACCACCAGCAGCAGCATCAGCGTCGGGTCCAGGGGCCGGGACTCGGCCGGGTTCGTGAACGCCGTGACGCGCTGGACCTGTCCTCCGGGAACGAGCCGGTCGCTGCCCTGGTAGAAGGCGAGTTCACGGGGACCGACCAGCCCTTCCGCGCCGATGGTGGCCGAGATGCGACCGGTCAGCCGCTCCCGCAGCAGGCGCCCGCCCGGGGATGCCAGAAGCTCCTTCAGGGCGGGCGAGACGGCCAGTTCGCCCGGTCGCGGGAACTCCTTGAGCCCCGGGGGCAGCGGAGCCCGCGTACCCTCCGGCTGGAGGACGCGGCCGTAGATGTGCGCCGAGCGGAAGATCGTGTCGGCGTTGCCGACCAGCAGGGTGTTCGGCCCGGCCGGTGCGGTGGTGGCGGAGGCGGCCGTAGCGGTGCCCCGGGCCGTCGCCCGTGCGTCACGCTCCGCCAGCGCGTTCGGGACCGCCGCCGTGACCAGCATGAGCGCCACGCCCAGGGCCACGCCCGCTCCGGTGAGCAGGGTGCGGAACCAGCCCGCTCGGCCGCCGTTGACAGCGAAGCCGACGCCCATACCCAGCTCTCGGGCCCGCGTGCGGATCGTACGGCGGCCGAGCGGGCTGGTTCCGCACCCTGCTCACCGGAGCGGGCGTGGCCCTGGGCGTGGCGCTCATGC
>NZ_RPRY01000690.1 GCF_003949795.1 Streptomyces sp. WAC06614
CGCCATGACAAGACGCTTCCCCCGCACCCGTACTCCCCCAAGATCGGCAAGCAGAAACCGCCGCAGCCTAGCCGCGAAGCCCCTGCCCCTGTGAGCGCTTTCCGGCCACCCCGCGACTTCCGGGTCCCTGCACGGCTGCCGATGCACAGGCCTTGACACTTCAGGCCCTGGTGACGCACTTTGCCACTCCAAAGATGCTGACAGTTCGTCAGTTCTTCATTCCGTCACCATCTCCGGCTCCGAGGATCCGCGCGTCACGTTCCCGCCCCCGCCCAAGGAAGGACCCACCCCGTGCGCTCGTTGCGATCGATCTCCCGTGCCCTCGGCACGTCCGCCGTCGTCCTGGCCCTCGCCGTCCCCCTGGCTCCCGCGGCCGCCGCCGCGACCCCGGCCGCCCCGGCGTCGAGCTCCACCACCGCCGGCCGCGTCCTGTCCGTACCGGGTCTCGTGAACGCCCGGGACCTCGGCGGCTACCGCACGTACGACGGCAGAACCACCAAGTGGGGCACCGTCTACCGCACCGAGACCCTCTCCAGACTGACCACCGACGGCGTGAGCGCCCTCGCCGTACTCGGCCTCGGCAAGGTCGTCGACCTGCGGACCGCCCCCGAGATCCAGGCGGACGGCACCGACAAGCTCCCGGCGGGCGTGACCGCGGTGGCCCGGCCCGTCGACGACACCAGCCTGTTCGCGTTCATCGGCGGTGTCGTCCGCAGCAAGGACCCGGTCCAGCAGCAGGCCCAGCTCGGCAACGGCGCCGCCGAGGCCCGCATGACCGCCCTCTACAAGGGCTTCGTCACCAACCCGGCGAACCGCGCCCAGCTCGGCGCGGCGATCAAGGACATCGCCTACTCCACCCGGCCGGTCTCCTTCCACTGCTCGGCGGGCAAGGACCGCACCGGCGTCCTCGCGGACACGGTCCTGCGCGCCGTCGGCGTCCCGGCCGCGACCGCGGAGCAGGACTACCTCCTCTCCAACAGCCTGCGCGCCGCGTCGGACAAGGCCCTGCGCGACCAGGTCAAGGCGGCCGGGTACATGCAGAACCCGGACCTGCTGATCCCGCTCCAGGAAGTCCGCCCCGCGTACCTCGCGGCCTTCCGCGACCAGGCCGTGGCCGACTACGGCTCCTTCGGCGCCTTCCTGACGGACGGCCTGGGCCTGACCCCCACCGACCTCGTCAAACTCCGCACCCGCACGGTCTCCTGACCCACCCGAGCCC
>NZ_RPRY01000691.1 GCF_003949795.1 Streptomyces sp. WAC06614
GGTCCGGGAGCGTCGCAGTCATGATCCAGAGGCTAAGCGAAGGGCGTCGCGATCAAGCCGTTACTTTGGGGGCGGGAGACGGAGGGGGACGAGGCGTTGGAGCGCAGGTCAATCGGGGCGTCGGCGCTGACCGTCGGCGCGATCGGGCTCGGCTGCATGCCGATGAGCTGGGGCTACGCCGCCGCGCGCCGGCAGGGCACGGAGTCGCTGCGGACCGTGCACACCGCGCTGGACCGGGGCGCGAACCTGCTGGACACGGCCGACATGTACGGGCCGTTCACCAACGAGCTGCTGGTCGGGCGGGTGCTGCGGGAGCGGCGCGCCGAGGCCTTCGTGTCCACCAAGGTCGGGCTGCGGGTGGGTGACCAGCACGTGGTGGCCAGCGGCAGCCCGGCGTACGTACGTAGGGCCTGCGACGCCTCGTTGCGCCGGCTGCAGACCGACGTCATCGACCTCTACCAGTTGCACCGGGTGGACCCGGAGGTCCCGGTGGAGGAGACCTGGGGGGCGATGGCCGAGCTGGTCGGCGCCGGGAAGGTACGGGCGCTGGGCTTCTGCGCGGTGGGGGCGGAGGCCGGGCCGGGCGCGGGGCGGCGCGGGGACCGGGCGTACGCGGTGACGCTGCGGCAGCTGGAACGGGCCCAGCAGGTGTTCCCGGTGAGCGCGGTGCAGGCGGAGCTGTCGGTGTGGTCGCCGGAGGCGGCCTGGCAGCTGCTGCCGTGGTGCGCGGCGCGCGGAGTGGGCTTCCTGGCGGCGATGCCGCTGGGCAGCGGTTTCCTGGCCGGGACGCTGACGCCGGGTCAGGGGTTCGAGGAGGCCGACGCGCGGGCCCGGCACCCGCGGTTCACGGCGGAGGCGATGGCGGCCAACCAGGTGATCGTGGCGGGGCTGCGGCGGGTGGCGCGGCGGCACGGGGAAGCGGTCACGGCGGCGCAGGTGGCGCTGGCCTGGGTCCTGGCCCAGGGCCCGCAGGTGGTGCCGGTGCCGGGGGCCTGCCGGGCGGAACGGGCGGCCGAGAACGCGGCGGCGGCCGAGGTGCTGCTGACCGGGCGGGACCTTGCGGAGATCGCGGGGCTGCCGGTGGCGGTGGGAGCCTAGGAGTGGCTCGGGGGGCTGCTGCCCCCCGGCGCCCCCCGCTGGACGGGTGGGGCTGGAAGGGAGTGGGGCATGACCGAGGCAGAGCGGACGGAGCCGGGCCCTGGACCGGGAC
>NZ_RPRY01000692.1 GCF_003949795.1 Streptomyces sp. WAC06614
CGATAAGCAGCGCGGCTCCGCCCCCGGTGCGCCCGCCGCAGGCGAGCTCGCCCATACTGGCTCCTCGAACGCGACCAACGCCGCCCTCGGGGCCGGAGCCGCGCTGCTTATCGCGGGCGGTGCCGGCACCCTCTTCGCCGTGCGGCGCCGCGCGGCCCGCTGACGTGCTCCACCCGAGGAATCTCGTGCTCCACCCCGTAGCCCAGCAGCTCGCGCCGCTCGCGGTCCCGCTCCTGTACGGCCGGCGCCGTACAGGGTGGGACCTGCTGCGCGGGCTGCTGCGCCGCGCCCGGTCCGCCGCCGCCGTGCGGCGGCCGGCCGCGGCCCGGCACCCGTACGCCGCCCAGGCCGCCCAGGCCGCCCCGGCCGCCCGGCTCGTCCACGCCGCCCGGGCCGAACAGGCCGACGGCGCCCGCCCGTACGCCCCGTCCCCGTACACGCCCTCCCCGTACGGCGCCGCGCCGGGCGCCGGCATCGGCTCGGGCCCGGGGGCCGGCCCCGGTACCGGCACCGCCCTCGGCGACCGGCCGCCGACCGTCAGCGAGCTCTACCACGCCCACCGGCTGCGCATGGTCCGCCTCGCGGTACTGCTCGTGGACGACCTGGCGACCGCCGAGGACGTGGTGCAGGACGCGTTCACCGCGCTCTACCGCCGCCACGGCGAGCACATAGCGGAGGTGGACAACGCCCTCGGCTACCTGCGGACCGCCGTCGTCAACACCTCCCGCTCGGTCCTGCGCCGCCGCCGGACCGTCCGCGGCTGGACCCCGCCGCCCGCCGGCGAGGTCCCGTCCGCCGAGGACTCCGTGGTCCTGGACGAGGCCCACCGCGAGGTGCTGGCCGCGCTCGGCCGGCTCACCCCGCGCCGCCGCCAGGTGCTGGTGCTGCGCTACTGGGCGGACCTCAGCGAGGCGGAGATCGCCACCACCCTCGGCATCAGCCGCGGCGCGGTGAAGTCGAACGCGAGTCGCGCACTGGACGCGCTGGAAAGGATCCTGGAGGGCCGGATATGACCCCCGAGTCGTCCCCGAGCGACCCTCGGACGGAGGAACGCCCGGTCGAGCACCGTCTGCGCGCGGCCCTGGCGGGCGCTCTGCCAGGCTTCGGTGGTCATCAGGCCGACCAGGGTGCTCCCCGCCGTGGTAGCCAGTGCCGCGATCTCCGGATCCATCGAACCCCCCATGTCTGCAGGACCGTTGGCGCCT
>NZ_RPRY01000693.1 GCF_003949795.1 Streptomyces sp. WAC06614
CGGGGGAACCGGGGGGCGGCCGGGGCCGCCGAGACTCCACGGGCCCCGCGGACGCTCCGGGAGCCGGGGACAGGGGCCCCGCGGACAGGGGCCCCGCGGACAGGGGAGCCGCGGACAGGGGAGCCGCGGACAGGGGAGCCGGGGACGCCCGGGGAGCCAGGGACAGGGGCCCCGGGGACGACGCCGGGCCCGGCGCGGACAAGGTGGTGGCGGTGGACCGCCCCCCGTTCCGGCCGGTCACCATCCGTACCGCCCGGGACGCCGTGGCCACGGCCGCGCTCTACCTCCGCTGGCTCGGGTTCCAGGACGTACGGCAGCCCGACACCCGTCCGGCCCCGGCCACCACCGCCGTGGACCTGCGGGCCCCCGGCCTGGTCGCCCAGGTCGACCCGACCACGGCCCCGGCCGGGCTCCGCGCGGTGGAGTGCGTCTGGCTGAACGGGCTGACCGCCCCGATGCCCGGCATCTGCGTCTACTTCTCCCTGGCCGGCTACACCGCCGCGGCCCGCAACCGGGCCGACGAGCTGGGGATACCGCTGTTCGTCATGGACCTCACGGGCATGCCCCAGCCGCTCAACGACCCGGCGGACGCACTGGTCGAACGAGGGGCCTAGGCTGGCGGGAACGAGCGTGCGAGGCGGGTCCGGACACCGGACCCGCCCGCCCGCCGCCCTGCCTTCCCCGTCGAGGAGTGACGTTTCTCGTGAGCCTGTACGACATCCCGCTGACCACCCTGTCCGACGAGCCGACCAGCCTCGCCGCGCACCAGGGCAAGGCCATCCTGGTGGTCAACACCGCCTCGCAGTGCGGCCTCACCCCGCAGTACTCGGGCCTGGCCCGGCTGCAGTTCGCGTACGCCGAGAAGGGCTTCACGGTGATCGGCGTACCGTGCAACCAGTTCGGCGGCCAGGAGCCCGGCACGGCGGACGACATCCAGACCTTCTGCGCCACGGGCTTCGGCGTGACCTTCCCGATGCTGGAGAAGACCGAGGTCAACGGTGAGCACCGGCACCCCCTCTACCAGGAGCTGGTGAAGACCCCGGACGCCGACGGCGAGGCCGGGGACATCCAGTGGAACTTCGAGAAGTTCCTGATCTCCCCGGCCGGCGAGGTCGTGGCCCGCTTCCGCCCGCGCACCGAGCCGGAGTCCCCCGAGGTCATCGCGGCCATCGAGGCCCACCTCCCGGGCTGAACCCCCGCC
>NZ_RPRY01000694.1 GCF_003949795.1 Streptomyces sp. WAC06614
GGGCCGGGACGGGCGGGCGGTCGTAGCGGTGTTCGGCGTCGTAGTCGTCCTCGATGGCGACGCCGCCGTCGGCGGCCCAGCGCAGGAGTTCGCGGCGGCGCTCGCCGTCGAGGACGGTGCCGGTGGGGAACTGGTGGGCGGGCGTGAGCAGGACGGCCGGTGCGTCGGTGGCGCGCAGCGCCGCCACGTCCAGGCCGCCGTCGTCGACGGGGACGGGGACGGTGGTGTGGCCGTGGTACTCCAGTTGCTGGCGGGCGCCGAGGGAGCCGGGGTCCTCGACGGCGATGCGGTCGACGCCGAGGGTGCGCAGGATCTGCGCGAGCAGGCCGAGGGCTTGGGCGACGCCGGCCACGACGACGACCTCGGCCGGGTCGGCGCGGATCCCGCGGTTGCGGGCCAGCCAGCCGACGATCGCCCGGCGCAGGGCGGGCGTGCCCTGCGGGTCGCCGTACCCGAAATCGGCCGGGCCGACCTCGGCCAGGACCGACCGTTCGGCGCGGAGCCAGGCCGTCCGGGGGAAGGCGGCGAGGTCGGGCACGCCCGGCGAAAGATCGATCCGGCACGGCAGCGCCCGCAACGCATCGACCACCCCTTCGCGCCCGCCCCCGCCGAACACACCGTCTCCGCCCTCCGTCGCGGACCGGGCCCCGGCCCCGGCCAGGCCGGTCCGGGCGGCCGGGCCGAGGGGCGGGGCAGGAGCCGTACCTGCGCCGACCGCCACCCCGACCGCAGCGGCAGAGGTAGGAGCCGGGGACCAGCCCTGGGCGGGCGCGGCCCCGGCCAGGCGGGCGCGGCACGTCGACGGGCCGGAGGCCGACGCCGCCCCGGACGCCGAAGCGGACGGCGCGGACGAGCCCGGGGCGGACGCGGCCCAGGGCGCCCTGGCGGAGTGCGTCGACGCGCCCGGCCCCGGCACGGCCCAGGCCGCCGAAGCGGACGGCGTGGACGAGCCCGGGGCGGACGCGGCCCAGGGCGCCCTGGCGGAGTGCGTCGACGCGCCCGGCCCCGGCACGGCCCAGGCCGCCGAAGCGGACGGCGTGGACGAGCCCGGGGCGGACGCGGCCGAGGGCGCCGTGGCGGAGTGCGTCGACGCGCCCGGCCCCGGCACGGCCCAGGGCGCCGAAGCGGATGGCGCGGACGGGCCCGAGGTGGCGCCGGGCGCGTCGACGCACTCC
>NZ_RPRY01000695.1 GCF_003949795.1 Streptomyces sp. WAC06614
GTGGCCAGCTGGTCCAGGGCGAGGGGATCCGGGGCACCCGGCTACCCGGACGAGCCGGGTGCCCCGGATCCCCTCGCCCTGGACCAGCTGGCCACCGACGCGGCCGCCCGGGCGCTGGCGATCCTGGCCACGGGGGAGGACCCGATGGCCGGTCTCACCCCCTGGCAGGACGCGGTCCGGCTCGCCTCCCCGCTGCCGCACGCGGGTCTGACCGGAGCGGCCCGCGGCCTGTACCGGGCCCTGGCCGCCGGCACCGGCCGGAGCACCACCGACCTGGCCCGGGCCGCTGCGGCCTGGCGGCAGGGCGGCCGGGCCGCGCTCGCCGCCCTGGAGGAGCCGTGGGACCCGCCGGCCGGCCCGTTCGACCGGGCCCGCCCGCTGCTGCTCGCCGCCTCGCTGGGGCACTTCCGCCCCGAGCGCAACCGGCTGACCTCCGCGGCCGGCCGCCAGCTCCGGCTGGGCCGCGACCACCTCTGGTACGCCTACGAGTCCCGCCCGGGCGCCGAGGACTGGTGGCCCACCGGCCGCCCCTCCCCGGACCCGGTCCGGGCCCTGGCGGGTTGACGCCCACCCCCGCACACCTGTGCCGCCGCACATACGTAGGGAGAGCGCAGTACACGATGGAGTGAAAAGCCCACCAGCTCTATAACCCGTATGGGTCTACCGCGTTGTTCCCGGTGCGGGTGTGACGCCCGCGCACCATTCCTCCCGGGTCCCCCGGACCCCCTCGGAAAGCGGGAAACTGATGCGGCACAGTCGTCGGAACGGCTTCATCGCGGCGGTGGTTGCGGGCGGCGGACTGGCCGCCGCGAGTGCGGGCGGCTTCGCCTTCGCGGACGCCGGGGCGAGCGGCCAGGCCCAACGCTCACCCGGGCTCCTCTCCGGAAACCTGGTACAGCTCCCGGTGCACGCACCGGTCAACGTCTGCGGCAACACCGTCAGCGTGGTCGGCGTCCTCAACCCGGCGGCGGGCAACCGCTGTGCCAACGACTCCGGCCACCCCGGAACCCAGCCCTCCCAACCCCCGCACTCCTCCAAACCGGGCGGGGGCAACGGAGGCGGATCCACCGCACAGGGGGGCGGAAAGGATTCGCCGGGGGTGCTGTCCGGCAACGGGCTCCAGCTCCCCGTCGACCTCCCCGTCAACGTCAGCGGCAACTCGGTGAAC
>NZ_RPRY01000696.1 GCF_003949795.1 Streptomyces sp. WAC06614
CGCCGGAGCCCCCGGCCAACTCCACCGCCGGACCAACCAGTTGAAACGCGCCACCGCGCAGATCAGGCCTTGACTCGGAGCTGTGCCTACCGCTTTGCTGTCCGTGATCACCACCGGGAGTGACCCCGAGGTGACCCCACATCACCCGCGCCAGCGCCGTCCTGGAGGGAAATCCGCGGATGTCGCCGCCTCCGCCGCCACTGGGCCGCGCCCGCAAGCGGGACGCCCAGCTCTTCGACCCGGCCCTGTGCGACTCCGAACTCGTCGACGTACGGACGCAGTTCACCCAGGGCCGGTGGGCCAAGGTGCGCGCGCTGCTCACCGCGACCGGCGACGACTGGGACCGCCGCGGACACCGCCTCGTCGTCCTCGGCCAGACCCCCGCCGCCACCGCCTGGGCCCGCGAATGGCTCCTCGCAGAACCCGACAGCGCCGACGCCCTCACCCTCCTGGCCTGCGCGGCCGTCTTCGACGCCCTGCGCCGCAAGGGCACCCCCGAGGCCGCCGACCAGGCCTGCCGCCGTGCGGCCGCGCTGCTCCCCGCCGACCCCACCCCCTGGCTCGCCCTGCTCCTGCTCACCCGGGCCTTCGGCACCGAGGAGGAGTTCAGCCGCCACTTCGACCAGGTCCGGGTCCGGCACCGCGAGCACCACCACGCCCACCACCTCATGGTCGCCAAGCTCGCCGAACGCACCCCCGCCACCGGCCACGACCCGCTCCACGAGGTCTACGACTTCGCGGCCTGGGCCGCCGAGGAGTCCCCGGCCGACTCCCCGCTCGCCGTCCTCCCCGTGATCGCCCACGCCGAGCGCTACCGCGTCCTCGCCGCCAAGCACGGCAGCACCTTCAACAGCGAGGGCAGCGCCACCCAGCACTGGTCCGGCCGCCGGGCCCGCCAGGTGCTGCGCACGGCCTTCGACTGGTGGCTCGAATGGGAGCGCGAGGACCACCCCCGCAACCGCGTCGACCTGAACTTCCTCGCCCACGCCAAGCTCTGCGAGGGCCGGCCCGCCGAGGCCGCCGCCCTCTTCCACCGGATCGGGCGGCACGCGACCAGTGCCCCCTGGTCCTACCCGGACCTCGACCCGCACAAGGCCTTCCTCGCCGCGCGCAGCGCCGCACTCGGCACCGCCTGACCCACCCCCGTACGACCC
>NZ_RPRY01000697.1 GCF_003949795.1 Streptomyces sp. WAC06614
GAGAGGGTCAGGCCCCCGCCGCCCGCCCCGCGCCGACAGCGCGTACACGGGCACGTACACCAGCCCCTACTACGGCCGGCTGACGGTGGCGGCGAAGCCGGGCGGCGGGGGCCTGACCCTCTCCCTCGGCCCGAAGCCGCTGACGTACCCCCTCACCCCGTACGACGGCGACACGTTCAGCTTCGAGACGACCGGCGAGAACGCGGTGGGCCGCACCGGAGTGACCTTCGACCCGGACGCGGGCACGGTCCGCGTGGAGTACCTCGACGCGAACGACCTGGGCACCTTCCGCCGCACCTAGGCCGTCCTTCCGATCAGGCCGGGCCCGTGACGCCCGGACTAGGCTGGGCCGGATGAGACGCCGCACCCCCGTCCCCCCGTCCCCGCTCCCGCAGCGCTCCGGCATCGACCCGGTCCGGCTGCGCATGCCGGCGGACGGCGGGTTCCCCACGGTGGGCGCGTTCCTGGCCGCGCACTACGCGGGCGGCGCGGGCGCCGCCGCGGTGGCGGACCTCCTGGCCACCGGCCAGGTCGTGGCGGCCGACGGCCGCCCCCGGTACGCCGGCGACCGGTACGAGCCGGGCGGCTGGCTGTGGTTCCACCGGGAGCTGCCGCCCGAGCCGCCGGTGCCGTTCCCGATCCGCGTCGTGTACCGCGACGAGCACCTGCTCGTCGTGGACAAGCCGCACTTCCTGGCCACCACCCCGCGCGGCGGCCACATCACCCAGACCGCCCTGGCCCGGCTCCGGCACGACCTGGACCTGCCCACCCTCAGCCCGGCCCACCGGCTGGACCGGCTCACGGCCGGCCTGGTGATGTTCAGCATCCGCCCCGAGGACCGCGGCGCCTACCAACTGCTGTTCCAGGCCCGCCGGGTGCACAAGACCTACCGGGCGGTGGCCGCGTACGACCCGTCCCTGAGCCTGCCGCGGACGGTCCGCAGCCACATCGAGAAGACCCGCGGGGTCATCGCCGCCACCGAGGTCCCCGACGCCGAACCGAACGCCGAGACCCTCGTCGAACTCCTCGACCGCACGGCCACCCTGGGCCACTACCGCCTGACCCCCCGCACCGGCCGCACCCACCAGCTCCGCGTCCACATGAACGCCCTGGGCCTCCCCCTCCTCGGCGACCCCGTCTACCCCACCCTCAC
>NZ_RPRY01000698.1 GCF_003949795.1 Streptomyces sp. WAC06614
TCGCCGAGGCCGACTGCTGTCCGTCGGCGGCACGGTTAGATGAGTAGAAGAGCCGGATGCGTCACCCCGCCCGCCTCGGAACCGCCCTCGCCCTCACCCTCGCCGCCACCGCCACCGTCGCCGCCTGTGCCACATCGGGGCCGGGGTCCGGATCCGGGCCGGGGTCCGGATCCGGCGCGGTGGCCGGGCAGGTCGTCTCGTTGACGAGTTGCGGCCGGGAGCAGTCCTTCGCCGGCCCGCCGCGGCGGGCGGTCGCCCTGGACCAGGCCTCGACCGAGACCCTCCTCGAACTCGGCCTCCAGGACCGGATGGCCGGCACCGCCAACCTCAAGACGAAGATCCCGGCGCAGTACGAGGCCGCGTACGCCAAGGTCCCGGTCATCGCCCCGAAGATCGCCACCGCCGAGCAACTGCGCGCCGCCACGCCCGACTTCGTCGTCGCCGGCTCCGCGGACCTGTACACCAAGGACCGGGCGGGCACCCGCGAGGAACTGGCCGCGCTCCAGGTCCCCACGTTCGTCAGCGCCGTGGACTGCCCCCAGCAGAACCCGGCCGGCGCCGGCGCGTTCGAGCTGCTCTTCGCCGACTACGAGAACCTCGGCAAGGTCTTCGGCGCGCAGGAGCGGGCCGGCCGGCTCGTCGCCGAGCAGCGCGCCGCGGTCGACCGGGCGCGGGAGACCGCCGCGCAGGGCCGGCAGGGGGAGCGGCGGCCCACCGTCGTCTACCTCTACTCCGTCTTCAACGGCATGCCGTACGTGGCCGGGCGGACCGGTCTGCCCAGCGAGATGAGCCGGATCGTCGGCGCGGCGAACGCCTTCGACGACCTCGCCGAGGACTGGCCGGAGGTCACCTGGGAGGAGGTCGCGCGGCGCGATCCCGACGTGATCGTGATCGGTGACCTGTCCGAACGCGGGCGGCCGGGCGACAGCGCGGCCGAGAAGCGGGCCGCCCTCGCCGCGCACCCGGTCGTGTCCCGGCTCCCGGCGGTCCGCGAGGGCCGGATCATCGAGGTGCCGGGCATCGAACTGGACCCTTCGGTGCGCTCCGTCCACGCCCTCGGCCTGCTCGCCTCCGGCCTGAAGGACCTCGGCCGTGCCCACTGACCCCCGAGCCGCCCCGGCC
>NZ_RPRY01000699.1 GCF_003949795.1 Streptomyces sp. WAC06614
GTCACGGGGCCTTCGGCCGGGGCGCGGGGCACGGGAGGGGCCGGGACGTCCTGCGGGGCGGCCGGCCAGGGCGCCGGATGCGGGAGGGCGGCCTGGTACCCGGTGAACAGGTCGGCCAGCCCCGCCGGGGGCTCGCGCCAGCCGGCCGGCGCGGGGGCGGGCTGGTGGCGCCCGATCCGCAGCGAGCGCAGCCGGGGCAGGTCGGTGCGGCGCCGCAGGTCGGCGGTGGCCAGGCCGAGGCGCACCCCGGTCCAGTCCTCGCCGGTGCGCTGGGCGATCGAAGCGCGCAGGACCAGTCGGCCGGTTCCGTCGCCCTGGCGGTGGCCGAGCCGGTAGGCGGGGACCCAGACCGCGCCGGGCACCGCGTACTCGACCTCCACCCGGACCTCGTCCTCCCCCGTACCGGTCAGGGTCAGCAGGGCGCTGACCGTCGTCTCCACGTGCGGCGGGGGGACGGCCGTGGAGGCGCGGGCGAGGCGGTCCTCGGCGACGGCGAGTTCGTGTTCGAGCCGGCCCAGGTCCTCTTCGGCCGCGTCGAGCCGGGCGTGCAGCCGGGTCAGCCGTTCGTCGACGAAGTCCGCGAGCTCCAGCCAGCTTTCGACCGGGGTCCGGCGGTGCGGGTCCTCGTCCGTGCGGGCGGGGGGCACCGGGCGCAGCGCCCGGACCTCCCCGATCAGGGCCAGGTGGCGGTCCCGGCGGGCGCGGGCCGCCGCGTGCTCGTCGCGCAGCCGCTCGGCCTCCTGCCGTAGCGCCTCCGGTACGGCGTCGCCGGCCGGCTCGGCCTCGATCTCCACCCGGGCCTCGGTCACGACGGCGCCCGGGGCGCCGTGCAGGATCCTGGCCCGCAGGGAGTCGGGGTCCAGCGAACGGGGCAGTCCGGTCACGCGGATCCGGCCGTCGGGCGGCACGGTGCCGCTCGCCAGGCGACGGCACAGCGCGCCCTGCGCGTACACCACCACCGCGTCGAGGGTCGACCCCCACCTGTGTGCCGGCTCAGCCGTCATCCGCTCCGCCCCCTGCCCTGTCGTGCTGAGCGAAGCCTACGCGTGCCCGGCCGGTCCGCGTCGGCCGACGGCTCGAACCGCTGGGGGCGAACGGGTGGGGGCGGAGCGGATGACGGC
>NZ_RPRY01000071.1 GCF_003949795.1 Streptomyces sp. WAC06614
CACCCCCGACCCCGCACGGAAGGCAACCCCGTGAGCCACGTCAGCTACGAAGACATCGACCCCCAGGACGAGCAGGCCGTACGCGCCCACAACCGCGCGATCGTCGACCGGTACATGCACACCGTCGGCGAGGCCCGCCTCCAGCGCCACCTGCTCTTCACCGAGGACGGCGTCGGCGGCCTGTGGACCACCGAGACCGGCGAGCCCATCACCATCACCGGCCGCGACCGGCTCGGCGAGCACGCCGTGTGGTCCCTGCGCTGCTTCCCCGACTGGGAGTGGACCGACATCGAGATCTACGACACCCAGGACCCCGACCGCTTCTGGGTGGAGTGCCGCGGTGAAGGCAAGATCGTCTACCCCGGCTACCCGGTGGGCCACTACCGCAACCACTTCATCCACTCGTTCCTGTTCGAGAACGGGCGGATCAAGCAGCAGCGCGAGTTCATGAACCCCACGAACCAGTTCCGCGCCCTCGGGATCGACGTGCCCCAGATCCGGCGCGAAGGAATCCCCACCTAAGGAGAGCCCGATGGCCGGACTGCCGACCGTGGAGTCCTACCCCCTGCCGACCCCCGAGACCCTGCCGGAGAACGTCGCCCGCTGGACGCCGGACCCGGACCGCGCGGTGCTGCTCGTCCACGACATGCAGCGCTACTTCCTCGCCGCCCTGCCCGACCCGCTGCGCGCCGACGTCGTCCACCACGCCGCACAGGTGCGCAAGCGTGCCGCCGCCCTCGGCGTGCCCGTGGCGTACACGGCGCAGCCGGGCGGCATGACGGAGGAACAGCGCGGTCTGCTCAAGGACTTCTGGGGCCCGGGCATGCGGACGGACGCCGCGGACCGCGCGGTGGTCCCCGAGCTCGCGCCCGAGGACGGCGACTGGGTCCTGACCAAATGGCGCTACAGCGCCTTCTTCCGCTCCGACCTGCTGGCGCGGATGCGCGCCGCCGGCCGGGACCAGCTGGTCCTGTGCGGGGTCTACGCCCACGTCGGGGTGCTGGCCACCGCCCTGGAGGCCTACACCCACGACATCCAGGCCTTCGTGGTCGCCGACGCCGTCGGCGACTTCTCCGAGGCCCACCACACGCTCGCCCTGACCTACGTCGCACAGCGCTGCGGCTCGGTCCTGACCGCCCAGGAGGTCTTCGCATGAGCGCCACGACCCCGCGGAGCCCCCGGCCCGACCTGCTGGAGCGGATCCTGGCCGGTCAGGTCGACAACTTCGCGCTGCTGCACCGCCCCGAGGACGCGCCGGGCACCGTCACGGTGCTCACCGGCGACGTCACCGGACCCGACTCCCTGGCCGGTGTCCCCCTCGACACCGAGCAGGTCCTCGTCGTCGTCCCGTACCGGCAGCTCACCGAGCGCGGGTTCACCGCCCCCGACGACGGCGCGCAGCTCCTGGCGCTGGCCGTCGGCGAGCAGGACGCCCTGCCGCTGGGCGAGGTCCAGGGCCGCATCGCCGACGTCCCCGTCACCCTCACCGGCGGACGCTTCGACGTGGACGACGACGCCTACGCCGCCACCGTGCGCCGCATCGTGCGCGACGAGATCGGCTCCGGCGCCGGGTCCAACTTCGTGATCAAGCGCTCGTACCTGGCCCGGATCGACTACTACGGCCCGCGCACCGCGCTCGCCCTGTTCCGCCGGCTGCTGGAGCGCGAGCAGGGCGCGTACTGGACCTTCGTCATCCACACCGGCGGGCGCACCTTCGTCGGCGCCACCCCGGAGCGGCACGTGTCGCTGCGCGGCGGCACCGCCGTGATGAACCCGATCAGCGGCACCTACCGCTACCCGGCCGGCGGCCCCACCCTCGACGGCGTCACCCGCTTCCTCGCCGACCGCAAGGAGGCCGACGAGCTGTACATGGTGGTGGACGAGGAACTGAAGATGATGGCCCGCATCTGCGAGTCGGGCGGCCGGGTCACCGGCCCCTACCTCAAGGAGATGGCCCGCCTCGCCCACACCGAGTACTTCATCGAGGGCACCACCCACCGCGACGTGCGCGAGATCCTGCACGAGACGATGTTCGCGCCGACCGTCACCGGCAGCCCGCTGGAGAGCGCGGCCCGCGTCATCGCCCGCTACGAGCCCGGCGGCCGCGGCTACTACGGCGGCATCGCGGCCCTGATCGGCACCGACACCGACGGCAGCCGGACCCTGGACTCGGCCATCCTCATCCGCACCGCCGACATCGACGCGGCCGGGGACATGCGGATCGGCGTCGGCGCCACCCTGGTGCGCCACTCCGACCCCGACTCCGAGGTCGCCGAGACCCGGGCCAAGGCCTCCGGACTGCTGAGCGTGCTGGAGTCCAACGCCCCCACCCGGTTCTCCCAGCACCCCGCCGTCCGCGCGGCGCTGGCCTCCCGCAACACCGGGATCGCCGACTTCTGGCTGCGCGACGTACCGAACCGGGCCACCGAGACGGTGCCGGGGCTGGAGGGCCTGAGCGCCCTGGTCATCGACGCGGAGGACACCTTCACCGCGATGATCGGCCAGCAGCTGTCCTCGCTGGGCCTGGACGTCACCGTGGCCCGCTTCGACGAACCGCACGACCTCGACGCCCACGACGTGGTCGTCCTCGGCCCCGGCCCGGGCGACCCGCGCGACGAGGGCGACCCGCGGATCATCCACCTCCACGCGGCCGCCCGCCGGCTGCTGGCCGAGCGGCGCCCGTTCGTCGCGGTGTGCCTGAGCCACCAGGTGCTCAGCACCCGGCTCGGCCTCGACCTGGTCCGCCGTAGCGTCCCCAACCAGGGCGTGCAGCGCGAGATCGACCTGTTCGGCACCACCGAGCGGGTCGGCTTCTACAACACGTACGCCGCCCAGTGCCTGGACGACAAGCTCGACGCCGGGGACCTCGGGATGATCGAGGTCAGCCGGGACCCGCGGACCTGCGAGGTGCACGCGCTGCGCGGCCCGCACTTCGCCTCCATGCAGTTCCACGCCGAGTCGGTGCTCACCGTCGACGGCCCCCGCATCCTCGGCGAGGCCCTGCTGGGCGTGGTGGGGGTGCGGGTGTCATGAGGGTGGACGTCGCCTGGTGGGACCTGGACGGCACCGGCCTGAGCATCGACGCGCTCGCCGAGCGGCTGGCCGACGAGGGCATCGACGCCTGGACCGAGGTGCCCGGACTGGTGCTGAAGGTGTGGATCTCCGACCGCACCGCCGACCGGTGGGGCGCGGTGATGCTGTGGACCGAGCGGCCCGCGACCGCCGTCCTGCCGCCCAACCGGGCCGCCGAGCTGATCGGCCGGCCGCCGGCGCACCGTTCGTCCTTCGAGGTCGAGGCCGCCGTGGAGGGCGTACACCCGCTCGCCACGCTGCACGGCCTCGGCGCAGCCTTCGCACTCAGCCAGGGAGTTCCCTCCAATGCATGACTACATGGTCGTGGACGCCTTCGCGCGCAACCCGCTCGAAGGCAACCCCGTGGCCGTCTTCTTCGGCAGCGAGGACCTGACCTCCGACCGGATGCAGGCCATCGCACGGGAGATGAACCTCTCCGAGGTGACGTTCGTCCTCCCGGCCGAGGCCGATGCGGCGGACGCCCGCATCCGCATCTTCACCCCGGTCAACGAACTGCCCTTCGCCGGGCACCCGCTGCTGGGCACCGCCGTCGCCCTGGGCCTGAGCCGCAAGGCGCTCGGGGTGGCCCGCAAGGAGGAGCGGCTGCGACTGGAGACCGGGATGGGCGTGATCCCGTTCGACGTCGGCATGGACAACGACGACGGCTCGGTGATCGTGCAGATGCGCCAGCCGCACCCCACCTGGGAACCGTACGAGCACGCGGAGGAGTTGCTGGCGGCGCTCGGGGTGAACGACTCCGTCGCCCCGGTGGAGATCTACCGCAACGGCCCCCGGCACGTCTTCGTCGGCGTGGAGAGCGTCGAGGCGCTCTCCGCGCTCGAACCCGACCACCGGGCGCTGTCGCGCTTCCCCGACATGGCCGCCAACTGCTTCGCCGGCAAGGGCGAGGAGTGGCGCACCCGGATGTTCTCCCCGGCCTACGGCGTGGTGGAGGACGCGGCGACCGGTTCGGCCGCCGGGCCCCTGGCCATCCACCTGGCCCGGCACGGCCTGATCCCGTACGGCCAGCGGATCAAGATCACCCAAGGGGTCGAGATCGGCCGCCCGTCCCACATGTGCGCCACCGCGCACGGGGCGTCGGACCGGGTCGACGGCGTGCGGGTCGGTGGCTACGGCACCGTCGTCGCCCGCGGAACCATCTACGTCTAGGGAGCCCCCCTCATGACCACCACCGCCACCGGCACCGCGAACCCCGCCCGCACCCGGCTCAGCATCGACACCAGCAAGTTCGAGTCCCTCTCCGGCGCCGCCGACCTCGACTTCCCCGAGTACGACGACCCGCCGGCCGAGCCCATGGCCCTGGTCTGGCAGTGGCTGGCCGAGGCCGTACGGCGCGGGGTGCGCGAGCCCCGGTCGATGGCCCTGGCCACCGCCACCCCCGAGGGGCACGCCTCCAACCGGATCGTGACCATCACCCGCGAGACCCCCGACGGCCTGGTGTTCACCACCCACAGCACCAGCCGCAAGGGCCGCGAACTGGCCGCCACCGGCTGGGCGTCGGCGCTGCTGTACTGGCGCGAGACCGGCCAGCAGATCATGCTCGGCGGCCCGGTCACCGCCCTGGACCCGGCCGAGTCGGACGCCCTGTGGACGGCCCGGCCGGTGCCCCTGCACTCCATGACCGCCGCCTCCCGGCAGAGCGAGCCGATCGAGGACCTGGAGACCCTGCGCGACGAGGCGTACCGGCTGCTGGGCACCGGCCGGCCGCTGCCCCGGCCGGAGCGGTTCACCGGCTACCTGCTGGAGCCCGCCGAGGTCGAGTTCTGGAGCGCCGCCTCCGACCGGCTGCACCGCCGGCTCAGCTACACCCGCGTCGACGGCCGCTGGCGCACGGCCCGCCTCCAGCCCTGAACGGAAGGTGAGTCCTGCCATGGAGCGTTCCCTGCTCACCCGCACGATGGCGCTGGTGCCCGGCCCGGTCACGGTGGTCACCACCCTGGACGCCGACGGCAAGCCGTGGGGGTTCACGGCCAGTTCGTTCAGCTCCGTCTCCCTCGACCCGCCGCTGGTGTCGGTCTGCCTGGACAAGGGCGCCAGCACCCACGCCGCGTTCACCACCGCCGGACACTTCCTGATCAACGTCCTGGCCGAGGAACAGCACACCGTGGCCCGCCGGTTCGCGACCTCCGGCATCGACCGGTTCGCCGCCGGCGACATGGACACCTGCGAACTGGGCCTGCCCGGACTGCACGGCACCAGCGTCCGGGTCGCCTGCTCCATGCACTCCATCGTCGACGCCGGCGACCACAGCATCCTCATCGGCCGCGTCGAAGAGGCCTACACGAGCGACCGCACCCCGCTCGTCTACTACAACCGGTCCTTCGCCCGGCCCGCGTCCAACCCCGACCGGGCCGAGCAGGACATCCGCGCGTCCCACATCGCCGACTGGTAGAAGGAGCCGAGACACCGTGAGCACCGACGCCGCCGTCCGCGTGGCCGTGATCTACTACTCGGCCACCGGGAACGTCGCCGAGATCGCCCGCGAGATCGCGGAGACCGCCGAGAAGGCCGGCGCCGAGGTCCGCCTGCGCAGGTGCGCCGAACTGGCCCAGCAGTCGGCGATCGACGCCGACCCGCGCTGGGCCCGGCACCTGGCCGAGACCGCCGACGTCCCCGTGGCCACCCCGGACGACATGCTGTGGGCCGACGCCGTCCTGTTCGGCTCGCCCACCCGCTTCGGCAACATCTCCGCACAGCTCAAGCAGTTCCTCGACCAGCTCGGCCCCGCCTGGGGCAAGGGCCTGCTCAAGGACAAGGTCTACAGCGGCTTCACCTCCACCGCGAGCCTGCACGGCGGCCAGGAGTCCACGCTGCTGGCGCTGACCACCTCCTTCCACCACTTCGGCGGGATCGTCGTCGCCCCCGGCTACACCCACCCCGACAAGTTCGCCGACGGCAACCCGTACGGCACGGCCCACTGGTCCGGCGGCGCCAAGGCCCGGCCCGTCGACGACACCACCCGCAACGCCGCCCGCGTCCAGGCCGACCGGGTCGTGAAGTTCGCCCGCGCCCTGCAGGCCGCCTGACGCCCACCGCCCGCCCTGACACCGAACCGCCCGACCACGCCCCCTGGGGGGAAGCCATGACCCTGCCCACCATCGCCGGCCCCGCCACCGTGCGGGCCGCCGACTACCGCGCCCTGACCGACCTGTTCGCCGACTCCGTCGAGCGCTTCGGCGACCGCACCGCGCTCACCGCCGACGGGGCCTCGTACACCTACCGCCGGCTCGACACCTGGTCGGACTCCGTCGCGGCGCTGCTGGCGGAGCTGGGCGTGGGCCGCGGGGACCGGGTCGCGCTGCGGATGCCGCCGGGCGCCGCCGCCGTCGCCTCGATGATCGGCATCATGAAGGCGGGCGCGGCATACGTCCCGCTGGAGGTGCGCAACCCGCCCTCCCGCAACCAGTTCATCGTCTCCGACAGCGCCGTCACCGCCTTCCTCGGCGACCCCGCAGACTGCGAGACCGGTCCCGTCCCCGTCGTGCCCGAGGAGCGGATCACCCGGCTGCTGGCCGAACCGCCGGTGGCCCCGCCCGCCGGGACCGGACCCGACCCGCGCGACATCGCCTACATCATCTACACCTCCGGCACCACCGGCCGGCCCAAGGGCGTCCTGGTCCCGCACGGCGCCGCCGCGACCCTGCTGGCCGCCGCCCGGGGCCCGTTCGCCTTCGACGAGCACGACAGCTGGCTGCTGTTCCACTCCATCGCCTTCGACTTCTCCGTGTGGGAGATCTGGGGCCCGCTCGCCACCGGCGCCCGCCTGGTGGTGCTGCCGCCCGGCACCTCCCGCTCGCCCGAGGCGTGCATGCACTTCATCGCCGACGAGGGCATCACCGTGCTCAACCAGACGCCCACCGCGTTCAGCGCCATGACCTCGATCGTGCTGCGCGACCAGTTCGCCCTGCCCGCCCTGCGCTACGTCATCTTCGGCGGGGAGAAGCTCACCCCCGAGACCGTCCGCCCCTGGGCCAAGCAGTTCGGCCTGGCCACCCCGGTCCTGGTCAACATGTACGGGGTCACCGAGGCGGCCGTGCTCAGCACCTTCCACGCCGTCGCCGAGGAGGACCTCGACGGCGACACCCTGTCGATCGGCCTGCTGCTGTCCGGCTCCGCCCGGGTGGTCACCGACGACGGCCGTGACGCCGCCGTCGGCGAACAGGGCGAACTGTGGCTGGCCGGCCCCCAGGTCGCCGACGGCTACCTGGGCCGCCCCGAGCTCACCGCCGAACGGTTCCCCACGGGCCCCGACGGCGTCCGCCACTACCGCACCGGCGACCTGGTCGTCCCCCGCGCCGACGGCGGCTACAGCTACGTCGGCCGCGCGGACCTCCAGGTCAAGCTGCGCGGCCACCGCATCGAGCTCAGCGACATCGAGGTCGCCGTCCAGGCCCACCAGGACGTCGCCGACGCCGTGGTCTGGGTGCACACCTTCAAGCCCGGCGACGAGCGCCTGGTGTGCGCGTACATCGTCGCCGAGGGCGCGGACGACCCGGGCACCCGGCCGCTGCGGGCCCACGTCAAGGACCTGCTGCCGTCGTACATGCACCCGTCGAGCTATCAGGCGCTGCCGCTGCCGCACCTGCCGCGCACCGTCAACGGAAAGGTCGACCGGGCCGCCGTGGCCCGGACCTGGGAAGAGGAGAGGAGCCGCACCCGATGAGCACCACACCCGCCACCGCACTGGCCGACGAGGTCCGGGCCGCGACCCTGCGCTGGGTCGCCGAACTGCTGGAGGAACCCGAGGTGGAGCTGGAGGACGGCTTCCTGGAGCTCGGCGGCCACTCCGCGCTCGCCCTCCAGCTCGGCGAGTACGCCAAGGAGCGCTTCGGCGACGAGTACGACCTGATGGTCCTGTTCGAGAAGACCCTCGCCGAGAGCGCCGACGAACTCACCGCGCGCCTGCTCGCCGCCGCCACCCCGGAAGCGGCCTGACCATGGGCGCGGACATCGCCACCGTCACCGCCGTCCCCGGCACCGCCCTGGGCATCGCCTCCTTCGGCTACGCCTTCGGCGAGGACCAGGACGTCGCCAAGGTCGCCGCCGACTTCGTCGACGACCCCGAGCGCGTGCTCAAGTGGGGCTACCGCACCTTCCACCGGGCCGCCGCCGGGGTCACCGGCACCGACCTGGCCCGGGAGGCCGCCCAGCAGGCCCTGGACCGGGCCGGCCTCACCGCCGACGCCCTCGACCTGGTCATCGTCGCCACCACCGACATGCCCGAGTACTCGTACTGGGACGCCGCCTCGGCGCTGGCCCGCGAGCTGAAGATCGAGCGCACCCAGACCCTGTGGCTCAACGAGGGCTGCGGCGCGGGGGTGGGCGGCCTGTTCTACGCCGCCTCCACCCTGGCGCTGCGGCCCGAGGCGGACACCGCGCTGTTCGTCGTCGTCAACCGGGTCAGCGAGTTCCACCGCAACCGGATGAACGTCATCAACACCGTCCTCAGCGACGCCGCCGTGGCCGTCGTCCTGCGGCGCGACCACGACGGCACCCGCTGGCTGGCCTCCGAACAGTTCACCGACCCCGAGTACAGCGACCTGCTGCGCCTGGACTTCGGCGGCGCGGTCCAGCCGCTCCCGCCGATCGGCTGGACCGCGGCCGAGGCCCCGTCCGCGTACGACCAGGTGCGCGAGCAGTTCGCCGGGGACCCGGCCAAGCTGCGCAAGTTCATCGGCGAGCGCTACACCCGGCTGGTGGAGGTCGTCGAGGCCGCCGCCGCCCGGGCCGGCGTGGACCGGCGGGACATCGACCACGTCATCTACCTCAACGACGTGCCCGCCTCGGTCGCCGCGGTGGCCGGCCCGCTCGGCGTCCCCGTCGAGCGGACCAACGCCGACATCGCCCTGGACCACGGCCACATGGGCGGGGCCGACCAGCTCATCTCGCTGGGCCTGCAGATCGAGCGCGGCGAGCTCGCGCCCGGGGACCTGGTCGCCCTGTGCGGCATCTCCACCGGGCGCTGGGCCGCCACCCTGATCCGCGTCTGACCCCGCCCCCAGGACCAGCGCGTACGCCGACGGGGCCATTCCTTCCCCCGTGCCGAGTCCCGTCGGCGTACCCGCTGCACCACCCGTACCCGCGCACCCGCACCGCCGCCCCGCTGCACCGCCGCCCCGCCGCACACCCGCCGCGCACCCGTAAGGAGACACCGTGTCCTCGCCAGAGCACCCGATCCTGGACCTGCCGTTCGACGTGCAGCCCGACCCCGACGAGTTCGTCCGGGCCGCGATGGAGTGGCACTTCCACCCGGAGACCGGTTCCCCGTTCTGGCTGCGGCGCGCGGAGACCCTGGACTTCGACCCGCGCACCGAGATCCGCACCCACGCCGACCTCGCCCGCTTCCCCAACGTCACCGGCGAGCTGCGCCACGTCCGCGCCCAGGACCTCGTCCCGCGCGGTTACGGCTCCCGCCCCGACGTCGTCGGCGTCTTCGAGAGCGGCGGCACCACCGGCGCCCCCAAGCGGGTCGTCCTCACCCGCGACTGGCTCGACCGCATGGTCGCCTGGTCCAACGCCAACCTCGACGCGCACGGCTTCCCGCGCGGCGCCGACTGGCTGGGCCTGGTGCCCACCGGCCCGCACATCGTCGGCGAGTTCTTCCGCCGCTCCGCCGACACCCACGGCACCCGCGGCTTCACCATCGACCTCGACCCGCGCTGGGTGAAGAAGCTGATCGCCGCCGGACGCGGCGCCGACGCCGGCGCGTACGCCGAACACCTGCTGGAGCAGGCCGAGTTCGTGCTCACCACCCAGGACATCGGGGTGCTCACCATCACCCCGTCGGTGCTGGAGCGCCTCGCCGGCCGGGAGGACCTCGTCGAGCTGGTCAACAAGAAGGTCAAGGCGATCCGCTGGGGCGGCACCCAGCTCGACCCCGACTCCCGGCACCTCTACCGGACCGAGATCTTCCAGGACATCGCCTTCTGCGGGAACTACGGCAGCACCATGATCCTCGGCTTCGCCGGGGAGCGGCCCGGCCTGTCCGACGAGGACCCGTGCACCTTCGACCCGCTGAGCCCCTACGTCACCTTCTCCGTGGTCGACCCGGCCACCCGCGAGCCGGTGGCCTACGGCGAGCGCGGCCAGGTCGTGGTCAGCCACGTCAGCAAGACGTTCCTGCTGCCCAACAACCTGGAGCGGGACCTGGCCACCCGGCTGCCGTCCCTCGGGGGAGTGGGCGACGCCGTCGCCGACATCGCCCCGGTGGCCACCTTCGAGAACGAGACCGTCATCGAGGGGGTGTACTGAGATGGCCGCGGCACAGCTGCCGGTGCTCGACGCGCTCGGCGCGCAAGGACCCTTCCGGGCCCGCAAGCGGGCCGCCGTCACCGACGTCTCCGGTACCCCCGTCGCCGAACTGAGCCTCGTGCCCTCCCTGTTCGTCGACCGCACCGTGAAGGCCCTGCACCGGGCCCGCCCGCTCGACGCCGACCAGCGGATCGCCGCGATCGGCCGGGCCGCCGACCTGTTCGCCACCGCCGAGATCGCCGGACAGAGCGTCGAGGCGTACGAGCACACCGTCAGCCGGGTCGGCGGGGTCCCGCTGTCCGTGGTCCGCGCCACCACCGCCAACATCCGGGCCCGCCTCGGCCGCGTCTACGACAGCCTCACCCAGGCCCGCCCCGGCGGCACGGCCGAGGACTGGCGCTCCCCGCTCACCCGCACCGGCCGCGCCGTGTGGACCCGGCGCGGCCACACCTTCGCCGTCCTCGCCGCCGGCAACCACCCCGGCACCCACAGCCTGTGGCCCGAGGCCCTCGCCCTGGGCTACCGGGTCGCCGTACGCCCCTCCCGCCGCGAACCGTTCACCCCGTACCGCCTGATCACCGCCCTGCGCGAGGCCGGGTTCGGCAACGACCGGGTCGCCTTCCTGCCCACCGACCACGCCGAGGCCGACACCCTGCTGCGCGCCGCGGACCGCTCCCTCGTCTACGGCGGCGAGGACGTGATCCGCAAGTACGGCGGCGACCCCGACGTCCTGCTCCAGGGCCCCGGCCGCAGCAAGATCCTGGTCACCGCCGACACCGACTGGCGCCCGTACCTGGACACCATCACCGCCTCCGTCGCCGGCCACGGCGGCACCGGCTGCGTCAACACCACCACCGTCCTGGTCGAGGGCGACCCGGCCCCCCTCGCCGAGGCCCTCGCCGACCGGCTCGCCGCCCTGCCCGTGCTGCCCCCCGAGGACGACAAGGCCGTCCTGCCCGTGCAGAACGCCGCCACCGCCCGCGCCCTGGAAGCCCACCTGCTCGCACAGGCCGCGGGCACCCGGGCCTGGCTCGGCGGCGACGGCGTCGCCGCCGACCTCGGCGACGGCAGCGCCGTGCTGACCCCGGCCGTCCACCAGCTCGACCGCGCCGACGCCCCGCAGGCCGGCATCGAACTCCCCTTCCCCTGCGTGTGGGTGGCCCCCTACGACCGCGCCGACGGGATCGCTCCGCTGCGCGGCAGCCTCGTCGTCACCGCCCTCACCGGCGACGAACAGCTCCTCGACGAGCTGATCACCGAACCCACCATCGGCAACGTCCACGCCGGCGACCACCCCACCTACTGGATGGGCCCCGGACTCCCGCACGACGGATACCTCGCCGAGTTCCTCATGCGCAGCAAGACCGTCATCCGCGACTGACCCGAGGAGGAGCCGTGCACACCGGCACCGCGCTCACCGACGTCGGCTGGAACACCGCCGGCTGACCGCTCCACCGCACAGGCAACCCGCCCAGCCCATTCGCCAGCATCCCCTCTTTCGTTGGTGGGAGAAGACTCCATGTCGCAGCACAGCCATGCCCGGATCGCGATCGTCGGCGCCGGACCCCGCGGCCTGTCGGTCCTGGAACGCATCTGCGCCCAGGAACGCAAGTCGCCCGCGCACGAGCAACTCACCGTGCACGTCATCGACCCGTCGCCGCCGGGCGCCGGCGCCGTGTGGCGCACCGCGCAGCCGCGCCACCTGCTGATGAACACCGTCTCCTCGCAGATCACCCTCTACACGGACGACAGCGTCACGATAGAAGGCCCGATCGAGGAGGGCCCCAGCCTCTACGCGTGGTCGCGCCGGCTGACCGCCGACCCCGAAGGCTCCGAACGGCGCTACGGCGCCCAGACCGTCGCCGAGGCCCGCGAACTGGGCCCCGACAGCTACCCGACCCGCGCCTTCTACGGCCACTACCTCCAGTGGGCCTTCGAGGAGTGCCTGGCCGGCGCCCCCGAGCACGTCACCGTCCAGGTCCACCGCACCCGGGCCGTCGCCCTCACCGACGCCGACACCCCCGACGGCGCCCAGACCCTCGACCTCGCCGACGGGGTCCGCCTCACCGGCCTGTCCGCCGTCGTCCTCGCCCAGGGCCACCTGCCGGCCAAGCTCGGCGCCGAGGAGCAGCGGCTGTCCGACTTCGCCGCCGCCCACGGGCTGTCGTACACCGGCCCGTCCAACCCGGCCGACGTCGACCTCAGCGCCATCGGCCCCGGCCGGCCCGTGCTGCTGCGCGGCCTCGGCCTGAACTTCTTCGACTACATGGCCCTGTTCACCCTCGGCCGCGGCGGCTTCTTCGAGCGCAGAGCCGACGGCCGGCTCGTCTACCGGCCCTCCGGCCTGGAGCCCAAGATGTACGCCGGGTCCCGGCGCGGCATCCCGTACCAGGCCCGCGGCGAGAACGAGAAGGGCGCCCACGGCCGCTACCACCCGCGCCTGCTGACCGTCGAACGCGTCCAAGCCATGCGCGCCGCGGCCAAGGACGGCGACTGGATCGACTTCGGCATCCACATCTGGCCGCTGATCCAGAAGGAGGTGCAGAGCGTCTACTACGAGCGGCTGCTCGCCGCCCGCGGCGGACACTGGACCCCCGACCTCATCGAGGACTTCACCAGCCGCTACCTGGCCGCCGCCGACGACGAGGCCGAGGAGGCCCTCCTCGCCGAGGCCGGCATCGACGGCGAGGAGCGGTGGAACTGGAAGACCCTCTCCCGCCCCTACGGCGACCTGCGCTTCACCGGCCGCGACGACTTCCGCCGCTGGATGCTCGCCTACCTGCTGCGCGACGCCAAGGAGGCCCGCGAGGGCAACGTCAGCGGCCCGCTCAAGGCCGCCCTCGACGTCCTGCGCGACCTGCGCAACGAGATCCGGCTCGCCGTCGACCACGGCGGCCTGCACGCCGACTCCCACCGCGACGACCTCGACGGCTGGTACACCCCGCTCAACGCCTTCCTCTCCATCGGACCGCCGGTCTCCCGCATCGACGAGCTGATCGCCCTCGCCTCGGCCGGCATCGTCGAGTTCACCGGGCCGGGCCTGCGGGTGCGCACCGAGTCCGAGGGCCCCGACGGGCCGGTGTTCGTGGCCACCGCCGACGGCGTCGACGGCGAGGACATCCGGCTGACCGCTCTCATCGAGGCCCGGCTGCCCCACCCCGACCTGCGGCGCACCACCGACGCCCTGCTGGTCCAGCTCCTGGAGACCGGCCAGTGCCGCCCGTACAAGATCCGCGGCAGCGCCGGCATCGAGTACGAGACCGGCGGACTCGCCGTCTCCGAGCGGCCCTACCGGCTGATCGACGCGGACGGCAACGCCCACCCGCGCCGCTTCGCCTACGGCGTGCCCACCGAGGCCGTGCACTGGGTCACCGCCGCCGGCATCCGCCCCGGCGTCGGCTCGGTCACCCTGGAGGACTCCGACGCCGTCGCGCACGCCGCCCTGGCCCTGCCGGCGGTCGAGGCGCCCCTGGCCACCGCGCCCGCCGGCGAGGTCCGGGCATGACGGCGCCGCTTCCCCTGGCCGAGGCCCCCCGGCCGCTCGCGCACGCCGCGACGCCCGGGCCGGACGCGCCGCCGGCCCCGGCACCGGCCCCCGCGTCCGCGGCGCCGGCCCGGGCCACCGCGCCGACGACGCCGGCCGGGTGGAGCGGCGCGCACCCGGAGCCGTGGGAGGGCACCGACGCCGGACTGCTGTCCCCGGTCCGGGCGGGCACCCCCGCCGAGGCCGCCACCAGCGACACGGCCTGGCTCCAGGCCATGCTGGACGCCGAAGCGGCGCTCGCCCGGGCCCAGGCCCGGCTGGGCACCCTCCCGCACCGGGCCGCCCAGGTGATCACCGCGGCCGCCGACGCCCGCCGCCTGGACCTCCGGGCCCTGGCCCTGGCCGCGCGGGAGACCGCCAATCCCGTCGTGGGCCTGGTCGCCGCCTTCACCCGGGTGGTCGCCGAGGACGACCCGGCCGCCGCCGAGTACGTCCACCGCGGCTCCACCAGCCAGGACGTCCTCGACACCGCGACCATGCTCGTCGCCGCCCGCACCCTGAAACTGCTGCGCGCCGACCTGCTGCGCACCGCCGGCTCGCTGGCGGACCTGGCCGCCGAGCACCGCGACACCGTGCAGGCCGGCCGCACCCTGGCCCTGCACGCCGTCCCGACCACGTTCGGCCTCAAGGCCGCCGGCTGGCGGCACCTGCTGCTCGACGCCGTCCAGCGCATCGACCGCCTCCGGCTGCCGGTCTCCCTCGGCGGCGCGGCGGGCACCCTGGCCGGCTACCTGGAGTACGCCCGCATCGACGGGACCGACCGCGCCGACGGGACCGACGCCGGCCACGCCCCGGCCGGACCCGGCCCGGACGACTACGACGCCCAGCTCGCGGCGGCCTTCGCCGGCGAGACCGGGCTGTGCGCACCCGCGCTGCCCTGGCACGCGCTGCGCACGCCCGTCGCCGACCTGGGCGCCGTACTGGCCCACGCCGCCGGCGCCCTCGGCAAGTTCGCCGTCGACGTGCTGGCCCTGGCCCGCACCGAGACGGCCGAGGTCGCCGAGCCCGGTCCCGCCGGCCGCGGCGCCTCCTCGGCCATGCCGCACAAGCGGAACCCGGTCCTGGCCACCCTGGTGCGGTCCGCCGCCCTGATGGTCCCCGCCCTGGCCGCCACCCTGGCCCAGGCGCTGGTCAGCGAGGACGAACGCTCCGCCGGGGTCTGGCACAGCGAGTGGCACACCCTGCGCGAGGCCCTGCGGCTGACCGGAGGGGCCGCGCACACCGCCGCCGAACTCGCCGCCGGACTCACCGTCGACGCCGACCGGATGCGGGCCAACCTCGGCCTCACCGGAAGTCTGCTCGTCACCGAGCGGATCGCCGCCGTCCTCGCCCCGAGGCTCGGCAAGGCGGCCGCCCGGCAGTTGCTGACCGAGGCCTCCGCCACCGCCCACAGCACCGGCACACCCCTCTCGGACGTCCTGGCCGCCGACTCCCGGCTGCACGGCGTCATCGGCCCCGAAGAACTGCGCGACCTGCTGGAACCCGCCCACTACACAGGAGCGGCCGGTCCCCTGACCGACCGGGCCCTGAAACGAGGAGCGAGCACATCATGATCGGTACTGCCCCTGGGGCCCTGAAGTCGGCACAGCAGCCCGACTGGCCGGACCCTGCCGTCCTCGCCACCGTCGTCGACCTGCTGGCCGAACAGCCCCCACTGACCCCCCTCGCCGAGAGCGACGCGCTGCGCGCGCGGCTGGCCGCCGCCGCCCGCGGCGAGGCACTCCTGCTCCAGGGCGGCCACTGCGCCGAGGAGTTCGGCGACCGCGCCCTCGGCGAGGCCGAGAGCACCGCCACCACCCTGCGCCAGATGGCCGAGGTGATCTCCTACGGCGCCGCCGTACCGGTGGTGCCCCTCGGCCGGATGGCCGGCCAGTACGCCAAGCCCCGCTCGAAGCCCACCGAGGAGCACGACGGCGTCGAGCTGCCCGCCTACCGCGGCGACGCCGTCAACGGCCTCGCCTTCACCGCCGCCGACCGGGCCGCCGACCCCTGGCGGATGATGACCGCCTACGACACCGCCGCCCGCACCCTGGACCGGATCCGGCTGCTGCCCGGCTCCGACGGCGACACCGGCGGCGTCCCCGGCCTCCCGCTGCACGTCAGCCACGAGGCCCTGCTGCTGGACTACGAGACCCCGTTGGTCCGCGTCGACGAGGCCACCGGCCGCCGCTACGCCGGCTCCGGCCACTTCGTGTGGATCGGCGAACGCACCCGCCAGCTCGACGGCGGGCACGTGGCGTTCGCCGCGTCCATCGCCAACCCCGTCGGGGTCAAGGTCGGCCCCACCGCCACCGCCGACGAACTCCTCGCGCTCACCGAGATCCTCGACCCCGACAACGAGCCCGGCCGGCTCACGTTCATCACCCGCATGGGCGCCGGCACCATCCGCGACGTGCTGCCCGGCCTGGTGGAGAAGGTCACCGCCGCCGGCTCGCCCGCGCTGTGGGTCACCGACCCCATGCACGGCAACACCCGCGTCGCCGCCGGCGGCCGCAAGACCCGGCTGCTGGACGACATCACCGCCGAGATCCGGGCGTTCGTCGAGATCCACCGGGACCTGGGCACCCACCCCGGCGGACTCCACCTGGAGCTCACCGGCGCCCACGTCACCGAATGCGTGGGCGGCACCGACCCGGTCACCCTCGACGACCTCGACCTGCGCTACACCACCGCCTGCGACCCGCGGCTCAACCGCGGCCAGGCACTCGACCTGGCCTTCCTGGCCGCCGATCTGTGGAGGCCCGCCACATGAGTACGCCCCCCACCCCGACCGACGGCGCCACCGGCGCCGACAGACCCGCGGCCTTCCTGCTCACCGGGTCCTTCCTCGCCATCTGCCGCGCCCCGCGCTACCTGGACGAGCTCTCCCGGCGCGGCCTGAAGATCCTGCTGATCACCCCCGCCGTCTGGCGGGAGCAGGCCCGCGCCGCCCTCGGCGAGCCCGGCCACCCGGCCGCGGCCATCGACGACATCGCCTTCGTCGAAGGCTCCGTCGACCGCGAGGGCTCCTTCACCCCGGGCGTCGTCGCCGCCGTCCGCGCCTGGGAGGACCGCTACGACATCGTCGGCGCCTACGCCGCCGGCGAGACCCTCGTCGAACCGACCGGCCTGGTCGCCGACGCGCTGAACCTGCCCTCGCCGGGCCTGCGCGCCTCCCGCGTCTGCCGCAGCAAGTACCTCCAGCGGCTGCACCTGGGCGAGTTCAACCCGTACGCGCTCGTCGTCCCGCCCGGCGACCGCAGCGCCACCGACCTGTCGGCCGTGCCCTTCCCGGCCGTGGTCAAGCCCGCCACCCGGCACTCCAGCTCGGGCGTGCAGACCGTCACCGACGCCGGGCAGCTCGCCGCGCTCCTGGCGACCTACCCCGCGCACGAGACGATCCTCGTCGAGGAGAAGGTCGAGGGCCAGGAGTTCTCCGTGGAGGCACTGGTCCAGCACGGCCGGATCGTGTGGGACTCGGTCACCGTCAAGGGCACCACCGACGTGCACGCCGACACCTTCGTCGAGCTCTCGCACACCGTCTCCGGCGCGGTCGGCCTGGAACGCAGCAAACTGCTCGCCGCCAACAAGTGCCTGCTGCACCTGCTGGACTTCCAGGACGGCATGACCCACTCCGAGTGGCGGCTGGACGCCCAGGGCCACCCCAAGCTGATGGAGGTCGCCGCCCGCACCCCCGGCGACGGCCTCACCGTCCTCTACCACCTGGCCACCGGACGCCCGATCGAACCCGAGATCATCAAGATCGCCCTGGGGGAGACCGCCGAGTACCCCAAGCCCGTCCGGCACGCCCGCCAGGTCTACGTCGAGCACGAGCCCGGGATCCTCGAGGAGGTCTCCGTCGACTGGCCCGGCATCAGCGTCGAATGGGCCGGCGAGGGCGACCTGTGGCCCGAGGTCCCGGTCGGCCGACCGGACGACCCGCCGACGCTGCGCGCCGTCTTCGTCCAGAAGGAGAAGGGCAGTTACGTCGGCCCGCTGCTCAGCAGCGAGGACCGGGTGGCGAACTTCTTCATCGACGCGCCCAGTCCCCTGGCCCTGGACGCCCTGGAGGCCGAGGTCCGCGCCGCCGTCACCGTACGGACGTCCCCCGCGGCGGCTCCGGCCGCGGCGGCCCCGGCCGGGACCGCGTCGGCGGAGGCACCGGGACGATGAGCGCCACACGATCCTCGGCGGCCGCGGACGAGCAGTCGTCCGCGTCCGCCACCGTGCCGGGGACCGCGTCCGCCACCGTGCCGGGGACCGCGTCCGCCACCGTGCCGGGGACCGCGTCCGCCACCGTGCCGGGGACCGCGTCCGCCACCGTGCCGGGGACCGCGTCCGCCACCGTGCCGGGGACCGCGTCCGCCACCGTGCCGGGGACCGCGTCCGCCACCGTGCCGGGGACCGCGTCCCCGGCACGGCCGGCCGGCGCGGACGCCGCCGGCCCCCGCCGGCCCACCGTCCGGGCCGCGTTCACCGAGGCCCCGCTCGCCGTGAAGACCCTGCTCGCCGGGGTGTTCATCAACCGGCTCGGCGGCTTCCTCAACATCTTCCTCGTCCTCTACCTGACCTCGCTGGGCCACTCCGCCGGCCGCGCCACCCTCGCACTCGGTGCGTACGGCGCCGGCACCGTGCTCGGCGTGCTCATCGGCGGCTCGCTGTCCGACCGGATGGGTGCCCGCAACACCACCGCCGTCAGCATGGCCGCCTCCGCGGTGCTGACGGCGGCCCTGCTCTACCTCACCGACTACGCCACCCTGCTGGCCGTCGTCGTCCTCGCGGGCCTGGCCGGACAGATGTTCCGGCCCGCCTCGGCAGCCCTGCTGTCCGAACTGGCCGGCGAGGACCGCCAGGTCATGGTCTTCGCGATGTACCGGTTCGGGCTGAACCTCGGCGCGATGGCCGCGCCGCTGGTCGGCTTCGGGCTGTTCCGGCTCGGCCACGACTCGTACGACCTGCTGTTCTGGGGCGAGGCGGCGATCGCGCTCGCCTTCGCCGCACTGGCCTGGCGCACCCTGCCGCCGGGCCGGGCCCGCGGCCGGCGGGAGGAGGCGGGCAGCGGGAGCTACCTGGCGGTCCTGCGCGACCGGCGGTTCTCCCTCTACCTCGTGGCCACGCTGATCCACACCGCGGTCTACGCCCAGTACCTCTCCACGCTCCCGCTCGACGTGGCGGCGTCCGGGCTGGCCGTCCTCTGGTACACCGTCGCGGTCTCCCTCAACGGCTTCCTGGTCATCGCCTTCGAGCTGCTGCTCACCAAGGTCACCCAGGACTGGCCGGCGCGGGTGACCATCGGGCTCGCCTTCGCCCTGCTCGGCTCCGGAGTGGCCCTGTACGGGCTGCCCATGGGCCCGGCGGTCATCGTGACCGCCACCCTGGTGTGGACCCTCGGCGAGATCATCGGCGGGCCGGCCATCTTCTCGTACCCGGCCGTCGTCGCCCCCGACCACCTCAAGAGCCACTACCTGGGCAGCTTCCACTTCGCCTTCGGCCTGGGCTCCGCCGTCGGCCCGGTGGCCGGCGGCTGGCTCTTCGCCCGGCTCGGGCACTCCTTCTGGTTCGTCCTCGGCGGGGCCTCGCTCCTCGCCACCCTGCTCGCCCTGGCGTCGGTGCGGACCCCCGCCCGGCGCGCGGGCGGGTGACAGCGCGACGGCGAGGGCCGCGGGACTTCTGCCCCGCGGCCCTCGCCGTTGCGCGCCCCCGTACCTGACCCACCCGTACGTCCTTCACACGTCACTTCCCCACGTCGAAAGGCCGGACATGAGCAGCAACCTCGCCCTGGTCCCCCCGCCCGCGGCCCCCGTGACCGTCTCCCCGCTGGACACCCTCCAGCAGATGGCCGACACCCTCGACACCCTGTCCCGCTACGCCGCCGAGGCCGCGCAGACCCAGGCCCAGGTGCCGGCGCCGCGGCCCCCGGAGGCGGCGCCGGGACCGCCGGCCCGGATCGAGTACGTGCACGGCCCGGACCGGATCCGGTACGCCATCCACGAGGCCCTCGGCCGGGCCCGCACGGAGATCCTCACCGCCCAGCCCGACGGCCCGCGCCCCGACGCCACCCTGGAGGAGGCCTACGCGGCCGTCCGCGACCACCTCTCCCGGGGCGTCGCCATGCGCACCCTCTACCAGCACAGCTCCCGCTTCCACGAGCCCACCAAGCGCTACGTGCAGACCGTCCAGCGGCACGGCGCCCAGGTCCGCACCCTGCCCGAGTTCTTCGACCGGCTGATCGTCATCGACCGCGAGGTGTCCTTCATCCCCGCCGACGCCGAGCGCAGCTCGGCGGTGGTGATCCGGGACCGGGCCGTCACCGGCTTCCTCGCCGATGTCTTCGAGAAGGCCTGGGACCGGGCCGAACCGTTCCCGTTCCGCCCGGTCCGGGCCGCCGACGCCGCCTCCGAGGTGGTGCCGGACATGCGCGCGGCCATCCGCAAGCTCCTCATCGAGGGCTGCTCCGACAAGGCCATCGCGCGCCGGCTCGGGGTCAGCCTGCGCTCCGTGCAGGGCCATGTCTCCTGCCTGCGCGACCAGTACGGCGCCCAGCACCGCTTCCAGCTCGGCTACCTCATGGGCCGGGGCGAGGGCGCCCTGCCGGCGATCGACTGACGTGCCCGTCCGCGACGTCCCTGTTCGCGGCCCTGTCCCTGTCCCCGTCCACCCGTGCCACTCCACCCACGAAGGGAAACCCACCGGTGTACCAGCTCAACGCCAACGAGAACCCCTACCCGCCGCTGCCGTCGGTGCGCGCCGCGCTCGAAGAGGCCGCCGGGCGCGCCCACCGCTACCCCGACCGCTTCCACACCGAGGTGACCGCCGCCCTGGCCGCCCGCCTCGACGTCCCCGAGAGCCATGTCGTGATGGGCGCGGGCTCCTGCGGCGTGCTCCAGCACCTGCTGCACTCCCTGGTCCGCGACGGCGACGAAGTCGCCTTCGCCTGGCCCTCGTTCGAGGCCTATCCGCATCTGACGGCGATGAACCGGGGCGTGGCCGTGACGGTCCCGCTCCAGGACGAGACCCACGATCTCGACGCCCTGGCCGACGCGATCGGCCCGCGCACCAAGGTGGTCCTCGTCTGCAACCCGAACAACCCCACGAGCACCGTGGTCGGCCGCGCCGCGCTGGAACGTTTCCTCGACCGTGTCCCCGCCGAGGTGACCGTCGTCCTCGACGAGGCCTACCGGGAGTTCGTCACCGACCTCGACTCGCCCGACGGCATCGCGCTCTACCGCGACCGCCCGAACCTGGTCGTCGTCCGTACCTTCTCCAAGGCCTACGGCCTGGCCGGCCTGCGGATCGGCTACGCGGTCGCCCATGAGCCCCTCGCCGCCGTCATCCGCTCCTCCGCCACGCCCTTCGGCGTCACCGCGGCCGCCCACACCGGCGCCGTGGCCTCGCTGGCGGCCGAGGACGAGCTGCTGGAGCGCGTCGAGCTGCTGGTCAAGGAGCGGGACCGGACCGCGACCGCCCTGCGGGACCTGGGCCTGCCCGTCCCGCACAGCGAGGCGAACTTCGTGTGGCTGCCGCTGGGCGAGGACACCGAGGCCTTCGCCGCCGCGTGCACCGCCGCCGGCGTGGCCGTACGCGCCTTCCCCGGCGAGGGGATCCGGCTCACCATCGGCACTCCCGAGGCCAACACCGCCGCACTCACCGCCGCCACCTCCTTCGCCCGTACCGTCACCGTCCGCTGATCCGTACGGTCCGTTCCGTCTGCTCGTCTGCTCGTCCCGCTCCGCCTGCTCCGTCCGTTCCGCCGTCCGCCCCGAAGGGCCGGGCCCCATCGGGGTCCGGCCCTTCGAGCTGGGGGGCGAGCGGGGCCGAGCCCCGTACCACCCGGCCCTGTCCCGGCCTGCCCCTCGCCGGGCCGGGACAGGGGGGTCTTGATCAGCCCGCCGTGGCGAGCGACTTGCCGGCGCCCTCGCGCAGGTACGCGGTCAGGTCCGCGTACTTCTCGCGCAGCTTGCGCTTGAGCACCTTGCCGGTGACCCCGACGGGGAAGTCCGCCTCGGTGGCCGCGACCTCCAGCAGCCGCAGGGCCGGCTGCCCGGCCGCCGCCAGCGCCTCGTTCGCGCGCAGCAGCAGCTTCTCCGCGTCGACCTCCGCCTCCTGCGTGGTCACCACCGCGACCGGGACCACGGCCCCGTCCTCGGTGCCCGCGATCACGGCGACGTCGTCGAACTCGGGCACGTCGTTGAGCAGGACCTCCTCCATCAGCGTGGAGTACGCCGGGCCGTCGGCCGTGCGGATCTGGTCGGCGGCCCGGTCCACCAGGTAGAAGTCGCCGTTCTCGTCCTTGTACGCCATGTCGCCCGGCAGCCAGTGACCGGCCAGCTTGTAGCGGTACGTGGTGTCCGAGTCGCCCCAGTACCCCGGGGTGATGGCCGGGCCGCGGGCCGCCAGGAAGCCGACCTCGCCGACGTCCGCGTGGCTGCCGTCCTTGCGCAGCACCGCCACCTCGGCGACGCCCACCGGCTGACCGGCGCACCGGTCGTTGCGCACCGAGTCCTTGGTACGGATCTTCAGCAGCACGCCCCAGCCCAGCTCGGTGGTGCCGAGCCGGTCGAAGAACTGCGCCGACGGCAGGTGCTCGGAGCGGTGGTTCAGGGTGGCGGTGATGTGCGCCTGGTGCACGGCGTCACCGATGGACACCCACGCGTTGACGCTGTCCAGCCGGCCGCCCGCGTTCTCCAGCGCCGCCAGCTCCGCGTACGAGTGCGCGAAGGCCATCACCGCGGTCGGCCTGTGCTCGGCCACGGCCGCCGCCAGCTCCTCACCGCTGCGGTCGCTGTGCGCCACCAGCGGGGTGCCCGCGATCACCGCGTACACGGTGAAGGCGATGCAGCCCAGGTGCGACTGCGGCAGCGCGGTGAGCATCAGCGCGCCCGGCTGCTCCTTGAAGTCGACCAGCCGGAACTGCGGGCCGGCCACGATCGTGCCGTGCGTGTGGATGGTCGGCTTCGGCCGCCCGGTGGTGCCGGAGGAGTGCAGGATGACGACCGGGTCCTCCGACACGTGCTGCCAGTACTGGCCCTCGGCCAGCGTCCCGGCCGGCGGAGCCGGCAGCTCCTCCTCCTCCTGGACCCAGGCCAGCCCGTCGAGGATGTCGCTCTCGGCGCGCAGGCCGGCCAGCCGGCCGCGGTCGGCGTAGAGGCCGACGGGCGCGGTCTGCTCGATCAGCGACTCGGCGATCGGTGCGGTGGCCTTGCTGTTGATCAGGACGGCGATGGCGCCGATCTGGGCCAGGGCGTAGAAGTGCACCGAGTAGGCGAACGAGTCCTCGAACCAGACCGCGACCCGGTCCTTGGGCTGCACACCCTGCGCCAGGTACCAGGCGGACCACGCCTGTGCCAGCGCATCCACCTCGGCCAGGCTCCAGTCGTGCTGCTCGACACCGTCCAGGTCGGTGATCGGCCGGGTGGAGTGGATGAAGCGGGTCGTCGGGCTCGGGCTCCACTTGAGGGCGGACCGCAGCAGGTTGCCGCCGCCGACCGTGGTGTCGGCAGCCAGCGCCGCCCGCTGCGCGGGGTCCAGAACGGTCGGAGCAAAGCCCGTACGGGAGTCGGTCATGTCGTGCCTCTCTCGGGTGAGGGGAAGGGCGCCCCGTCGGGGACGCGAGGCTGTTCTTGATCTGCGGCTCCGCCGCGTGGCGCGACCGGCCACGGCCGGCCCGCGGTGCGGAGCGGTGGAAAGCAGCCCCAGGGGTGCGGGGCCGTACGTCACACGTTGGCGAAGATCCGCGCACACAGCTCGCGGTAGTTGTCCAGCTCGGCGCCGAGGGCGCCCCGGACCTTGCCCATGAGCGCGGCGAAGTCCTCCTCCGACCCGTCCTTGACGGTGTCGGCCAGCCGGCGGGCAGCCTCCGCGAGAGCGGACCTGGCGTCGACGGCCTGCGGATTGGCCGCCTGCACGTCCCAGTACACCTCCGGCGTGCCGGAGGACACCCGGGCCAGCAGCGAGGCCAGCGTCTTGTGCGGCGGCGGCGCGATCCGCGCCACCTCCTCCACGTCGGTGCCCATCTTCGACAGGGCCAGCCCGAACGACAGCACGGTGGCGTGGGTCAGCGCCTGCGACACGGCCGTCAGCCGGTCGTGCTCGGCGGCCTCGACCCGGACGATCCGGCCGCCCCACGACTCCACCAGCTTCAGCAGCTCGGCGGTCAGCGGCCCGTCGAACGCCACCGACGCCGCGACCACCCGGCCCTCGAAGCCGAGCGCCGGGGCGAACATGGGATTCAGGCCCACGGCCTCCACCCCGTGCAGGTGCGCCCGGAACTCCTCGTCCACCCGCTGCTTCACCGACAGCGTGTCCACCAGCAGGGCACCCGGCCGCAGCGCGGCCGCCACCCCCTTGACGGCGGCCAGCGCCACCGGCTCGGGAACCGCCAGGACGACCATGTCGGCCTTGCCCAGCTCCCTCGCCAGCTGCGGCGAGACGTCGGTGATGTCACCGTGGATGCGGCGGGCACCGCCCGGGGCGGGCGTGCCCGCCCCGGCCGGGTCCACCACGACGATCTGGATCCCGCTGCCCAGCAGCCGTTCGGTGAACAGCCGCCCCACCGCACCCTGACCGCCGACGATCACCGCACGGCGGATCACGCCGTGCTCCCGGCGGGCTGCAGGGCGGTGCTGACGACCGCCTGGACCATGGCACGGGACTTGACCACCGTCTCCTCGAACTCCTCGTCCGGGTCGGAGAGCGCGATCACGGCGCCGCCCACCCCGAACGTGACCCGGTCCTCGGTGGCGACCAGCGTGCGGATGACGATGTTCAGGTCGGCCGCGCCGCCCAGCGAGAACCAGCCGAGCGAACCGGAGTAGACACCGCGGGCGCCCTCCTCCAGCCGGTCGATGATCTCCATCGTGCGGACCTTCGGCGCCCCGGTCATCGAGCCGCCCGGGAAGGCCGCCCGGACCGCGGAGACCGCGGACTCGCCGTCGCGCAGGGTGCCGCGGATCGTCGACACCAGCTGGTGCACCGGCGCGTACGTCTCCACGTCGAAGAGCTTGGGCACGTGGACCGAACCGACCTCGGAGACGATGTTGAGGTCGTTGCGGATCAGATCCACGATCATCAGGTTCTCGGCCCGGTCCTTCTCGTTGTCGAGCAGGTCCTGCCGCAGCGCCTCGTCCTCCGCCGGCGTGGCACCGCGCGGCCGGGTGCCCTTGATCGGCTTGGACTCGGCGGTCCGGTCGGTGCCGACCGTCATGAACCGCTCCGGGGAGGCGCTCAGCACGGCGACCCCGGGGAAGTCCAGCAGCGCGCCGTACGGGACGGGGCTGATCCGGCGCAGCTCCGCGAACGTCTCCAGCGGGTCGAGCCGCGCCTGCATGGTGACCTGGTTGGTCAGGCAGACCTCGTAGCTCTCACCGTCGTGGATCTCCTGGTGGATCTCGGCGATCCGGCTCAGGTAGCCCTCGCGGTCGTGCCGCAGGGAGACCAGCCCGGTCAGCGCCGGGTCGGTCATCCCGGTGGTGGCGAACGTCCGCGGGCCGCCCTCCGCCACGGCCGCGGCCGGGCCGAGCGCACGCAGCCGGGCCGCCGTACGGTCCAGCCAGCCGCGGGTCTCCCGGGCGGACCCGGCGTCCCCGTCGGCGGACAGCGCCAGCAGGTACGTGGCGCCCTCGGCGTGGTCGAAGGCCACCATCCGGTCCGCGAACAGCAGCGCGGCGTCGGGGGTGTCGGCCTTGTGCGCCTCCTGCCCCGAGCTGTCGGCCTTCAGTTCGTAGCCGAGATATCCCACGTAACCGAGGTTGAATTCGAAGGGCAGGCCCTCGGGCACCGGAATGCGGCGCTTGGCCAACTGGTCCTCGAGATACGTGAACACGCTCTGCGCGACGAGTTCGTCACGGCCCCCCGGCCGGTGCACCCGGACGGTGCGCTCCAGTACCTGGTAGGTGAGGTATTCCGAGAGCGGGCCGGTGCCGTCGCCCATGAAGGAGAAACGCGACAGGCCCTCGATGACGCTGCTGCTGTCGAGCCAGAATCCGTGGTCGTTGCCGGCGAACAGCTCGCGGTAGACGGTTTCGGCGTCGGGCAGCAGGCCCAGCTTCTCCACGTGCACCCGGTACGCGCCCGTACGGTCCGCCGCGGTCTGCCCGGCGGGCCGGGCGGCGTAGGCGAGGGCCTGGTCACGGAAGTTGGCGAGCAGCTCGCGGCCGTACTCGCTGCTGATGGACTCGGGGTGGAACTGCACGCCCCACACCGGCAGCGAGCGGTGGCGCACCGCCATGACCACGCCGTCGGCGGTCCAGGCGGTCGGCTCCAGCTCCTCGGGGAGCTCGATGGCGGCCAGGGAGTGGTAGCGGACCACGTCGTAGGGCGAGGGGATCCCGGCGAAGAGTTCGCTTCCGTCGTGCGTGATCGAGGAGATCCGGCCGTGCATGGGCAGCGGGGCGTGCCCCACCGCGCCGCCGAAGAGGTGGCAGATGCCCTGGTGGCCCAGGCAGACGCCGAGCACCGGCAGGCCGCTGTCCAGGATGGCGCGGCGGCTGATGCCGAAGTCCCGTTCGCGCTCGGGCCGGCCGGGGCCGGGGGAGACGACGATGGCGTCGTAGTCCGCCATGTCGAGCGTCGACCAGTCGGTCTCGTGCGGGACCACGACCGGCGGGACACCGTTGACCTCGCCCAGCAGTTGGTAGAGGTTGTAGGTGAAGGAGTCGTGATTGTCGATCAGCAGGGTCCTCATACCGCGCTCCCGGTGACGGTGGAGGGGGAGGCACCGGCCGGGCCGTCGGCCCGGCTCCCCGCGATGACGAGGTCCTCGACCCGGCAGGTCTCCTCGATGACCAGGTCGTAGAGCCGGCGAAGGAATACGAGGTCGATGCCGTGCTCGGTCCCGAACGCCGCGGCCCTTTCCTGGACCAGCCCGATGCGGTGCGGCTGCATCATGGGGATTCCCTGGTCCTTCTTCACGCGGGCGATCTCCACACAGATCTCGATCCGGGCCCGCAATTCTTCGAGAAGCCGCTCGTCGATCCGGTCCAGCCGCGCGCGCAACTCGTCTATATCGGCAGTGGCTTGCGCCGTGCCATTCATGACCCCTACCTCCCCGGTCTCTCCGGCTCACGGAATTCGGTTCACGCAAGCACTCTCGCCCGGCGGGGGCGGCGCGGAGAAGGGACGCCAAGGCTCGCGAATGCGCACTGCGCATTCGCGAGCCGAGGGGAGGGGCGGCCGTGAGGGAGCGGCCGGGGGCCGGGCGCAGGCCTCCGCGCTGTAC
>NZ_RPRY01000006.1 GCF_003949795.1 Streptomyces sp. WAC06614
GTCGGCGGCCGCCTGCGCAGCCGCCGCCCCCGCCGTCGTACCCGTCCCCGCCGTCGTGTCCGCCGTGCCCGTCGTCCCCACTGCCGTCATCGCCTGCTTCCCCTCTGGCCGGTCGCCCCTTGTCACGCGATGGGTGCGGAAATAGAGTCCGCAGCAGAAGTGATCATTCACCCACCGGAACGCCGTTCAGAATACTGAACGATCCAGGAGGCAGCGGGCCATGACAGCGACCCCAGTCTGGAGTGTGGACCCCCGCACCGGGAAGCAGCGCGGACAGGTTGCGGTCGAGGCCACACCCGCCGATGTGGACCGGGCCGTCACCGCCGCGCACGCCGCCCGGGCCGCGCTCGCCGACCGCACCGCGCGCGTCGCCTTCCTGCGGGCCGCCGCCGACCTGCTCGACGAGGCCGGCGCGGACGTGGTCGAGGCCGCCGACGCCGAGACGGCGCTCGGCCCCGTCCGGCTCACCGGCGAACTCGCCCGCACCACCTACCAGCTGCGCGCCTTCGCCGACGCCGTCGAGGACGGCGGCTACCTCGACATCCGCATCGACCACGCCGATCCCGCCCTCGCCCCGCCGCGCCCCGACCTGCGCCGCTACAAGGTGCCGCTGGGCGTGGTCGCCGTCTACGCCGCCTCCAACTTCCCGCTGGCCTTCTCCGTCCCCGGCGGCGACACCGCCAGCGCCCTGGCCGCCGGCTGCCCGGTCGTGGTCAAGGCCCATCCCGACCACCCGGCCACGTCCGAGCGGTGCGCCGCGCTGCTGCGCCGGGCCGCCGAACGGACCGGGCTGCCCGCCGACGTGGTCACGGTCGTCCACGGCTTCGACGCGGGCCTGGAGCTGATCCGCCACCCGCTGGTGGCCGCGGCCGGGTTCACGGGGTCGATCCGTGGCGGCCGGGCCCTGTTCGACGCCGCCGCCGCGCGGCCCGTGCCGATCCCGTTCCACGGTGAGCTCGGCTCCCTCAACCCGGTCGTGGTCACCCCGGACGCCGCCGCCGAGCGTGCCGAGGAGATCGGCACCGGGCTGGCCGGCTCGGTCACGCTCGGCGTGGGCCAGTTCTGCGTCAAGCCCGGCCTGGTGCTGGTCCCCGAGGGCACCGACGGCGACCGGCTGGCCGGGGCACTGGCCAAGGCCCTCGCCGCGACCGCCCCCGGGGTGCTGCTCGACCACCGGATGCGGGAGAACTTCCTCGCCGGGGTCCAGGAGCGCGCGGCCCTGCCCGGCGTCGAGGCCCCCGTCGCGCCGGGCCCCGGGACGGGCGACGCCCAGGCCGACGGGCAGGCCGACGGACACACCGTCGGCGCGGGCTTCCTGACCGTGCCCGCGCGCGCCCTCGCCCACGACCCGGACGGCCGCTACGCGCCGCTGCTGGAGGAATGCTTCGGCCCGGTGACGGTCGTCGCCCGCTACGCCGACCCGGACGAGGCCGGCGCCGTGCTGGCCCGGCTGGCGGGAAACCTGACCGCCACCCTCCAGTTGTCCGCCGCCGAGGCCGCCGGGGCCCCGGGCCCCGCCGCCGCACTCGTCGGCCGGGTCACGGAACTGGCCGGACGGGTCGTGGTCGACGGCTGGCCCACCGGCGTCGCGGTCGCCCCGGCCCAGCACCACGGCGGCCCCTACCCCGCCGCCACCTCGCACTCCACCTCCGTCGGCGGTACGGCGATCGAACGGTGGCTGCGCCCGGTGGCCTACCAGTCGGTGCCGGACCCGCTCCTCCCGCCCGAGCTGCGCGAGGCGAACCCGCTGGGCCTGCCGCGCCGGGTCACCGGACCTCCGGCGCAGCAGCGGTAAGCCGGGTCACCGGACCCTCCGGCGCAGCAGCGGTAAATGCGTTGCCCGCCCCGCGCCCCGCGGGGCAGGCTGCGGCCCATGCCGAGACCTCAGGGATTCACGTACGACCAGCACGCCGACGGCACCGTGGTCATCACCCACCGCGGCCGGGCCGCCGGCACGCTGCGCGGCGGCCGGGCCGAGAAGTTCCTGGCGGAGGTGGGCTCCGGGGACCCGCAACTGGTCATGGCGCGCTGGACGGGCGCGTACAAGTTCGGCAACGAACGCCTCGCCCGCTCCCATCCGCGCAACTCCGGCCGCCGCTGAACGGGTGACACCGCGCCGGGGGGAACGGCGGCGCGGCCCCGGTCGTTCTCGGGGCATGACCGCTATGACCCCTGGTTCGAACCTGCCGCTCGACACCGTCCGCGTGACGGTGGAGGTGGCCGCCCCGGTACGCCTGGACGTGTCGGGGCTGCTGCTCGCGGCCAACGGCAAGGTGCGCTCGGACGCCGACTTCATCTTCTACAACCAGCCGTCCGGCCCCGGTGTCAGCTACCGGTCGGGCGGCGGTGCGGCGCCCGACTCGATCACCGTGGACACCGCCGCCGTACCGCCCGGGATCGAACGGATCGTGGTCACCGCCAGCCCCGACGCCGCCGGCCAGACCTTCCAGGGCATCGAGCCCACCGCCACCGTGCGCGCGGCCGACGGCGGCGCGCCGATCGCCACCTTCACCCCGCCGCAGCTGGGCACCGAGACGGCGCTCGTGGTGGTCGAGATCTACCTGCGCGGCGGCGTGTGGAAGGTCCGTGCCGTGGGCCAGGGGTACGCCAACGGGCTCGCGGGCATCGCCACCGACTTCGGGGTCACGGTGGAGGAGGAACCGCCCGCCGCTCCCCCGGTCCCGGCCGCTGCTCTCCCAGGTCAAGATGGGCCTCGGCTGGGAGCCCGCGTTCCGCGGCGCCGACATCGACCTCGACGCGTCCGTGATCGCGTACGGCCCCCAGCGCAACCACATCGACAGCTGCTACTTCGGCCGGCTGTCCATCCTCGGGGGGGGCCGTCAAGCACTCGGGCGACAACCTCACCGGTGAGGGCGCGGGGGACGACGAGGTCATCGTCGTGGACCTCGGCCGGCTGCCCGCCGAGGTCACCGCCCTGGTCTTCACGGTCAACTCCTTCTCCGGCCAGAAGTTCACCGAGGTCGCCAAGGCCTACTGCCGCCTGCTCGACGCCGCCACCGACGAGGAGCTGGTCCGCTTCGACCTCACGGGCGCCGAGCCGCAGACGGGCGTGATGATGGCGAAGCTGATCCGTCAGTTCTCCGGCGAGTGGGAGATGACGGCCCTGGGAGAGTTTGTGAAGTCCCGCACAGTGCGGGGCATGGTCAAGCCCGGTTCCGAGGCGCTTTAGCAGGTCGGCGGGCCGCCGGGCCCCGCCGGACCGGCCCGGGTGATCGATGACACCCCGCAATGCGAAGGAGGCTGTCCGTGGTCACCCGTAGCCTTGTACCCATGTACAAGACGCTTCCGCCCGCGGGTCCCGCCCGCCCGTCCGCCGAAGAGGCGAACGAGGCGATACGGCACCTCGTCGAGACCCGCGTCGACGACGAGTGGCCCTCCGCCGCGTACGAGTTCCTGCTCGGCGAGTGGGCAGCGGCGACCCGCGAAGAGATCGGCACCGCCGCCGCCCGCCGCTGAACGGACCGTCAGCGCCGGACCACCGGCGCCGGACCGACCGCAGCCCGGCCGAGCCTCCTGCTCGGCCGGGCTGACGGCTTCCCGGGCCCGGGCGACGCGTACGCCGCGCCCGGCCGGCGGACGTACGGACGCCTAGCCGCGCGTACGCCGCCAGGGGCCGGTGACGGCCAGCATGATGCCCGGCTCCTGGATGTTGGCGAACAGCGTGCGCCCGTCGGGCGAGAAGCAGACGCCGGTGAACTCCGCGTACTCCGGCTCCTCCGCCGTACCGATGTTGAGCTCGTTGCGCGCCAGCGGGTAGGTGCGGCCGGACTCGGTGGCACCCAGCAGGTGCTGGACGCCCTGGCCGTCCTCGGCGATGACCAGGCCGCCGTACGGGGACACGGTGATGTTGTCCGGGCCGTCGTAGGCGCCGTCCTTGCCCGGCTCGGCGTTGACCCCGAAGAGCACGGTCAGGCGCAGCGTGCGGCGCTTGGCGTCGTAGAACCACACGGCACCGTCGTGCGGGGTGCCGGGGCTCTCCGCACGGGCGTAGGAGGAGACGACGTACGCGCCGCCGTCCGCCCACCACATGCCCTCCAGCTTGCGCCCGCGGGTGACCTGGCCCTCGGTGAACTGCTGGCGGGTGGCCACCGTCCTCGCGTCCCGGTCGGGCACGTCGACCCAGTCGACCCCGTAGACCGTGCCGATCTTCGTGGCGCGGGAGAGGTCGTCCACGAACCGGCCCGCGCTGTCGAAGCACCGGGCCGCCTGGAGCACACCGGCGTCGTCGGCCAGCGTACGCAGCTTGCCGCGGCCGTGCCTGAAGCCCTTGGGCGGGGTCCAGCGGTACAGCAGGCCGTTGGGGTTCGAGGCGTCCTCGGTCAGGTACGCCTGGCCCGAGTGCGGGTCGATGACGACGGCCTCGTGCTCGTAGCGGCCGAAGGCCTTGACCGGGCGGGGGTCGAGGTTGGCGCGGCGGTCGTGCGGGTCGACCTCGAAGACGTAGCCGTGGTCCTTGGTCATGCCGTTCTTGCCGGCCTTGTCCGCGTTCTCCTCGCAGGTCAGCCAGGTGCCCCAGGCGGTGGCGCCGCCCGCGCAGTTGGTCGACGTACCGGCGATGCCGACCCATTCGGCGACCTCGCCGCCGTGGCGGACCTCGACGACGGTGCAGCCGCCGGCCGCGGCCGGGTCGTAGACCAGGCCCTCGGTGAGCGGGACCGGGTGGGGCCACTTGGCGCGGGCGCCCTTCAGCTCGTGGTTGTTGACCAGGAGGGTGACCCCGCGGTGGCCGGCGAAGGCGGCCGTGCCGTCGTGGTTGGACGGGGTGAACTCACCCGACTCCAGGCGGGTCACGCCGCTGTGCGTGATGATCCGGTACGAGAAGCCGGCCGGCAGGGCGAGGATGCCCCGGGGGTCGGACACGAGGGGGCCGTAGCCGGGCTCGCAGGGCCGGCCGTGCTCGTCGCGCAGCGTGCTGCTGCCCTCCTCCGCCGCCAGCGCGCCCGGGGCGGTGGCGAGGGCCCCGACCGTTCCGGTGAGCGCGACTCCGGCGCCGGCGGCGACGGTGCGGGCGGTGAAGTCTCTACGACTGAGCGGCATCGATGCTCCAGGGTGGGGAGTAGTGCGCCTGTAAGGGTCGGCGGACAGGTTCCCGTCCGCATGTGAACTCCGCTTGAATTCCCCACGAAGCCCTGCGGGCCCCTCGACCCCGCGGAACCGGCCACGATCTGACCGGAACCCGCACTACCCTGTCGGCCGGGCCCTCAGGCCTGGTAGGAGCGGGCCTTGAAGGCGGCCTTGCGGGCCTCCTTCGCCGCCTTGCGGTCCGGGTGCAGCCGGCCCATGGCCTCCAGGACCTCCGCCGTGGCCGGGTGGTCCACCCGCCAGACGGTGTCGAAGAACGCGCTGTGGTGCTCGGTCAGGCCCTGCATCAGGGAGGGGAGTTCCTCGCTGCCGGCGTCGGCCGCGAGCTGCGCCGCGATGGTGTCGACGGTCAGCCAGAACACCATGGTCCCGCTGGGCGCCGGCACGTCGGACGTGCCCTGCTCGGCCAGCCAGACCCGGGCCAGCCCGCCCAGTTCGGGGTCGTCCAGGACGGCCCGGACCACCGGTTCGGCGGCCGGTCCGGCGACGGCCAGGGCCTGCTGACAGCGCAGCCGGCGCAGCGGAGCGCCCGGGTCGGCGCCCCGGGCCGCCGCCAGCAGCTCCGCCACGGCCGGGGCCGGCCCGCTGCCGGTGCCCTCGGCCGCGTCGCGCGACGCCCGGGCGAGCCAGGCCTCGATCTCGGCCTGGGCGGCGGACTCCGGATAGCCGGACACCACCTCCAGCAGCACGTCGGCGCCCTTGTCCACGAGGTCGCCGACGGCCGGTGCCTCGACCCCGGCCTCCAACAGCCGCGCCCGCACCCCGTACAGGCCGAGCGGGGTGAGCCGGACCATGCCGTAGCGGGAGACGTCCTCGTCGTCCTGCCCGGCCGCGGCCGCGAGTTCCTCGTCGTCGGCCTCCGCCATCAGCTCCTCGTCGACCGGGCGGAACTCCACCAGGCCGATCGGCTCCAGCTGCCGGAACTGGTCGTCCAGCCGCATCATCGCGTCCGAGACCCGCTCCAGGACTTCGTCGGTGGGCTCCGCCATGTCGTCGGGGACCACCACCGAGGCCGCCAGCACGGGCAGCGGTACGGGGCCGTCGCCGGCTCCGCCCTCGGTGACGGTCAGCAGGTAGAGGTTGGCGAGCACCGCGTCGAGCAGGTCCGCCTCGTGCTGCGGGTCCCAGTCCAGCCGGTCGAAGTCGATCGCGCCGCCCGCGTCCAGGGCGTCGACCAGGTCGTCGAGGTCGGGTACGGAGGCGTCGGCCAGGACGGTGTCCAGGGCGGTCAGCCACAGTTCGAGCACGTCCGTCGGCGCGCCCCCGGTCACCAGCGCCAGGTCCGCCCCGGGCGCGGCGGTCCCGTACCCCGCTTCCGTATCCGCAGCCGGGTCCGGCTCCGGGTCCGCGTCCGCGTCCGCTTCGGCTTTCGCCTCGCCGTCCGGGTCCGTGACCTCGACCAGCCCGGTGTCCACCGCCACCCGCCAGGCCTCGCTCGCGTACGCCGTGCCGTCCTCGTCGGCGGCCAGCCCCAGGACCGCGGCCGCCTCGGGCAGTTGCTCCTCGGCGAGTTCGCCGCCCGCGCCGACCCGGGTGGCGGGCCCGGCCCAGCGGGCGAGGCGTACGGCACGGGAGAGCAACGGGGCGGCCAGCGCGGCGCGGGCCAGTTCGGCGTCGGAGTGCAGCCGCACCGGCGGCAGCGTGGGACGCGGCGGAACGGACATGCGGTGCACTCCTCGACGACTTCTGCGGACGGCGCGCCCCAGCGTAGACGCAATCGGGCAAGCCCCGACGACCCGCACCTTTGGTTCATCGCACAGATGCTTCCCGTATGCCTCGTAGACCTTGACAACTTCGCTGGTCACCCAGGAAATTGACGCGCGTAGAACTTCCTCACCCTCATTACTCACCGGAGTCCGTCCACATGCGCTCCTCGCATCCCCGTTCCGCCGCCGTCGCGGCCGTCGTCGCCACCGCGCTGGCCACCGGCCTGCTCGCGGGAACCGCCGACGCCGTCGAGACCGGCGCGGCCGCCGGTTCCATACGCATCCACGACATCCAGGGCACCACCCGCACCTCCCCGCTGGTCGGCAAGCAGGTCACGGACGTCGAGGGCATCGTGACCGGTGTCCGTACGTACGGTTCGAAGGGCTTCTGGATCCAGGACCCCGACGCCGACGACGACGCGGCCACCAGCGAGGGCGTGTTCGTCTTCACCAGCTCCGCGCCCACCGTCGCCGTGGGCGACGCGGTCAAGGTCTCGGGCCTGGTCGGCGAGTACGTCCCGGGCGGTCTGAACTCCGGCAACCAGTCGGTGACCCAGATCTCCAAGCCCACCGTGACGGTGGTCTCCTCCGGCAACGCCCTTCCGGAGCCGGTCCCGGTCAACGAGTACACCGTCCCCGCCGAGTACACCCCCGCGGGTGACCCGGCCGCCGGCGGCAGCATCAACGGTCTGACCCTGGACCCCAAGCGCTACGCCCTGGACTTCTACGAGTCCCTGGAGGGCATGAACGTCGCGATCGGCACCTCCCGCGTCGTCGGCGCCACCGACCCGCACGCGGAGCTGTGGGTCACGGTCAAGGGCTGGGAGAACAACACCCGCCGCGGCGGCACCCTGTACGGCTCCTACGAGTCCCAGAACACGGGTCGTCTCCAGATCCAGCAGCTGGCCCCGCTCGCGCAGCAGCCGTTCCCGGTGGCGAACGTCGGTGACCGGCTGACCGGCACCACCGAGGGCCCGCTGGACTTCAACCAGTTCGGCGGCTACACCCTGGTCGCCCGCACCCTGGGCACGGTCCAGTCGAAGAACCTGGAGCGGGAGAAGACCAAGCCGCAGGCCGAGGGCGAGCTCGCGGTCGCGACGTACAACGTCGAGAACCTCGACCCGACCGACCCGCAGGAGAAGTTCGACGCGCTCGCCAAGGCCGTCGTGGAGAACCTGGCTTCTCCCGACATCCTGGCCCTGGAGGAGATCCAGGACGACAACGGCGCCAAGAACGACGGCACCGTCTCGGCGGAGCAGACGCTGACCAAGTTCACGGCCGCGATCGCGGCCGCGGGCGGCCCCGCGTACCAGTGGCGTTCGGTCAACCCGGTCAACAACAAGGACGGTGGCGAGCCCGGCGGCAACATCCGCCAGGTCTTCCTGTTCAACCCGGCCCGGGTCTCCTTCACCGACCGCGCCGCGGGCGACTCCACCACCGCGACCGGTGTGACGCAGGAGCAGGGCAAGGCCGCCCTGACCCACTCCCCCGGCCGGATCGACCCGGCGAACCCGGCCTGGGCCGACAGCCGCAAGCCGCTGGCCGGCGAGTTCGTCTTCCGCGGCCGGACCGTCTTCGTGATCGCGAACCACTTCGGGTCCAAGGGCGGAGACGAGAGCATCACCTCGCACCACCAGCCGCCGACCCGCTCCTCGGAGGCCAAGCGGCTGCTCCAGGCGCAGGCGGTGAATGGTTTCGTCAAGGAGCTCCTGGCGACCGACAAGAACGCGAACGTCATCGCCCTCGGCGACATCAACGACTTCGAGTTCTCCGCCACCACCAAGGCGCTGACCGACGGCGGGGCGCTGTTCCCGGCGATCACCTCGCTGCCGAAGTCGGAGCGCTACTCGTACGTCTTCCAGGGCAACTCGCAGGTCCTGGACCAGATCCTGACCAGCCCGGCGATCAAGAAGTTCACGTACGACAGCGTGCACATCAACGCCGAGTTCGCCGACCAGAACAGCGACCACGACCCGCAGGTCCTGCGCTTCCGCCCGTAGTCGCCACGAGCGGAAGGGCCGAAGGGCCCGGCCGTCCCGTCCCCGCGCACCGCCCGGGGACGGGGCACGGCCGGGCCCTCGGCATGTGCGGCCCGGACGGCCGGACGGCCGGCACGGCCGGCACGGCCCGCACGGCCGGCACGGCCGGCACGGCCCGCACACGGGAGCGGGTGACGCGCGGGCATTCGGGACGGTTTCCGTGCGGGAGGGGGCCTTTGTACCCTGGCGTGATCCTCGACACATCTGCCCGCATAGCCGACCGGTTGTGGTGTTGAGTGTCGTCACGTCCGACCTCGCGCCGCCCTTACCCCTGGAGGACCGCGTGTTCCCCTCCATCACCCTCGCCCAGGAGATCGGCCTCGCCGTCCTGCTGGTCGCCGCCCTCGTCTGGGTGATCGGCCTCGGCCACATGATGTGGGACAGCCGCTTCCACCACCCCGAGCCCGGCGCGTTCGACGGTCTGACCGTGATCCCGACCCAGCGGGCCGCGGCCACGCACCCGCTGGAGACGGTGGAGCTGACGGAGGCGGAGGAACAGGCCTTCGCCGGCCTGGTGCGCTCCTTCCCGGGCACCTGACGTGCACGAAGCCCCCCTGCCCGGACCGGGCAGGGGGGCTTCGTGCGTACCGTGGTGGCGGTGTCGTGCGTACCGCGGCGGCGGTGTCGTGCGTACCGCGGCGGCGGTGTCGTGCGTACCGCGGCGGCCGCCCGGGTCAGTTGTGGCTGTGCAGGATCTCGTTCAGGCCGCCCCAGACCGCGTTGTTCGGGCGGGCCTCGACGGCGCCGGTGACCGAGTTGCGACGGAAGAGGATGTTGTCGGCGCCGGAGAGCTCCAGGGCCTTGACGATCTGGCCGTCCGGGAGGGTGACCCGGGTGCCCGCGGTCACGTACAGGCCCGCCTCGACGATGCACTCGTCGCCGAGCGCGATGCCGACGCCGGCCTCGGCGCCGACCAGGCAGCGCTCGCCGATCGAGATGATCTGCTTGCCGCCGCCGGAGAGGGTGCCCATGGTGGAGGCGCCGCCGCCGATGTCGGAGCCGTTGCCGATCACGACGCCCGCGGAGATGCGGCCCTCGACCATGGAGACGCCGAGGGTGCCGGCGTTGAAGTTGACGAAGCCCTCGTGCATGACCGTGGTGCCCTCGGCGAGGTGCGCGCCGAGGCGGACGCGGTCGGCGTCGGCGATGCGCACGCCCACGGGGACGACGTAGTCGGTCATCCGCGGGAACTTGTCGACCGAGGTGACCTGGAGGTGCAGGCCCTCGGCGCGGGCGGCGAGCCGGACGGCCTCGATCCGGTCGACGGCGACCGGGCCGAGCGAGGTCCAGGCGACGTTGGCCAGCAGGCCGAAGATGCCGTCGAGGTTCTGGCCGTGCGGCTTGACCAGGCGGCTGCTGAGCAGGTGCAGGCGCAGGTACGCGTCGTGCGCGTCCAGCGGCTTGTCCTCCAGGGAGGAGATCACGGTGCGGACGGCCACGACCTCGACGCCACGGACCGCGTCGGTCCGGATCGCCTTGGCCGCGGCGTCGCCCAGGAGTTCCACCGCCTGCTCGGCGGAGAGGCGCTCGGTGCCGGCCGGGCCGGGCTCCTCGACCAGCGTGGGGGCCGGGAACCAGGTGTCGAGCACGGTGCCGTCGGGGGTCAGGGTGGCAAGGCCGGCGGCGACGGCGCCGGTGGTACGCGTAGCAGTCATGCCTGAACGCTAACCGGCGACGGCCCGTGCGGGCGAACCGGTCTCATGTGCCGGTCGCACGGGTCGCCGCACCACCCGGGCGCCCGTGACCAGCACGGCCGCACCGGCCGCCGCGCCCAGCCCCGCGCACAGCGGCCACACCAGGTCCGGGGCCGCGGTGTACAGCGCCCCGCCCAGGGGCGCGGACAGGACGGTGCCGCTGACGGAGACCCCCGCGTACAGGCTCTGGAAGCGGCCGAGCGCGTCCGCGGGCGCCTCGTCGGCGACGTAGGCGGTGGCGGTGGTCTTGTAGAGGATCTCGCCGAGGGAGATCAGCACCATCATGGCGACGGTCGGGGCGACCCCGACCCCCAGCAGCAGCATGGCGTAGCCGGCGCCGACCAGCACCAGGCCGGTGCCGATGAGGTGCAGCGGGGAGCGGCCGAGGAGGGCGAGGGCCACGGGGATCTCCAGCAGCAGGATGACCGCGCCGTTGATACCGACGAGGAGTCCGTAGGCGCGGGTGTCCATGCCGTGGTCGGCGAGGAAGGCGGGGAAGGTGGAGTAGTGCTGGCGGTAGACGACGTCGATGACGAGGATCGCGCCGAGCAGCACCAGGACGGCGGGGCGCGCCCGCAGGGCGTGCCACACCCCGCCGCCGCCCCGACCCCCGTCCGGGGCTGCGGCGGAACGGGCGGCTGCGGCGCGGGCCGGGGCGACCCGGGCGGTCCAGCCGGCGAAGAACAGGGTGCCGAGGCCGTCCGCCACGAACAGCCAGTCGTACGAGAACGCGGTCGCGACCAGGGCCCCGAGCGGCGGGCCGACGGTGAAGCCTCCGTTGGAGACGGCGCGGACCAGCGCGAAGGCCTGGCGCCGGGCCCCCTCCGGCACGGTGACGGCGACCAGCGCGGAGTTGGCGGCGCGGACCACCCCGGCGGCGTACTGGGCCAGCGGCAGGGCCGCGTACAGCAGGGCGGTGGGCAGGGCCGGCAGCAGGACGAGGACGCCGCCGCCGAGGGCGGAGGCGAGGAGCAGGACGCGCCGGTGACCGAACCGGTCGCCGTACCAGCCGCCGGTGAAGTTCCCCGCGACCAGGCCGACCCCGCCGATGCCGACGATCAGGCCGGCCTCGGCGGCGCCGAGGGCCCGGGGGCCGGTCAGGTACACGAAGACGAAGACGAACGTGAAGCTGACGACGGCGTTGACGAAGACCCCGCCGGCCAGCAGCCACACCGGTCTGGGCACGTCCTTGAAGCCCTTGAAGCCCTTGAAGCCCTGCCGCAGCACGGCACCTCCCCCCGTTCCCCGCGCGGGCACCCGCCGCACGAGTCAGTTCCTTTTGGGAACTGACTATGTCAGCATGGCAGCCTCGGGTCAACGAAGGTGAGGACGACTCCCATGGCCCAGCGCACCCGACTCGGCGACGCCGACTGCTCCATCGCCCAGGCCCTCGACGTGGTCGGCGACTGGTGGACGCTGTTGATCGTCCGCGACGCCGCCCGCGGGCTGCACCGCTTCGAGGAGTTCCAGCAGGAGCTGGGCGTCTCCCGGAAGGTGCTGGCCGAACGGCTGAGGTTGCTGGTCGAGGCGGGGGTGCTGGCCCGCGAGCCGTACCAGGACCGCCCTGTGCGGCACGCCTACCGGCTGACCCCGCGCGGCCGCGCGCTGCTCCCGGTCCTGGTGGCCCTCCAGGACTGGGGGGACACCTGGATCCTGGGAGAGGGAGAGATGACGGCCACGACGGACACCGCCTCGCGCGAGGCGGAACGGGTGCACGCCCTGAAGGGGACCCGGGTCCCCGAACTGCTGCTGACCGACGCCTCGGGAGCGCTGCGCGACCCCGTCGCCGACACCCCGTTCACGGTGCTGTACTGCTTCCCCGGCGCCTACGCCCGAGCCGAGGCCTATCCGCCCGGCTGGGCCGGGATCCCGGGGGCGCGCGGCTGCACCTTCGAGTCGTGCACCTACCGCGACCAGCTCGCGCAGTTCACGGCGGCGGGGGCGAGCGTGCACGGGGTCTCCACCCAGCGCCCCGACGAACAGCGGGACTTCGCGGAGAAGGAGAAGCTCCGCTTCCCGCTCCTGTCGGACGCGGACCTGGACCTGACCGCGGCCCTGCGCCTGCCGACGTTCCGCGCGGGCGGCACCAGCCGCCTCAAGCGGCTGACGCTGGTGGTGGCGCGGGACCGCACGGTGGTGGAGGTGCAGTACCCGGTGCAGGACATCGAGGCGAGCGTGGCGGCGGCCCTGGCGGCCGTGGTCAGCAGGGGCGGAGCACCCGGGTGAGGACCTCGCGGGTGTACGCCTCGTCGTAGGCCGCGTCCGTCAGCAGCACCTGGAGGCAGATCCCGTCCATCACCGCGACCAGCGCGCGGGCGGTGACCAGGTCGGTGCGATCGGCCAGCGCCCGGGCCATCGCCTCGCACCACTCGGCGGCGACCGGGCGCAGCGCCGGGCGGCGCAGCGCGGCGAGGTAGAGCTCGTACTCCAGCTCGGCCCGGCCACGGTCCCGGGCGAACAGCTCGCCCAGCAGCCGGGCCAGGGCGGCCGGCAGGTCGAGGTCGGGCCCGACGCCGGCGAGGCCCGCCGCCACCTCGGCGGCGAAGCCCTCGTTGGCCTGCCGCAGCGCGGCGACGAGCAGCTCGTCGAGGGTCGCGAAGTGGTACGTGGTGGACCCGAGCGGTACGTCGGCCTCCGCGGCCACGCTGCGATGGCTCAGCCCGGCGATCCCCTTGGCCCCGACCACCCGGATCGCCGCGTCGATGATCCGCTGCCGCCGGCCGGGGTCGTACCGCCGCACACCCGCCGCCATCAGTGGGCCCCGGCCCCGCCCATGTTGAGCACCACCACACCGGCGATCACCAGGGCGATGCCCGCGATCCGCGCGGCGGTGGCGGCCTCCCCGAGGAAGCACATCCCGATCACGGCGATGGCGGCGGTCCCGACCCCGGACCAGACGGCGTAGGCGGTGCCGACCGACATCGACTTGAGCGTCTGCGCGAGCAGCGTGAAGGCGACGGCGTACCCGACGACGGTCCCGATCGAGGGCCACAGCCGGGTGAACCCGTCGCTGTACTTCATGGCGGTGGTGCCGGCGACCTCGGCGGCTATCGCGGCGGCAAGAAGAACCCAAGGCATGCGTACGAGCGTACACAACGATGCGTACACCTGTACGCAGCACGGGCGTGCGGGTACGCACACAGGCCCGGCACCCCAAGGGTGCCGGGCCTGTGCGGAGCCGGTCGGGCGGGCGTGGCTCAGACGTTGAAGCCGAGGGCGCGCAGCTGTTCGCGGCCGTCGTCGGTGATCTTGTCGGGGCCCCACGGCGGCATCCAGACCCAGTTGATCCGGAGCTCGTTGACGATGCCGTCGGTGGCCGACTTGGCCTGGTCCTCGATGACGTCCGTCAGCGGGCAGGCCGCCGAGGTCAGGGTCATGTCGAGGGTGGCGATGTTGGCGTCGTCGATGTGGATGCCGTAGATCAGGCCCAGGTTGACCACGTCGATCCCCAGCTCGGGGTCGACCACGTCGTAGAGGGCCTCGCGGACCTCCTCCTCGGTGGCCGGCTTGATCGACGCCGCCTCGGGTGCGGCCTCGGGCGTCGCGTTCTCGGTCATGCCGTCTTCCTCTCGGCGTCGCCCAGGGCCTGGGCGGTCGCGTCCTTCCACGCCATCCAGCTCAGCAGCGCGCACTTGACCCGGGCGGGGTACTTCGAGACGCCGGCGAACGCGACCGCGTCCTCCAGCACCTCCTCCATCGCCTCGTCGGGCTCGATCTTGCCCTTGGACTGCATCAGCTCCAGGAACGTCGCCTGGATCTTCTGCGCCTCGGACAGGTCCTTGCCGACCAGCAGCTCGTTCAGCACGGACGCGCTGGCCTGGCTGATCGAGCAGCCCTGGCCCTCGTACGAGACGTCGATGAGCGTCTCGCCGTCGTACTTCACGCGCAGCGTGATCTCGTCACCACAGGTGGGGTTGACGTGGTGCACCTCGGCGTCGCCGTCGCGCAGGCCACGCCCGTGCGGGTGCTTGTAGTGGTCCAGGATCAGTTCCTGGTACATCGAATCCAGCTTCACAGCGGCCTCGTCGCCTCGTCGCCCTCGTTATCCGAAGAAGTTCCGTACGTGCTCCAGCCCGGCGACCAGCGCGTCGACGTCGGCCGGAGAGGAGTACAGATAGAACGACGCTCGCGTGGTCGCGGGAATTCCGTACCGCAGGCAGACCGGGCGGGCGCAGTGGTGGCCGACCCGGACGGCGATGCCCTGCTCGTCCAGGACCTGGCCGACGTCGTGCGGGTGGATGTCGCCCAGCACGAAGGAGATCGCCGCGCCGCGGTCCTCGGCCGTGGTGGGGCCGATGATCCGCAGGTCGGGCACCTCCTGGAGGCGCTTCACCGCGTACTCGGTGATCGCGTGCTCGTGCGCGGCGATCTTGTCCATGCCGATCGAGGTCAGATAGTCCACGGCCGCGCCGAGGCCGACGGCCTGGGCGATCGGGGGCGTACCGGCCTCGAACTTGTGCGGCGCCGGGGCGTACGTGGAGGAGTGCATCGAGACGGTCTCGATCATCTCGCCGCCACCGAGGAACGGGGGCAGGTCCTCCAGCAGCTCCTGGCGGCCCCAGAGCACGCCGATGCCGGTCGGGCCGCACATCTTGTGGCCGGTGAAGGCCACGAAGTCGGCGCCGAGCTCCTGCACGTCGATCGGCATGTGCGGGACGGCCTGGGAGGCGTCGATCAGGACCAGCGCGCCGACCTCCTGGGCGCGGCGCACGATGGCCTCGACCGGGTTGACGGTGCCCAGGATGTTGGAGACCAGCACGAAGGAGACGATCTTCGTCTTCTCGGTGATGACCTCTTCGATGTTCGACAGGTCCAGGCGGCCGTCGTCGGTGAGGCCGAACCACTTCAGCTTCGCGCCGGTGCGCTGCGCGAGCAGCTGCCACGGGACGATGTTGGAGTGGTGCTCCATCTCCGTGATGACGATCTCGGTCTCACGGTCGACCCGGTAGGGCTCGTCGGCCCAGCCGAGCATGTTCGCGACCAGGTTGAGCGACTCCGAGGCGTTCTTGGTGAAGATCACCTCGTCGCGGCTGGGCGCGTTGATGAAGGTGGCGATCTTGTCGCGGGCACCTTCGTACAGTGCCGTGGCCTCCTCGGCGAGCACGTGCACGCCGCGGTGGACGTTGGCGTTGTGCCGCTCGTAGTACGCGTTCAGGGCGTCGAGCACCTGGCGCGGCTTCTGCGAGGTCGCGGCGTTGTCCAGGTAGACGATCTTCTTCCCGTCGTGGACCACACGATCCAGCAGGGGGAAGTCCTTGCGGATCGCCTCGATGTCGAGGAGGCCAGGCAGCTGTGTCACGCGGTCGCGCCACCCTTCACGTACTTGTCGTAGCCCTCGGCCTCCAGCTGGTCGGCGAGCTCGGCGCCGCCGGACTCGGCGATGCGGCCGTTCGCGAAGACGTGCACGAAGTCGGGCTTGATGTAGCGCAGGATGCGCGTGTAGTGGGTGATCAGCAGGGTGCCGACCTCACCGGTCTCGCGGACGCGGTTGACGCCCTCGGAGACGATGCGCAGCGCGTCGACGTCCAGGCCGGAGTCGGTCTCGTCGAGGATCGCGATCTTCGGCTTGAGGAGCTCCAGCTGGAGGATCTCGTGGCGCTTCTTCTCACCGCCGGAGAAGCCCTCGTTGACGTTGCGCTCGGCGAAGGCCGGGTCCATGGAGAGACGCTCCATGGCCTCCTTGACCTCCTTCACCCAGGTGCGCAGCTTGGGGGCCTCGCCGCGGACGGCCGTGGCCGAGGTCCGCAGGAAGTTGGAGACCGAGACACCGGGGACCTCGACCGGGTACTGCATGGCCAGGAAGACACCGGCGCGGGCGCGCTCGTCGACGGACATCTCCAGGACGTCCTCGCCGTCGAGGGTCACGGTGCCACCGGTGACGGTGTACTTCGGGTGACCGGCGAGCGAGTACGCCAGGGTGGACTTGCCGGAGCCGTTGGGGCCCATGATGGCGTGCGTCTCGCCCTGCTTGACGGTCAGGTCGACGCCCTTGAGGATCTCGCGGGAGCCGTTCTCCGTCTCGACGGAAACGCGCAGGTCGTTGATTTCAAGCGTTGCCATGGGTGCCTCAGGACTCCTGGGTGAGGGAGACGAGCACGTCGTCCCCTTCGATCTTTACGGGGTATACGGGGACGGGGCGCGTCGCGGGGAGGCCGGACGGCTTGCCGGTGCGCAGGTCGAAGCTGGAGCCGTGCAGCCAGCACTCGATCATGCAGTCTTCGACCTCGCCCTCCGAGAGCGAGACGTTCGCGTGCGAGCAGATGTCGTGGATCGCGAACACCTCCCCCTCGGTGGAGACGACGGACACCGGCGTGCCGTCGAGTTCCACCCGCTTGGGGGTGTTCTCCTCCAGCTCGCTCAGCGTGCAGGCCTTGACGTAGGTCATCAGACGGACGCCTCGAGCTCTGCCTCGATCTTGGAGATCAGGCGCTCCTCGATGTCGGCGACACCGATCTGCTGGACGAGCTCGGCGAAGAAGCCGCGCACGACCAGGCGGCGGGCCTCGTGGGCCGGGATGCCACGGGCCTGGAGGTAGAACAGCTGCTCGTCGTCGAAGCGGCCGGTCGCCGAGGCGTGGCCGGCGCCGACGATCTCGCCGGTCTCGATCTCCAGGTTCGGCACCGAGTCGACCCGCGCGCCGTCCGTGAGGACCAGGTTGCGGTTCATCTCGTAGGTGTCGGTGCCCTCGGCGGTCTTCTCGATGAGGACGTCACCGATCCACACCGCGTGCGCGGCCTCGCCCTGCAGCGCGCCCTTGTAGACCACGTTGGACTTGCAGTGCGGGGCGTCGTGGGTGACCAGGAGGCGGTGCTCCTGGTGCTGGCCGGCGTCGGTGAAGTACAGGCCGAGCAGCTCGGCCTCGCCGCCGGGGCCGGCGTAGCGTACGCGCGGGTGCAGGCGGACGACGTCGCCGCCGAAGGTGACGACGACCGACTTGAAGCTCGCGTCGCGGCCGACCAGCGCGTTGTGCTGGGAGCAGTGGACGGCGGTGTCGTCCCAGTCCTGGATGGAGACGACGGTCACCTTGGCGCCGTCGCCGACGAGGAAGTCGACGTTGGCGGCGCGGACGCCGTCACCGGTGTGGTCGATGACGATGACGGCCTCGGCGAAGGCCTGCACGTCGAAGACGGTGTGCCCGAAGGTGGTGCCGCCCTCGCCGTGCAGCGAGACGCGCACCGGCTCGGTGAGGACCGACTCCTTGGGCACGGTGACGACCGTGGCCTTGGCGAACGACGAGAAGGCCTGGGCGGCGATCCGGTCGACCGGGGTGCCGGCCTTGCCGATGCGCGCGTCGCCGCGCTCGACGGTCTCGACCGTGACGCCCTCGGGAGCGTCGATCTGGGCCTTCATCGTGCCGTTGGCGATCGCGGTGCCGTCGTGGAGGCCGCGCAGCCGCTCCAGGGGAGTGAAGCGCCACTCCTCCTCCCGGCCGTGCGGCACGGGGAAGTCGGCCACGTCGAAGGACGGGGGCGCGCTCATCCGGGTGGCGACGGTGGACTCGGCGGCCACCGCGATCGATCCGGCGGTGGTGGATCCCACCGGGTTGTTCTGAGCCTCAGCCATGGCTGTCGTCTTGCTCTCTTCCTGCGTCGTGCGTCGATGGGGCCTTGCGTGCTGCGGGGAGCGGGGGCCGGACCGTACGGCCGGCCCCCGGGGGGGTCGGGACTAGCCGACCGCGCCCTCCATCTGCAGCTCGATCAGCCGGTTGAGCTCCAGCGCGTACTCCATGGGCAGCTCCTTCGCGATGGGCTCGACGAAGCCGCGCACGATCATGGCCATGGCCTCGAACTCGGTCATGCCGCGCTGCATCAGGTAGAAGAGCTGGTCGTCGGAGACCTTGGAGACGGTGGCCTCGTGGCCCATGGTCACGTCGTCCTCGCGGACGTCCACGTACGGGTACGTGTCCGAGCGGGAGATCGTGTCCACGAGCAGGGCGTCGCAGAGCACGTTGCTCTTCGAGCCGGGGGCACCCTCGCCGATCTCGACCAGGCCGCGGTAGGAGGTACGGCCGCCGCCCCGCGCCACCGACTTGGAGACGATGTTGGAAGAGGTGTTCGGCGCCATGTGGACCATCTTGGAGCCGGCGTCCTGGTGCTGGCCCTCGCCCGCGAAGGCGATGGACAGGGTCTCGCCCTTGGCGTGCTCGCCCATCAGGTAGACGGCCGGGTACTTCATGGTGACCTTGGAACCGATGTTGCCGTCGATCCACTCCATGGTCGCGCCCTCGTACGCCACGGCGCGCTTGGTGACCAGGTTGTAGACGTTGTTCGACCAGTTCTGGATGGTCGTGTAGCGGCAGCGGCCGCCCTTCTTCACGATGATCTCGACCACGGCGCTGTGCAGCGAGTCCGAGGAGTAGATCGGGGCGGTACAGCCCTCGACGTAGTGGACGTAGGCGTCCTCGTCGACGATGATCAGCGTCCGCTCGAACTGGCCCATGTTCTCGGTGTTGATCCGGAAGTAGGCCTGGAGCGGGATCTCGACGTGCACGCCCTTCGGCACGTAGATGAACGAGCCACCGGACCACACGGCGGTGTTCAGCGAGGCGAACTTGTTGTCGCCGACCGGGATGACGGTGCCGAAGTACTCCTTGAAGAGCTCCTCGTGCTCCTTGAGCGCGGTGTCGGTGTCGACGAAGATGACGCCCTGCTCCTCCAGGTCCTCGCGGATCTGGTGGTAGACGACCTCGGACTCGTACTGGGCCGCGACACCGGCGACGAGGCGCTGCTTCTCCGCCTCCGGGATGCCGAGCTTGTCGTAGGTGTTCTTGATGTCCTCGGGCAGTTCCTCCCAGGAAGCGGCCTGCTTCTCGGTGGAACGCACGAAGTACTTGATGTTGTCGAAGTCGATGCCGGAGAGGTCGGAGCCCCAGGTCGGCATGGGCTTCTTGTCGAAGAGCTTCAGGCCCTTGAGGCGGAGCTTCAGCATCCACTCGGGCTCGTTCTTCTTGGCGGAGATGTCGCGGACGACGTCCTCGTTCAAGCCTCGCTTGGCCGCGGCCCCGGCCTCGTCGGAGTCGGCCCAGCCGTACTCGTACTTGCCCAGACCCTCGAGCTCAGGGTGAGCAGTCTCCGTGGTCATGCGGGGTTCCTCCCGGCCGTGCTTGCAGATGCTGATGTGTCGGTCTGTGCTGTGCCCGCGCTTCGCGGAATGAACGTCGTGCACACCCCGTCGCCGTGGGCGATCGTGGCGAGACGCTGCACATGGGTCCCCAGCAGGCGGGAGAAGACCTCGGTCTCCGCCTCGCACAGCTGCGGGAACTGCTCGGCGACGTGGGCGACCGGGCAGTGGTGCTGGCAGAGCTGTTCTCCGCTGTGCGGACCGGGAGCGCTCTTCGCCGTAGCAGCGTACCCGTCCGCGGTCAACGCCTTGGCCAGGGCCTCGGTGCGCTCCGCAGGGCCCGCCGCGTCGACCGCCCGGCGGTAGACCTCCGCCTGACCGGCCAGCCGGGCCCGGGCGAACGCCGCGACCGCGGCCTCGCCCTGCTCGCCGCCGCCGGCGGACTGCGCGATCCAGCTCAGGGCGTCCACGGCCAGCGAGTCGTAGGACTGGTCGAAGGCGTCGCGGCCGCAGTCGGTGAGCGCGAAGACCTTGGCGGGGCGGCCCCGGGTGCGCGCTCCGTACACGCGCTGCTCACGCGGGGCGACCACGTCGTCGGCGACGAGCGCGTCGAGGTGGCGGCGGACGGCGGCCTGGGTGAGGCCGAGACGCTTGGCGAGATCGGCGACGGTGGACGGACCGTGGTCCAGGATCGACCGCGCGACCCGGTTGCGGGTGGACCGCTCCCCGGTCGCGAGTTCCCCCTGGGGGGTCTCGATCAGCCGTTCGCCGTTTTTCACAACGCCATTGTTGCGTAATTAGCCGAGCCCCGACAAGCCGTGACGGACGCCACCCACGGTGTCCTCCATCACTAAGGGTTACCTAATCTGTCGACGCAGAGTCACGACGCGGACGGCGCTGCGCGGTCCTCCCAGGCCAGGGGCGGTGCCGGGAGGGCCCCGGGATCGCGCCGGGACCCCGGGGCGATCCCTTCCCCGGGCCGAAGGCGCCCTTCCCCGGCTCCGTAGACTCACCCGCATGAGCAACGACCCCGCCGTGGAGATCCGCGGACTGGTGAAGCGCTACGGCACCAAGACCGCGGTGGACGGCCTGGACCTCGTCGTCCCGAGGTCCGCGGTGACGGCGGTCCTCGGACCCAACGGCGCGGGCAAGACCACCACGGTCGAGACCTGCGAGGGCTACCGCCGGCCCGACGCCGGCACCGTCCGGGTCCTCGGGCTCGACCCCGTCGCCGACGCCTCCGCCCTGCGGCCCCGCGTCGGGGTGATGCTCCAGTCCGGCGGCGTCTACTCCGGCGCCCGCGCCGTCGAGATGCTGCGCCACATGGCCTCCCTGTACGCCGACCCGCTCGACGTCGACCCGCTGGTGGAGCGGCTCGGCCTCGGCAGCTGCGGCCGGACCCCCTACCGCCGGCTCTCCGGCGGCCAGCAGCAGCGGCTCTCCCTGGCCATGGCCGTGGTCGGCCGCCCCGAGCTGGTCTTCCTGGACGAGCCCACGGCCGGGCTCGACCCGCAGGCCCGCCGCGCCACCTGGGAGCTGGTCCGGGAGCTGCGCGCCGACGGGGTCACCGTCGTCCTCACCACGCACCACATGGACGAGGCCGAGCAGCTCGCCGACGAGGTCGCCGTCGTGGACGCCGGCAAGGTCATCGCCCACGGCAGCCCCGAGCAGCTCTGCCGCGGCGGCGCCGAGAACACCCTGCGCTTCACCGGCCGCCCCGGCCTCGACCTCGCCTCCCTGCTCAAGGCCCTGCCCGACGGCACCCAGGCCGCCGAGCTGACCCCGGGCGCGTACCGCGTCACCGGGGACGTCGACCCGCAGATGCTGGCCACCGTCGCCTCCTGGTGCGCCCAGCACGGCGTCCTGCCGGACAGCCTCTCGGTGGAGCGGCACACCCTGGAGGACGTCTTCCTCGAACTCACGGGCAAGGAGCTGCGCGGATGAGCGCCGGTACGTTCACCCCCCGGCCGGGCGCGGCCCCGGTGTCCCGCATGATCGCGGCGCAGACGGCCCTGGAGACCCGGATGCTGCTGCGCAACGGGGAGCAGCTGCTGCTGACCGTGATCATCCCCGCGCTGCTGCTGGTGCTCTTCTCGGCGGTGGACATCGTGGACACCGGGGCGGGCAGGTCCGTGGACTTCCTGGCTCCCGGCGTGCTCGCGCTGGCCGTGCTGTCCACCGCCTTCACCGGCCAGGCCATCGCCACCGGCTTCGACCGCCGCTACGGCGTGCTCAAGCGGCTCGGCGCCTCGCCGCTGCCGCGCCGGGCGCTGCTGACCGCCAAGACCCTGTCGGTGCTGGTCACCGAGGTGCTCCAGGTGGCGCTGCTCACGGTGATCGCACTGGCGCTGGGCTGGTCCCCGCAGGGGAACCCGCTCGCGGTCGCCGCGCTGCTGCTGCTGGGCACGGCCGCCTTCTCCGGGCTCGGGCTGCTGATGGCGGGCACCCTCAAGGCCGAGGTGACGCTGGCCGCCGCCAACCTGGTGTTCCTGCTGCTGCTGGTCGGCGGCGGGGTGATCGTGCCGCTGGAGAAGTTCCCCGACGCGGTCCGCGCGGCCCTGGAGCTGCTGCCGATCTCCGCCCTGTCCCACGGCCTGCGCGAGGTGCTCCAGCACGGCGCGGCGCTGCCCCTGCGGGACCTGGCCGTGCTGGCCGGCTGGACGGTGGCCGGGCTGGGCGCCGCCGCCCGCTTCTTCCGCTGGGAGTGAATCCCTTCCGCCCGCCGCGCCTTCGGCGTCAGGATGGAAGCCTGACCACACGAGGGTGACGCCGGGGGGCGGCATGGCGGGGCGTGAGGCCGTTCTACGGCTGGACGAGAGGTGGGCGAGGATCCGCGCGGGGGCCGGGCACGTGGCGCCGGAGGAGGCGGCACGGCTGCTCGACGAGCTGATCGCGGCGCTGCGGGAGCCGGCCCGGACCGACCCGGACTTCGCCGCGCGGCTGGGACTGCGGCTGGGCGACCTGGCGGCCCGGCGGTTCGCCGCGGGAGACCGGGCCGGGGCGCTGTCCGCCGTCGAGGAGGCCCTGCACCACGCCCAGCAGGCCGCCGGGCACCGGCCCGAGTACGCCCGCTGGTACGCCCGCGGCCTGATCAACCAGGGGGTGTGGCTGGCCTGGCCGCTCAGCGACGAGCGGCGGCTGCCCCGGCACCCGCTGGGCCCGGCCGCCCAGGAGGGCCCGGGCCCCATGGAGCGGGCCGCCGGCGAACGGGCCCGGGACGTCACCCGCGCCGCGGTCGAGATCTGGGCGGGCCTGGACCAGAGCGACCCCGCCAACCACCGCGGCCTCGCCCAGGCCAAGGTCTTCCTCGGCGACCGGCTCGCCGAGCTGGGCCAGGCGGAGCAGGCGACGGCCTGGGCGGTGGACGCGGAGGGCGACTTCCGCCGGCTGCTCCAGGCCAGCGAGGACCCGCAGGTCCTGCAGGAGTCCGAGGAGGCCCTCGCCCACCTCGGCCGTCAGCTCCAGCTGCGGCTGCGCTACCTGTCGTTCGAGTCGCTGGTCAACCTGCGGGTGGGCGGCCTGCTGCCCGAACGGCTGCTCCCCCAGGCCGTGGTCGCCGCCCGGATCCAGGGGGTGGCCCCGGGGGACATGGCCGCGCTGCTCCGGCTGGACCCGGAGGACGTGGACACCATGCTCGACGTCACCCCGTGGCTCGCGGTCTGGCGGTTCGACGTCCGCGGCCCGGACGGACTCTGGCAGCCCCGCCCGCACCCCTGGCACGGCGCCGCCGAGGTGCGCAACCGGACAGCGGCGGACGTAGGGGGCGAACTGCTGCGCGGCTTCATGGAGTCCGCCGACTGCCCCGGCCCGGGCGGCTCTTGGCGGCTGCACGTGTGGTGGCAGGAGGAAGCGGACCCGGCCGCGGCCCGGTTCCGCCAGCTCGTGGGCCCCGAGGCGGCGGGCCCGACACCGGGGAGCACCCCCTCGTGAAACTTTGCACAAGGCGCCACCTACGATAGGGGCGTGTTCAACCCCTTCGCCTACCTTGCCGCCCGCTGGACGCCCTCACCCCGGACCGTCCAGCGCGCCGCACTCGCCGCCCTGGTCATGACCGTCGTCATCGTCGTCACCGGCGGTGCGGTCCGGCTGACCGGATCCGGCCTCGGCTGCGACACCTGGCCCAAGTGCACCGAGGACAGCCTGGTCACCACGCAGGCCCAGGGCATCCACGGCGCCATCGAGTTCGGCAACCGCATGCTGACCTATGTGGTCAGCGCGGCCGTCGGCTGGTGCATCCTGGCCGCCCGGTGCGCCAAGCCGTGGCGCCGCTCGCTGACGAAGCTCGGCTGGGCGCAGTTCTGGGTGGTCTGCGGCAACGCGGTGCTCGGCGGCATCACGGTCCGTACGGGGCTCAACCCGTGGAGCGTGGCCGGGCACTTCCTGCTGGCCACCGCCCTCATCACGGTCACCACGGTCACCTGGCAGCGCAGCCGCGAGGGCGACGGCGCCCCCAAGCGGCGGGTGCCCGAGCCGGTGCGCAAGCTCTCCTGGGCCCTGGTCGCCGCCAGCGTGGTCCTGATCGCGGCGGGCACCGTGGTGACCGGCTCCGGTCCGCACGCCGGCGACAGCAGCGACGTCCCGCGGATGCCGTTCGACTGGGAGACCACCGCGCACGTGCACGCGGTCGCCGCCTGGGTCGTGTGCGCGCTCGGCCTCGCGATGTGGCTCGTACTGCGGGTGGTGGACGCCCCCGACGACACCCGGGCCCGCGCCCGGGACCTGCTGGTCGTGCTGCTCGCCCAGGGTGCCATCGGCTACGTGCAGTTCTTCACCGAGCTGCCCGAGGTGCTCGTCGCCGCCCACATGTTCGGCTCCTGCCTGGTGTGGATCGCGGTGCTGCGGCTGCTGCTGAGCCTGCGCGAGCGGCCGGTGGACCGGCCCGAGATCCCGGCGCAGGCCGACCCGGCGCTGTCCGCGGCGTAGTCCGCGACGTGGTCCGCGGCGCGGGTACGTCCCCGGGCCCGGCCGGTCGGAACGGTCGGGCCGGTCAGGCCGGGACGGCGGTGGCCAGGCGGTAGACGCGCCGGGCGTTGCCCGCCGCGACCATGGCGGCGACCCGTTGGGCGTCCCGCAGGGACCAGGCCCCGTCACCCACCCAACCGCCCAGCACCCGGCCCAGCGCCTCGCGGAACACCCGTGCCCCGACCACGTGCAGCTCGGGCAGGTTCCGGCCGCCGCTGGAGAACAGCAGCTTGCCGAAGGGGGCGAGCTCCAGCAGTTCGGCCAGCACCTCGGCGGCCCGGGCCCCGGTGTGCGCGAGGGCCGGGCCGAGGTCGGCGTGGACGTGGGGGAAGGCCGCCGCCAGATGGGCGGCGTGCCGGTGGTACGGGTACCCGTGCAGCAGCACCAGGTCGGTGCCGAGCCCGGCGGTCGCCCGCACGAAGTCGGTCAGCAGCGTGGGATCGGTCCGGTCGATGCGCTCCCGCGGATCCCCGGCCCCGGCGTGCAGCTGGAGCGGCAGCCCGGAGGCCACCGCGCTCCACAGCAGGTGCCGCAGCAGGACCGGATCCCGTACGGACCCGCCCCGGGTCCGGCGCGCCAGCCAGCGCCCGGCCGCCGCGCGCACCTCGTCCGGGCCGGGCGGCTCGGGGGCGAAGGCGAGGGCCGTGCCGTGCCCGGCGCCCGTACCGCAGCTGAAGGCGACCGCCGTCCCGGCGGCGGCGTGCAGGGCCTCGGCCAGGTTGACGAGGAACGCGGCGGAGGTGCCGGAGGTGTCGGCGACCTGCTCGGCCAGGGTCTCCAGCCGGACGATCTCATGGGCCTCGGCGTCCCCGGCCAGCGCCAGCTCGCGGGGGCCGGTCAGGTCCCCGGGCAGGCCGGTGTCCACCAGATAGGTGGCGATCCCGGAGCCGCGCAGCAGCCGGCGGCCGGTCTCCAGGACGCCCAGCTCCCGGCGCCGGGCCAGGTAGCGGGCGGGCGGGCAGTGCGGTTCCAGGCCGAGCAGCGGCGGACACCAGCGTCGGACGGCGAAGCCGGTCTGGGTGTCGAAGAAGGTGGTGCCGGGGGCCGGCGGCCGGCCCGACCGGCTCAGCTGGGCCTCGAAGGTGCCGAGGCCCAGCTCCGTCCGGAGCACTCCATGGCAGTACTGGTCCACCAGGGGCGGCGTTTCGATCATCCGGTCATCCCGTTGCGGACGTGGGGCGGGCTTGCGCGCTTCCACACGTCCTAACGGGTGACAGGGGTGTCAGGTGTTGCTCGTGCAGTTGACCGAGCGGGCACCCTGCGGAGCCGCCGCAGACTAGGCCTGGTCCGTCCCGGCAGGCTTCTCACCCTCCGCCGGCTTCGCGGCCTCGGCGGGCTTCTCGGCCTCCCCGGCCGGCTCCGCCTTCTCGGCTGCGGGCTCCTCGACCTCGGCCTTCGCGGGCTCGGGCTTCGCGGGCTCCGCGGCCTCGGGCTTGGCAGGCTCCTCGGCCTTCACGGCCTCCGGCTTCGCGGCCTCAGGCTTCGCGCCCTCGGGCTCCTTGACCTCCGCCTTGGCCGGCTCCGCCTTCACGGCCTCAGGCTTCGCGGCCTCGGGCTCCTTGACCTCCGCCTTGGCCGGCTCCGGCTTCGCGGCCTCGGCCTTCGCGGCCTCCGGCTCCGGCTCGGGCTCGGGCTCCGCCACCACCGCGGGCTCGGGCTCCGGCTCCGCCACCGCGGCCGCCGGCCGCGGGTTCGGGGTGCCGCCGAGCTGGATGCCGGCCATGCGCGTCCACTCGTACGGACCCGTGCGCACCTGGGCGGCGAAGTCGCCGTCGAACTCCTCGTGGAGGGTCAGCCCGGCCTTCTCCGCGGCCAGCTTCGCCACCGCGTGGGTGGGGGCGACCAGGTCGCCCCAGCCACCGTCCGGGCCGACGAGCACGATCCGGGTGCCCGCCTGGCCGATGTACGCGAGCTGCCCCTCGGCGCCGCCGTGCTGCTTCGAGAAGGCGCCGATCTGCTTGGCGAGCTTCGCCGCGCTGCGCTCCTGCTTGGTGTCTGCCATACGGCAGATGCTACCGGCGAGTAATCAGCGGAGGAAGGGATCCACGGCCACGGCCACGAACAGCAGCGACACATAGGTGATGGACCAGTGGAACAGGCGCATCTCCTTGAGCTTCGCGCCCGTGACCCCGGCCTTGGCCCGCGCCTGCAGCGCGTGCGCCTCCCACAGCCACCAGCCGCCCGAGGCCAGCGCGACCGCGGTGTAGAACCAGCCGGTGTAGCCGAGCGGCTGGAGCAGCAGCGAGACGCCGACCATGACCCAGCTGTAGAGGACGATCTGCCGGGCGACGGCCTTGTTGCCGGCCACCACCGGGAGCATCGGCACGCCGACCCGCGCGTAGTCGTCCTTCACCTTCATCGACAGCGGCCAGTAGTGCGGCGGCGTCCAGAAGAAGATGACGAGGAAGAGGATGACGGCGGCCCAGGAGATCTCGTTCTTGACCGAGGACCAGCCGATGAGGACCGGCATGCAGCCGGCGATGCCGCCCCAGACGATGTTCTGGGTGGTGCGCCGCTTCAGCAGCATCGTGTAGACCACGACGTAGAAGAGGAGCGCGCCGAGGGCGAGGGCGGCGGACAGCCAGTTGACGAGCAGTCCGAACCAGACCGTGGAGACCACGCCGAGGGTGATGCCGAAGGCGAGGCATTCGCGCGGGCTGACCATGCCGGTCACCAGGGGGCGCTGCGAGGTGCGGTCCATCAGCGCGTCGATGTCGCGGTCGATGTACATGTTCAGCGCGTTGGCGCCGCCCGCGGACAGGTACCCGCCGGTGCAGGTGGCCAGGACCAGCCACATCGACGGCACGCCCTGCTGCGCGAGGAACATGACCGGCACTGTGGTGATCAGCAGAAGTTCGATGATCCGCGGCTTGGTCAATGCCACGAAAGCCATGACCCGGGCCCCGAACGGCCGGTGACCGGGGGCGGTCCCAAGCACCCCCGCTGGACGGGATTCGACGGCCGTCACGCACACCCCTGAGAGAGAATCCAGCAAGCTCCCGCGGCCTGAAATCCCCGGTAAAGACTTGCGCGTACCACGCCACTCTAGACGTTGCGCTGACGTCGCCCCGCGCCGGGGTCGCCTCGTGTTGGGCCGAGTGCCGCGCACCACCCGACCGGGCAAACACGACGTGGCAAGGTGGTGACAGGCTGCAGGCACTCGAATAGCTGCACGCCGTGGCGAGGGTAGGCTCGGAATCGCGCCGGTGCACCGTTCGTCACCGGGACTACAAGCATGTGGAGAGGAGCCCTGACCCACGGTGAGCACCAAGCCGACCAGCACAGAGCTCGTGTGGACCGAACTGGACCAGCGCGCGGTGGACACCGCCCGCATCCTGGCCGCCGACGCGGTACAGAAGGTCGGGAACGGACACCCCGGCACGGCCATGAGCCTTGCACCCGCCGCCTACACCCTCTTCCAGAAGGTGATGCGCCACGACCCGGCCGACCCCGAGTGGGTCGGCCGTGACCGTTTCGTGCTCTCCGCGGGGCACTCGTCCCTGACCCTCTACACCCAGCTCTACCTCGGCGGCTTCGGCTTGGAGCTGGACGACCTCAAGGCGTTCCGCACCTGGGGCTCGAAGACCCCGGGCCACCCGGAGTACGGCCACACGGCCGGCGTCGAGACCACCACCGGTCCGCTCGGCCAGGGCATCGCCAATGCGGTGGGCATGGCCATGGCCGCCCGCTACGAGCGCGGCCTGTTCGACCCGGAGGCCGCCCCGGGCACCTCCCCGTTCGACCACATGGTCTACGTCATCGCCGGTGACGGCTGCCTCCAGGAGGGCATCTCCCACGAGGCCTCCGCCCTGGCCGGCCACCAGAAGCTCGGCAACCTGGTGCTGCTGTGGGACGACAACCACATCTCCATCGAGGGCGACACGGAGACGGCCGTCTCCGAGGACACCCTCAAGCGCTACGAGGCGTACGGCTGGCACGTCCAGCGCGTCGCGCAGCAGGAGAACGGCGACCTCGACCCGAAGGCCCTGTACGAGGCCCTGCTCGCGGCCAAGGCCGAGACCGGGCGTCCCTCCTTCATCGCCGCCCGCTCGATCATCGCCTGGCCGGCCCCGCACGCGCAGAACACCGAGGCCGCCCACGGCTCGGCGCTGGGCGACGACGAGGTGGCCGCCACCAAGCGCGTCCTGGGCTTCGACCCGGAGCAGACCTTCGAGGTCTCCGACGAGGTCATCGGCCACACCCGCAAGCTGGGCGACCGCGGCCGCGAGGCCCGCGCCGCGTGGGAGAAGGACCTCTCCGCCTGGCGCACGGCCAACCCGCAGCGCGCCGCCGAGTTCGACCGGATCCAGGCCAACGAGCTGCCCGAGGGCTGGGAGGACAAGCTCCCCGTCTTCGAGCCCGGCAAGGGCGTCGCCACCCGCGCCGCCTCCGGCAAGGTGCTCCAGGCGCTCGGCGCGGTGATCCCGGAGCTGTGGGGCGGCTCGGCCGACCTGGCCGGCTCCAACAACACCACCATCGACAAGAACTCCTCGTTCCTGCCGAAGGGCAACCCGCTGCCGGAGGCCGACCCGTACGGCCGCACCATCCACTTCGGCATCCGCGAGCACGCCATGGCCGCCGCCATGAACGGCATCGCGCTGCACGGCCACACCCGGATCTACGGCGGCACCTTCCTGGTGTTCTCCGACTACATGCGCAACGCCGTGCGCCTGTCCTCCCTGATGCACCTGCCGGTGACGTACGTGTGGACCCACGACTCCATCGGCCTCGGCGAGGACGGCCCGACGCACCAGCCGGTCGAGCACCTCGCCTCGCTGCGCGCCATCCCGGGCCTGAACGTCGTACGTCCGGCCGACGCGAACGAGACCGCCATCGCCTGGCGCGAGATCCTCAAGCGTCACACGAAGGTGTTCGGCAAGGGCGCCCCGCACGGTCTGGCGCTGACCCGTCAGGGTGTGCCCACGTACGCCCCGAACGAGAACGCCGCCAAGGGCGGCTACGTGCTCTTCGAGGCCGAGGGCGGCGACGCCCAGGTCGTGCTCATCGGCACCGGCTCCGAGGTCCACCTCGCCGTCGCCGCGCGCGAGGCGCTGCAGGCCGAGGGCATCCCGGCCCGGGTGGTCTCGATGCCGTCCGTGGAGTGGTTCGAGGAGCAGGACCAGGAGTACAAGGACAGCGTGCTGCCCCCGTCGGTCCGGGCGCGAGTCGCGGTCGAGGCCGGCATCGGCCTGACCTGGCAGCGTTACGTGGGCGATGCGGGCCGGATCGTGTCGCTGGAGCACTTCGGCGCCTCCGCCGACGGCAACGTGCTGTTCCGCGAGTTCGGCCTGACCGCCGAGGCCGTCACCGCAGCCGCCAAGGAATCGATCGAGTCCGCCGCGCGCTGACGCCGGTACGAGAACCACAGTAGGAGATGCAATTCCCATGACAGACGCACTCAAGCGCCTCTCCGACGAAGGCGTGGCGATCTGGCTGGACGACCTGTCCCGCAAGCGCATCACGTCCGGCAACCTGGCGGAGCTGATCGACGAGTCGCACGTGGTCGGTGTCACCACCAACCCGGCGATCTTCCAGAAGGCCATCAGCGGCGGCGACGGCTACGGCCCGCAGCTCGCCGACCTGGCGGCCCGCAAGGTCACCGTCGAGGAGGCCATCCGCATGATCACGACGGCGGACGTCCGTGACGCCGCCGACATCCTCCGCCCGGTCTTCGACGCCACCGACGGCCAGGACGGCCGGGTCTCCATCGAGGTCGACCCCCGGCTGGCCCACAACACCACGGCGACGGTCGCCGAGGCCAAGCAGCTCGCCTGGCTGGTGGACCGCCCGAACACGCTCATCAAGATCCCGGCGACCAAGGCCGGCCTGCCGGCGATCACCGAGGTCATCGGCCTGGGCATCAGCGTCAACGTCACGCTGATCTTCTCGCTGGAGCGCTACCGCGAGGTCATGGACGCCTACCTGGCCGGTCTGGAGAAGGCCAAGGAGCGCGGCCTGGACCTGTCCAAGATCCACTCGGTGGCCTCGTTCTTCGTGTCCCGCGTGGACACCGAGATCGACAAGCGCCTGGACGCCCTGGGCACCGACGAGGCCAAGGCCCTCAAGGGCAAGGCGGCCCTCGCCAACGCCCGCCTGGCCTACGAGGCCTTCGAGGACGTGTTCTCCTCCGAGCGCTGGGCGGCCCTGGACAAGGCGCACGCCAACAAGCAGCGCCCGCTGTGGGCCTCGACCGGCGTCAAGGACCCGGCGTACAAGGACACCCTGTACGTGGTGGACCTGGTCGCCCCGGGCGTGGTCAACACCATGCCGGAGGCCACCCTGGAGGCCACCGCCGACCACGGCGAGGTCGCCGGCGACACCGTCAGGGGCACCTACGAGCAGTCGCGCGCCGAGCTCGATGCGGTCGCGAAGCTGGGCATCTCGTACGACGATGTGGTTCAGCTGCTGGAAGACGAGGGCGTCGACAAGTTCGAGGCGTCCTGGAACGACCTGCTGAAGTCGACCGAGGCGGAGCTCGCGCGCCTCGCCCCTGCGGAGGACTGAGTATTTTGTCAGCAAACGGAGCGAACAACCCGCTTCGTGACGCACAGGACCGGCGGCTCCCGCGCATCGCGGGGCCGTCCGGCCTGGTCATTTTCGGCGTTACGGGTGACCTGTCGCGCAAGAAGCTGATGCCCGCCGTCTACGACCTGGCGAACCGGGGCCTGCTGCCCCCGGGCTTCTCGCTCATCGGCTTCGCCCGTCGTGAATGGGAGCACGAGGACTTCGCCCAGGAGGTGTACGAGGCCGTCAAACAGCACTCGCGCACCCCGTTCCGGGAGGAGGTCTGGCAGCAGCTGGTGCAGGGCTGCCGGTTCGTGCAGGGCGACTTCGACGACGACGCGGCGTTCGAGACGCTGAAGGCGACGATCGAGGAGCTCGACAAGCAGCAGGGAACGGGCGGCAACTTCGCCTTCTACCTGTCGGTCCCGCCGAAGTTCTTCCCCAAGGTCGTGCAACAGCTCAAGGACCACGGGCTGGCGCAGAAGGAGGGTTCCTGGCGGCGTGCCGTCATCGAGAAGCCCTTCGGCCACGACCTCAAGAGCGCCCAGGAGCTCAACAAGGTCGTCCACGAGGTCTTCCCCCGGGACGAGGTCTTCCGGATCGACCACTACCTGGGCAAGGAGACCGTCCAGAACATCCTGGCGCTCCGCTTCGCCAACACGATGTTCGAGCCGATCTGGAACCGGTCGTACGTCGACCACGTGCAGATCACCATGGCCGAGGACATCGGCATCGGCGGCCGCGCCGGGTACTACGACGGCATCGGCGCCGCCCGTGACGTCATCCAGAACCACCTGCTCCAGCTGCTCGCGCTGACCGCGATGGAGGAGCCCGGCTCCTTCCACCCCAAGGCGCTGGTGGCGGAGAAGCTGAAGGTGCTCAGCGCCGTGGAGATCCCGGAGGACCTGGGCAAGCACACGGTGCGCGCGCAGTACACCTCCGCGTGGCAGGGCGGCGAGAAGGTCGTCGGCTACCTCGAAGAGGACGGCATCGACCCCAAGTCGAAGACCGACACCTACGCGGCCATCCGCCTGGAGATCAACAACCGCCGCTGGGCGGGCGTCCCCTTCTACCTGCGCACGGGCAAGCGCCTGGGCCGCCGGGTGACGGAGATCGCGGTGGTCTTCAAGCGGGCCCCCTACCTGCCGTTCGAGTCGGGCGCGACCGAGGAGCTGGGCGAGAACGCCCTGGTCATCCGGGTCCAGCCGGACGAGGGCGTCACGGTGCGGTTCGGCTCGAAGGTCCCGGGCACCTCGATGGAGGTCCGCGACGTCACGATGGACTTCGCCTACGGCGAGTCCTTCACGGAGTCGAGCCCCGAGGCGTACGAGCGCCTCATCCTCGACGTGCTGCTCGGTGACGCGAACCTCTTCCCGCGCCACCAGGAGGTCGAGCTGTCCTGGAACATCCTCGACCCGATCGAGGAGTACTGGGACAAGCACGGCAAGCCCGCGCAGTACCCGGCGGGCACCTGGGGGCCGGTCGAGGCGGACGAGATGCTCGCACGAGACGGACGGAGCTGGCGCCGGCCATGAAGATCGACCTCACGGAGACCAACTCCAGCAAGATCAACTCTGCGCTGGTGCAGGCCCGCCGGGACATCGGCACACCCGCCATCGGCATGGTGCTGACGCTGGTCATCGTGACCGACGAGGAGAACGCGTACGACGCGCTCAAGTCGGCCTACGACGCCTCCCACGAGCACCCCTCGCGGATCGTCGTCGTCATCAAGCGGATCAGCCGCTCGCCGCGCAGCCGGCGCGACGCCCGTCTCGACGCGGAGATCCGCGTCGGGGCGGACGCGGGCACCGGTGAAACGGTTGTCCTGCGCCTGCACGGCGAGCTGGTCGACCACGCCCAGTCGGTGGTCCTGCCGCTGCTGCTGCCGGACGCCCCCGTGGTGGTCTGGTGGCCCGAAGGCGCGCCGGCCGACCTGTCCGGCGACCCGCTGGGCACGCTCGGGCAGCGCCGGATCGTCGACACCTACGCGGCCGAGGACCCGATCGCGGCGCTCGGCGCACGGGCGGCGGCGTACGCGCCCGGGGACACGGACCTGTCCTGGACCCGGATCACGCCGTGGCGTTCCATGCTCGCGGCGGCGCTGGACCAGCAGCCGGTCAAGGTCACCTCGGCCACGGTCGAGGGCGAGGAGGACAACCCGAGCTGCGAACTGCTGGCCATGTGGCTGGCGGACCGGCTCGGCGTACCCGTCCGCCGGACCGCCTCCGAGGGGCCGGGCCTGACGTCCGTCCGCCTGGAGAGCAAGGAGGGCACGATCGTGCTCAACCGGGCCGACGGCGGGCTGGCGACGCTGTGCATGCCGGGGCAGCCGGACCGCTCCGTCGCGCTCAAGCGGCGCGACACCGCGGAGCTCCTGGCGGAGGAGCTGAGGCGGCTGGACCCGGACAACACGTACGAGTCCGCGCTGAAGTTCGGCGTGACCCGGCTGGCCGGGCCCGAAGCCGCTCCTGCGGCGGGCGCCCCGGCTCCGGCCGCGACCGGCTCGGCGACCGGCTCGGCGCCGGAGCCGGAGGCCGAGGCGGCCCCGGCCAAGCCGAAGGCGTCCCGCAAGGCCGCCACGAAGTAACCGGGACGGGGGCTCCGCCCCCGTCCCCCGGTCCCTGACCCCCGGGCGGGCCGAAAAGACCCTGGGGCTCCGCCCCAGACCCCGCGCCTCAAGCGCCGGCGGGGCTGGACACATGCGGCGCAGCCGCCTCCCTCCAGCCACGCCGGCGTCCAGGGACCGGGGCCCGGGCGCGGGCCCCGTCATCCACGACGAACGAAGGCGGCACACCCATGGGCATGACGACACCTCAGGTCGTCGTCCACCGGGACAAGGAGCTGATGGCGCAGGCCGCCGCAGCCCGTCTCATCACGAAGATCGTCGACGCTCAGTCCGCCCGCGGCACCGCCTCGGTCGTCCTGACCGGCGGCCGCAACGGCAACGGCCTGCTCGCCGCGCTCGCGGCGGCCCCGGCCCGGGACGCCGTCGACTGGTCGCACCTGGACCTCTGGTGGGGCGACGAGCGGTACGTCCCGGCCGACGATCCCGAGCGCAACCACACCCAGGCCCGCGAGGCCCTGCTGGACTCCGTCCCGCTGGACCCCGCCCGGGTCCACGTCATGCCGGCCTCCGACGGCCCGTACGGGCCCGACGTGGACGCCGCCGCGGCGGCCTACGCCGCCGAGCTGGCCCGGGCGGCGACCCCGGAGGACCACGGCCCTGTGCCGCAGTTCGACGTGCTGATGCTCGGCGTCGGGCCCGACACGCACGTGGCCAGCCTGTTCCCCGAGCACCCGGCGGCCCGGGAGACCGAGCGGACCGTGGTCGGCGTGCACGGCGCGCCCAAGCCGCCGCCCACCCGGATCTCGCTCACCATGCCCGCCATCCGCTCCGCCCGCGAGGTGTGGCTGCTGGCGGCCGGTGAGGACAAGGCCGGCGCGGTCGCCATCGCCCTCGGCGGGGCGGGCTCGGTGCAGGCCCCGGCCGCGGCGGCGTACGGGCGGGCCCGCACCCTGTGGCTGCTGGACCGGACGGCCGCGGCCAAGCTTCCCCCCGCGATGTACCCGCCCGCGCTCTCCTAGCCCCCGGCGCCCGCGTCCCCGAGCCCCGCACCCGTGGTGCGGGGCTCGGTCCGTGTCCGGGTCAGCGGCCCCGCAGTTCGCGGTACGTGGCCACCAGCGCCTTGGTCGAGGGGTCCAGGCCGGGCACCTCGGCGCCCTCGGTCAGGGCCGGCTCCACCCGCTTGGCCAGGACCTTGCCGAGCTCGACGCCCCACTGGTCGAAGGAGTCGATGTTCCACACCGCGCCCTGGACGAACACCTTGTGCTCGTACAGCGCGATGAGCTGGCCCAGCACCGACGGGGTGAGCTCGGGGGCCAGGATCGTGGTCGTGGGGTGGTTGCCCCGGAAGGTCTTGTGCGGGACCAGCTCCTGCGCGACCCCCTCGGCCCGGACCTCGTCCGGGGTCTTGCCGAAGGCCAGTGCCTGGGTCTGGGCGAAGAAGTTGGCCATCAGCAGGTCGTGATGGGCCGCCAGGTCCGGGGACAGCTCGCCGACCGGGCGGGCGAAGCCGATGAAGTCGGCCGGGATCAGCTTCGTGCCCTGGTGGATCAGCTGGTAGTAGGCGTGCTGGCCGTTGGTGCCGGGCGTGCCCCAGACCACCGGGCCGGTCTGCCACTCGACCGGTTCGCCGTCCCGGTCCACGGACTTGCCGTTGGACTCCATGTCCAGCTGCTGGAGGTACGCGGTGAACCGCGAGAGGTAGTGGCTGTAGGGCAGCACGGCGTGCGACTGGGCGTCGAAGAAGGCGCCGTACCAGATGCCCAACAGGCCCAGCAGCAGCGGGGCGTTCTGCTCCGGCGGGGCCGTGCGGAAGTGCTCGTCGACGGTGCGGAAGCCCGCCAGCAGCTCACGGAAGGCGTCCGGGCCGATCGCGATCATCAGCGAGAGGCCGATCGCCGAGTCGAAGGAGTAACGGCCGCCGACCCAGTCCCAGAAGCCGAACATGTTGTCCGGGTCGATGCCGAACTCCCGGACCTTCTCCTCGTTCGTGGACAGCGCCACGAAGTGCCGGGCCACGGCCGCCTGGTCGCCGCCCAGACCGGCGAGCAGCCAACTGCGGGCCGAGGTGGCGTTGGTGATGGTCTCGATGGTGGTGAAGGTCTTGGACGCGATGATGAACAGCGTCTCGGCCGGGTCCAGGTCCCGGACCGCCTCGTGCAGGTCGGCGCCGTCCACGTTGGAGACGAAGCGGAAGGTCATGCTCCGGTCAGTGAAGGCGCGCAGCGCCTCGTACGCCATCGCCGGTCCGAGGTCGGAGCCGCCGATGCCGATGTTGACCACGTTGCGGATGCGCCGGCCGGTGTGGCCCTTCCACTCGCCGGAGCGGACCCGGTCGGCGAAGCCGGCCATCTTGTCGAGCACCGCGTGCACGCCGGGGACCACGTCCTCGCCGTCCACCTCGACGACCGTGCCGGCGGGCGCGCGCAGCGCGGTGTGCAGCACCGCCCGGTCCTCGGTCACGTTGATCTTCTCGCCGCGGAACATGGCGTCCCGCAGCTCCGCGACGCCCGTGGCGGCGGCGAGGTCGCGCAGCAGTGTGAGCGTCTCGTCCGTCACGAGGTGCTTGGAGTAGTCGATGTGCAGGTCGCCGACCCGCAGGGTGTAGCCGGTGCCCCGGCCCGGGTCCGCCGCGAACAGGTCCCGCAGGTGCGTCTGCCCCAGTTCCTCCCGGTGCTTGCCCAGGGCCAGCCACTCGGGGGTGCGGTTCAGCTTCGCCTTGCGGCCGTCTGCGTTCATCTCGGACATCAACCCACTTCTTCCGTCCTGTCGTGCCCCGCCATGACCCAACCTAAGGGATACGGAGCCCGACACCGCACACCAACGGGCCCGGCCCGCGGGAGAGGTGTCTCCCACGGGCCGGGCCCAGGTCCTGTGCGGCGGAAGTGCGGCTAGATCTCGCCCCGCAGCTTGGCGAGCGCCTCGGCGAGGATCGCCTCGCCGTCGGCGTCGGTGCGCCGCTCGCGCACGTACGCCAGGTGCGTCTTGTACGGCTCGGTGCGCGGCGGGGCCGGGGGGTTGTCCCGGTCCTGGCCGGCGGGGAACCCGCACCGGGGGCAGTCCCAGGTGTCCGGTACCTGCGCGTCACTGGCGAAGCTCGGCTGGGTCTCGTGCCCGTTGGAGCACCAGAAGGAGATGCGCAGGCGCGGAGCGGACTCGCCCCGCTCGGCCTCGCCCATCGGCCCAGCTCCGACCCGACTTCCACGGATCGCGTTGCCACTTGCCACGGTCGTAACTCCCTGCGTGATGGTGCCGCGAAGCGCGAGTGTACCGCGCTGTACCCGAGTTGGGGTCAGCTACCGGACTTCATCAGCAGGCCGAGGGCGACGATGCAGGCGAACCAGAGCGTGCCGACCACGACCGTGATGCGGTCGAGGTTCCGCTCGGCCACCGAGGAGCCGCCGACGGACGACTGCATGCCGCCACCGAACATGTCGGAGAGGCCGCCGCCCTTGCCCTTGTGCATCAGCACCAGCAGCATCAGCAGCAGGCTGAAGACGATGAGGGCGATCGAGAACCCCATGATCACGGCTGGACCCTACCTATCTTGGTTGGTGATGCGGGGGCCGGGTGCTGGGTACAGCCCGGTCCGGCCCCCGCAAGGGTACGACGGATCCGCCCTACCGCATACTCACTGGTCGCGGAAGCGGACGATCTTGACGAACTCGTCGGCGTCCAGCGCGGCACCGCCGACCAGGGCGCCGTCCACGTCGGGCTGGGCCATGATCGCGGCGATGTTGCCGGCCTTCACCGAGCCGCCGTACTGGATGCGGACCTTGTCGGCCACGTCCTGGGAGTACAGCTCGGCCAGCCGGCCGCGGATCGCCCCGCAGACCTCCTGGGCGTCCTCGGGGGTGGCCACCTCGCCGGTGCCGATCGCCCAGACGGGCTCGTAGGCGATCACGATCGTCTCGGCCTGCTCGGCCGGGACGTCCTTGAGGCCGCCGTCGACCTGCGCGAGGGTGTGGGCGACCTGGTTGCCCGCCTTGCGGACGTCCAGGCCCTCGCCGACGCACAGGATCGGGGTGAGGCCGTGGGCGAAGGCGGCCTTGACCTTGGCGTTGCAGAGCTCGTCGCTCTCGCCGTGGTACTGGCGGCGCTCGCTGTGGCCCACGGCCACGTAGGTGCAGTTCAGCTTGGCGAGCATGGGGCCGGAGATCTCGCCGGTGTAGGCGCCCGAGGCGTGGGCGGAGAGGTCCTGGGCGCCGTACTTGATCTTCAGCTTGTCGCCGTCGACGAGGGTCTGGACGGACCGCAGGTCGGTGAAGGGCGGCAGCACCGCGACCTCGACCGCGTCGTAGTCCTTGTCGGAGAGGGCGAAGGCGAGCTTCTGGACGTGGGCGATGGCCTCAAGGTGGTTGAGGTTCATCTTCCAGTTGCCCGCCATCAGGGGGGTACGCGTGCTCACGGTGGTTCAGTCCTCCAGTGCGGCGAGGCCGGGGAGCGTCTTGCCCTCGAGGTATTCGAGGCTGGCGCCACCGCCGGTCGAGATGTGGCCGAAGGCGTTCTCGTCGAAGCCCAGCGTGCGCACGGCCGCGGCCGAGTCGCCACCGCCGACGACGGTGAAGGCGCTGGAGTCGACGAGGGCCTGCGCGATCGCGCGGGTGCCGCCGGCGTAGTCGGGGTGCTCGAAGACGCCCACCGGACCGTTCCAGAACACGGTCGCGGCGTCGGCGATCTTCGACGCGTACAGCTCACGGGTCTTCGGACCGATGTCCAGACCCTCCTTGTCGGCGGGGATCTTGTCCGCGTCGACGGTGATGAAGTCGGCCGGGGCCTTGGTCTTGAGGTCGGGGAAGTCCGCGGAGGCCAGGACGTCGACCGGCAGGACCAGCTCGACGCCGTTCGCCTCGGCGCGGGCCATGTACTCCTTGACCGTGTCGACCTGGTCCCTCTGCAGCAGCGAGATGCCGACTTCGTAGCCCTTGGCGTGCAGGAAGGTGTAGGCCATGCCGCCGCCGATCAGCAGGCGGTCGGCCTTGCCGAGCAGCTCGTCGATGACGGCGAGCTTGTCGGAGACCTTGGCACCGCCGAGGACGACCACGTACGGGCGCTTGACCTCGTCGGTGAGCTTCTTCAGGACGCCGACCTCGGTGCCGATCAGGTAGCCGGCCGCGTGCGGCAGGCGCGAGGGCAGGTCGTAGACCGAGGCGTGCTTGCGGTGCACGGCACCGAAGCCGTCGCCGACGTAGAGGTCGGCGAGCTCGGCGAGCTGGTCGGCGAAGGCGCCGCGCTCGGCGTCGTCCTTCGCGGTCTCGCCGGCGTTGAAGCGGAGGTTCTCGATGACGGCGACCTGGCCGTCGGTGAGGGCCGCGACGGCCGCCTTGGCGGACTCGCCGACGGTGTCGGTGGCGAACGCGACGTCCTGGCCGAGCAGTTCGCCCAGTCGCGCGGCGGCGGGGGCCAGCGAGAACGCCGGGTCCGGGGCGCCCTTGGGGCGGCCCAGGTGGGAGGCGACGATCACGCGGGCGCCGGCCCCGGCGAGCGCGGCGACGGTGGGCGCCACGGCGCGGATGCGGCCGTCGTCCGTGATGGTGGTGCCGTCGAGCGGCACGTTGAGGTCGGCGCGGACGAAGACCCGCTTGCCGGAGACGCCCTCGGCGAGGAGTTCGTCGATCGTCTTCATGGTGTTTCTGACTCCTTTGACGCCCGTGTAGAGGCGAAGAACGACAGGCAAACTACAGGGTCCGGGCGGCGCGTCGTCGCGCCACCCGGACCCTGGGCTTTCACATCGCGGTTACCGCTCCGACGATCAGAGCTGGCCGCCGACGAAGACGGTGAGGTCGACGAGGCGGTTCGAGTAGCCCCACTCGTTGTCGTACCAGCCGACGACCTTGACCTGCTTGCCCTGGACCATGGTCAGGGAGGAGTCGAAGGTGCAGGAGGCCGGCCAGTTCACGATGTCGGAGGAGACGATCGGGTCCTCGGTGTACTCCAGGACGCCCTTGAGCTGACCCTCGGCGGCCTTCTGGAAGGCGGCGTTGATCTCGTCCTTGGTGACCTCGCGGTCGAGCTCGATGACCAGGTCGGTGACCGAACCGGTGGGGACCGGGACGCGCATGGCGATGCCGTCCAGCTTGCCCTTGAGCTGCGGCAGGACCAGCGCGGTGGCCTTGGCGGCACCGGTGGAGGTCGGGATGATGTTGACCGCGGCGGCGCGGGCGCGACGCAGGTCGGAGTGCGGGAAGTCCAGGATGCGCTGGTCGTTCGTGTACGCGTGGACCGTCGTCATCATGCCCTTGACGATGCCGAAGCTCTCGTCGAGGACCTTGGCCATCGGCGCCACACAGTTGGTGGTGCAGGAGGCGTTGGAGATCACGTGGTGGTTGGCGGCGTCGTACTTGTCCTGGTTGACGCCCATCACGATGGTGATGTCCTCGTTCTTGGCCGGGGCCGAGATGAGGACCTTCTTCGCGCCGGCGGCGAGGTGCTTGGCGGCGTCCTCGCGCTTGGTGAAGATGCCGGTCGACTCGATCACGATGTCGGCGCCCAGCTCGCCCCAGGGGAGGTTCGCGGGGTCACGCTCGGCCATCGTCTTGAAGGTCTTGCCGTTGACCGTGATGGTGTCGTCGGTGTGGCTGACCTCGGCGTCGAGGCGGCCGAGGATGCTGTCGTACTTCAGCAGGTGGACCAGGGTCCCGTTGTCCGTCAGGTCGTTGACGCCGACGACCTCGACGTCCGCCCCCTGCTCCAGCAGGGCGCGGAAGTAGTTGCGCCCGATGCGGCCAAAACCATTGATGCCTACGCGGATCGTCACGAACCGATCTCCTCGTGGTACGCCGGCCTGTCCGCCGGCGAGCTGTATGGGATGTCCCCGACCGCTTACGACCCTACCTCTCGTCGCGGCATAGAGTGACATCGATGCCGTAGGGACACTCCCCCGGGCACCGGGGGAAGCCCTGGGTGCGGCCCGTACCGGGGGTCCGGCACGGGCCGCCGAGGACCTAGGCCCTCGTCACTCTCCGTCGCCGTAGGGGCGGTGGTGGAGGGAGCGGAGTGCCTTACCGATCAGTAGAGCCCGATCGACGGGCTTCTGGAGGTGCTCCAGGCCGAAACCGAGGAGCACCGTGTCACGCGTAGTGACCGAGGAGAAGGACTTGAACAGCTCCCCGCTGCGGGACCAGTCGCCCGCGACGTCCGGACTTCCGGCCGGAGCGCCGGGGGTGGTCCAGACACCGAGCGAGCTCTCGAAGCCCTCGTTCTCCTTGTCGGTGCCGCCGACGACCAGGCGCGCGTCGTCCGCGAAGACCCCCCGGCCGCCGCTGCCCGGGTCGGTGACGTAGGACAGCGAGACCTCGACCGTCCGGCCCGCGTAGGCGCTCAGGTCGAAGCTGACGTCCTTCCAGCCGCCGGAGGAGCCGGTGAAGCCGTTCCAGGCACCGGAGGTGCCGGTGGCGGTGCAACTGCCGCCGGCCAGGGTCAGGTAGTGCTTCAGGAAGGGGTGGGCGCCCACGTAGAAGCCCTCACCGCAGTCCGCGGGCACCGTGGTGCGGGTCAGTCCCGACAGCTCGGGCAGCGTGGTCCAGTCGTCCGCGCCGGGGGCGTGGGCCTCCAGCAGGACGTGGTCGTAGTCCTTCTCCACGTTCCAGGACAACGCCATCCGCAGCTGCGGCCGGTCGGCCGCGGTGACCCGGGTGAGGTCGATCGTGCGGACCAGGCGCCGGTAGTCGTTGTCCTCGTGGGTGGCCGCGGCCATCCACGCGCCGGTGCGGGGGGCGTACGGGTTCACGACTCCGGCGTACCCGCCCGACTGCGCGCTGGTGAACTGCGGGAACTGCGCCGCCGGCAGGCTGTCGGAGGTGACGGTGAAGGCACCGGCGGCGTCGAGCGGGTTGCCCGCCGCGTCGCCGAGCGCGCCGCCCGCGCCGGCCAGGGCGCCCGCCCCGGTGAACCCGGTCGCGCCGCGGGCGCCGGCCCGGGCGTAGGCGCCGAGGTAGTACTGGCTGAAGTCGTCGGTCACGGCGTCGCCGATCTCGACGTCACCGCCCGCGAGCTCGCCGGCCTCGATCAGCTTGCCGCCCTCGTTGAGGAAGTCGCGCACGGCGAGCTGGGTGGCCCCGCCGGGGGCCCGGGCGCCGGTGTAGTGGACCGCCGTGCCGAAGTGGGAGAGCACGCCCAGGGGATGCGGCACGCCCTGGGTGGCGACGTCCCAGACGGCCGCGGACCGGCCGTTGGCGCGCAGCGCGTCCACGTAGCTGCGGGCGTGCTGCGCCGGGGCGCCCTCCTCGGCGATCACAAGCACGTCGGCGCGCGGCCGGTCGGCCACCGTGTACGTGAAGTGCTCGCTGGAGACCTGGCGGCCGGAGTCCGGGTCCCGGCCGGTGAACCAGACCTCGACCTTGTCGCCGGGGCGGGCGCCGCCGACCTCGGCCCGGTACTGGTCGAAGTACAGGTTGTCCTTGCCGCCGTAGACCTTGCCGCCCTTCCACGGACGCAGGTCCTCGTCGTGCGGGCGTCCGCCGTTGACGCGGTACGTGAGCCGCTTGTCGCGCAGCGACTTGCGGGCGGTGACGGAGACCTCCTGCTCCTGGCCGCGGGCGGCCCAGGAGGTGGTGAAGGTGTCGGGGGTGAAGTCGGGGGCCGTCAGGCCCACCGAGGAGGACGGCCGGTCGGGGTGGGCGGCGGTCTCGGCGACGGAGAGCGCGAAGGGGACGTTCTTGGCGAACTCCCCCTGGATCAGCTTCTCGTCGTCGGGGAAGTTGAAGCCGGACCGGCAGTCCTCGGGCTTCCACCGGTCGTCCGGGTCGATGCGGGAGGCGGTCTGGCACGTGGTCATCTCCGGCGTGAACATCATCATGCCGTTGACGTTGGCGGCCTGCCCGTCGGCCTCGCCGTTGGTGGTGTACAGCTCGGAGGAGACCTGCGGGTGGTAGCCGGGGACCGCCGGGTTGTCCGGGGTGCCGGCGAGCGCCTTGTACAGGACGTCGTCCGGGGTCGGGGTGGCCACCTGCCAGCCCACGCCGTAGAGCAGCAGTTCGGCGGCGGAGTGGTAGTTGATGCCGTACGTGAAGCCGATGCGCTTCTCGAAGGCGTCGAGGGCGACGGTCTCGGGCTCGGAGGAGGGGGCGGGGCCGCGGTAGGTCTCGCTCGCCGGGTTCGGTGAGGAACCCTCGTTGTCGTAGCCCCACCTGTAGGCGAAGTTGCGGTTGAGGTCGACACCGTCGCCTGCGGCGATCTTCCCGTCCCCGTCGGTGTCGCGCAGGTTCTTGCGCCACAGCCGCTGTCCGTCGGGCGCGTGTGTGTAGTCGTAGCCGTCGGGGTTGGCCGAGAGCAGGAACCACAGCTCGGTGGAGTCCACGATGCCGGTGATCCGCTGGTCCTTGCCGTAGCCGTCGAGCACGTGGTGCATCAGCCGCCGGGTCATCTCCGGGGTGATCCACTCGCGGGCGTGCTGGTTGGACATGTACAGCACGGACGGCTTGGCCCCGTCGCGGATCTCCTTGGCGTTCTTGGTGACCTTCAGGGCGAGGATGTCCTTGCCCCGGACGGTCTTGCCGAGGGAGACGACCTTGGTCAGGGCCGGGTTCTGCTGGGCGGTGCGCAGGATCTCCTCCTGCAGGCCGCCGGGGCCGCTGTACGGGCGGAACACCCCGTCCCCGGCCGCCCGGCCGCGGGCCGCGGCCCGCTCGGGCACGGTGCGCTCGGTGAGCCGGACGCCCTTGGCGCCGAGTTCCTGGGCCTGGGCGGTGGTGAGGAAGAGCTCGACCTTGGTGGTGCCCCGGTCGGGGGCGCGTTCACCGAGTTCGTGGGCGTCCTGGCCGGCGGCGAGGACGAGCGGGACCTGTTCCCGGGTGATGTCGGCGTCGTAGACCCGGACCTCGTCGGCGGCCGGCGCGGGACCGGTGCCGGGGACGGCCTGGGCGGTCGGTACGGCGGCGAGCGAACCTAATGCGAGTGCGCTGGCGGCGAGGAACGATCTCGCGCGGAGCCTCATATGCCCCCCTGGGCGTCGTAGGCCACGAAAGCGGTCGGACGACAGGCTCACGACCCGCACATGCCCATGTCAATGGTGCGTGCCGCGCCACGCGCTCGAAGGGCCCGTACGCGTGAGGCGTACGGGCCCTTCGGAGCAGTCGGCGGCGCGGCCCGCCGGGGCGGCCCGGCGGGCGGCCGGGGCCGGGGCCGGCCGGGGGCGTCAGCCGGCCAGGTTGTCCGCCATCTCCTCGGTGAGGTTGGACTCCGTCCCCGGGATGCCCAGGTCCTGCGCCCGCTTGTCGGCCATGGCCAGCAGGCGGCGGATCCGGCCGGCGACCGCGTCCTTGGTCAGCGGGGGGTCGGCCAGGGCGCCGAGCTCCTCCAGGGAGGCCTGCTTGTGCTCCATGCGCAGCCGGCCGGCGGCGGCGAGGTGCTCGGGCACCTCCTCCCCGAGGATCTCCAGGGCGCGCTGGACCCGGGCTCCGGCGGCCACGGCCGCGCGGGCGGACCGGCGCAGGTTGGCGTCGTCGAAGTTGGCCAGTCGGTTGGCGGTGGCGCGCACCTCGCGCCGCATCCGCCGCTCCTCCCACGCCAGCACCGACTCGTGGGCCCCCAGCCGCGTCAGCAGGGCGCCGATCGCGTCACCGTCACGGACGACGACCCGGTCGACCCCGCGCACCTCGCGGGCCTTGGCGGCGATCGAGAGCCTGCGGGCGGCGCCCACCAGGGCCAGGGCCGCCTCCGGTCCGGGGCAGGTGACCTCCAGGGAGGAGGACCGGCCCGGCTCGGTCAGCGAACCGTGGGCCAGGAAGGCGCCGCGCCAGGCTGCCTCGGCGTCGCACGTGGCCCCGGAGACCACCTGCGGCGGCAGGCCGCGGATGGGCCGGCCGCGGCCGTCGACCAGGCCTGTCTGGCGGGCGAGCTGGTCACCGCCGGCCACCACCCGGACGACGTAGCGGCTGCCGCGCCGCAGCCCGCCCGGGGCCATGACCACGAGGTCCGAGGAATGGCCGAAGATCTCCAGGATGTCCTTGCGCAGCCGGCGCGCGGCGATCCCGGTGTCCAGCTCCGCCTCGATGACGATCCGCCCGCTCACCAGGTGCAGGCCGCCGGCGAACCGGAGGATCGCCGAGACCTCTGCCTTCCGGCAGCAGGTCCGGGTGACGGGGAGCCGGGAGATCTCATCCTTCACCGCTGGCGTCATCGCCATGGGCCGATCCTTCCATGCATCCGAAAAATACGGTCGTACGCGGCGGCCAGCAGCTCCGGGTCGTGCTGGGGAGAACCGTCCTCCCTGGCCACCGGCGCCAGCTCGACCGCGGCACCGAACCGTTTGGCGGCATCGGCGAGGGACTCGCGGTCGGGTACGGCGGCCTGGTCGGCCAGCACCACGTCCAGGGCGAGTTTAGGGGCGTGTCGGGCCAAAACCTCCAAATGACGCTGCGGAGAGAAGCCCTCTGTTTCACCCGGCTGCGGCGCGAGGTTCAACGAGAGCACCCGGCGGGCCTTCGTCACCATCAGCGCGTCGAGCAGCTCCGGCACCAGCAGGTGCGGGATCACCGAGGAGAACCAGGAGCCCGGGCCGAGGACCACCCAGTCGGCGTCGAGGACCGCCTCGACCGCCTCCGGCACCGCCGGCGGGTCGGACGGGACGACGTGCACCGACTGCACCTCGCCCGGGGTCAGCGCCACCGTGGCCTGCCCGCGGACGGTGTCCACGTCGTGCGGCCGGGCCGGGTCGTGGCCCCGGACCAGCGCCTGGAGCTCCAGCGGGACGGCCGACATGGGCAGCACCCGGCCCTGTGCCCCGAGCAGCTTGCCGACCAGGTCCAGGGCCTGGACATGGTCGCCGAGCTGCTCCCACAGGGCCACGATCAGCAGGTTGCCGACCGCGTGCCCGTGCATCTCGCCCTGGGACTGGAAGCGGTGCTGGATCACCCGCGCCCAGGTCTGGCCCCAGTCGTCGTCCCCGCACAGCGCGGCCAGCGCCTTGCGCAGGTCGCCCGGCGGCAGGACGCCGAGCTCCTCGCGCAGCCGGCCGCTGGAGCCGCCGTCGTCCGCCACGGTGACCACGGCGGTCAGGTCACCGGTGATGCGCCGCAGGGCGGCGAGCGAGGCCGACAGGCCCCGTCCGCCGCCCAGGGCGACCACCTTGGGCTGCGCGCCCCGCCGGCGGGAGGTGCGGCCGAGGGCCTCGGCACGCGCCTCGGTCAGCCGGCGCAGGCGGCGCAGGCGCAGGCTCCGTCCGGTCACTCGCGCCCCATGTCCCGGTGGACGACGACGGTCTCGACTCCCTCGGAGGCGAGCCGGGCGGCGAGCTTCTCCGACACGGCCACGCTGCGGTGCTTGCCGCCGGTGCAGCCGACGGCGATGGTCACGTAGCGCTTGCCCTCGCGGCGGTAGCCGGCGGCGATGAGCTGGAGCAGCTCCGTGTAGCGGTCCAGGAACTCCTTGGCGCCGGGCTGGCTGAAGACGTAGCCCGACACCTCCTCGTTCAGGCCGGTGAAGGGGCGCAGCTCCGGGACCCAGTGCGGGTTCGGGATGAAGCGGCAGTCCACCACCAGGTCGGCGTCGACGGGCAGGCCGTACTTGTAGCCGAAGGACATGACGGTGGCGCGCAGCTCCGGCTCGGCGTCCCCGGCGAACTGGGCGTCCATCTTCGCGCGCAGCTCGTGCACGTTCAGGCTGGAGGTGTCGATCACCAGGTCGGCGTCGCCGCGCAGCTCGCGCAGCAGGTCGCGCTCGGCGGCGATGCCGTCGACGATCCGGCCGTCGCCCTGCAGCGGGTGCGGGCGGCGGACCGACTCGAAGCGGCGCACCAGGGCCTCGTCGGAGGACTCCAGGAACACCGTGCGCCGGGTGACGCCCTGGGTGTCGAGGGCGGCGAGGGACTCGCGCAGCGCGTCGAAGAACTGCCGGCCCCGGACGTCGACCACGACGGCGATGCGCGCCACGTTGCCCTGGGAACGGGCGCCGAGCTCCACCATGGTGGGGATCAGCGCCGGCGGCAGGTTGTCCACGACGAACCAGCCGAGGTCCTCCAGGCACTTCGCCGCGGTGCTGCGGCCCGCTCCGGACATGCCGGAGATGATCACCAGCTCGGGGATCGCGGCCTCGGCGACCTCGCCGGGCTCCCCTGTCGTGCCCGTACTCACCTGTGCTCCGTCTCCGTCGTGCGCGCCCGTACGGTCCGCGGCCTGCTGTGCTTCATGATCGGTCATCGTTCGGTCCCCCGTTCGGACATCGTTCCCGCGGGTGCGGGGGTCTCGTCCTCCATGATCTCTCCTGTGGCGGTGTTGACCGCAGGAGCCGCGGGGGCGGCCTGGGCGAGGGCCGCCGCCACGGCCTCGGCCGTCTTGCGGCCTATGCCGGGGACCTCGCAGATCTGGTCGATTGTCGCCTGCCGCAGCTTCTTCACCGAACCGAAGTGCTTGACGAGGGCCTGCTTGCGGCTCTCGCCCAGCCCCGGCACGTCGTCCAGCGGGCCCGTGCGCAGGCGCTTGCCGCGCTTGGCGCGCTGGTACTGGATGGCGAACCTGTGCGCTTCGTCACGCACCCGCTGCAGGAGGTACAGGCCCTCGCTGGTACGGGGCAGGACCACGGGGTCGTCCTCGCCGGGCAGCCAGACCTCCTCCAGCCGCTTGGCCAGGCCGCACACGGCCACGTCGTCGATGCCGAGCTCGTCCAGGGCCCGGCGGGCGGCGGCGACCTGCGGCCGGCCACCGTCGACGACGACGAGCTGCGGCGGGTAGGCGAAGCGTCGGGGCCGGCCGTCGTCGTTGCGCAGCGACTCCGGGCCGGCATCGGCCGGGGTGGGAGCCCCGGCATCGACCGGGCCCTCCTCGGGGATCCACTCCCCCGTCTTCTGCTTCTCCAGCAGATAGCGCCGGAAGCGCCGGGACACCACCTCGTGCATGGACCGTACGTCGTCCTGCCCGGCGAAGGACTTGATCTGGAAGCGCCGGTACTCGCTCTTGCGGGCCAGGCCGTCCTCGAAGACGACCATGGAGGCGACCACGTCGTCGCCCTGGAGGTGGGAGATGTCGAAGCACTCGATGCGCAGCGGCGCGCTGTCCAGCTCCAGGGCCTCGGCGATCTCCTCCAGCGCGCGGGAGCGGGTGGTGAGGTCGCTGGCGCGCTTGGTCTTGTGCAGGGCCAGGGACTGCTGCGCGTTGCGGTGGACGGTCTCCATCAGGGCCTTCTTGTCCCCGCGCTGGGGGATGCGCAGGCTCACCTGGGAGCCGCGGCGGCCGGCCAGCCACTCGGTGAGGGCGGGGGTGTCCTCGGGCAGCGCCGGGACCAGCACCTCCTTGGGCACGCTCTCGCCGCTCTCCTCGCCGTAGAGCTGCTGCAGGGCGTGCTCGACCAGACCCGCGGTGTCCACGGCCTCGACCTTGTCGGTGACCCAGCCGCGCTGGCCGCGGACCCGGCCGCCGCGCACGTGGAAGATCTGCACGGCGGCTTCGAGCTCGTCCTCGGCGACGGCGATGAGGTCGGCGTCGGTGGCGTCGGCGAGCACCACGGCGTTCTTCTCCATGGCCCGGCGCAGCGCCCCTATGTCGTCGCGCAGCCGGGCGGCCCGCTCGTACTCCATCTCCTCGGCCGCCTCGTGCATCTGCCGCTCCAGGCGGGAGAGGTACGCGCCGGTGCGGCCGGCCATGAAGTCGCAGAAGTCCTCGGCCAGTTCGCGGTGGTCCTCGGGGCTGATCCGGCCCACGCACGGCGCCGCGCACTTGCCGATGTAGCCGAGCAGGCAGGGCCGGCCGATCTGGGCGGAGCGCTTGAACACCCCGGCGGAGCAGGTGCGCACGGGGAAGACCCGCAGCATCAGGTCCACGGTCTCGCGGATGGCCCAGGCGTGGGCGTACGGGCCGAAGTAGCGCACGCCCTTCTTCTTGGGGCCGCGCATGACCTGGACGCGGGGGAACTGCTCGTTCAGCGTGACCGCGAGGGAGGGATAGCTCTTGTCGTCGCGGTACTTGACGTTGAAGCGGGGGTCGTACTCCTTGATCCAGGAGTACTCCAGCTGGAGGGCCTCCACCTCGGTGGAGACCACGGTCCACTCGACGGAGGCGGCCGTGGTCACCATCGTGGCGGTCCGGGGGTGCAGGCCGGCCAGGTCCTGGAAGTAGTTCGCCAGGCGCTGGCGCAGGCTCTTGGCCTTCCCCACGTAGATCACGCGGCGGTGCTCGTCACGGAACCGGTAGACCCCCGGGGAGTCGGGGATCTGGCCCGGCTGGGGGCGGTAGCTGGAAGGGTCGGCCATGCCTCCAACCCTACTGGCGGGGTCCGACACCGAACCCCCACCACCACCGCTGCGCGGGGCCTTTCCGTTCCCCGCCCTGGCCCACGACCGGGGCCCGGCCCCGGGCCCCCGGTCCGGGGTGTCCGCCCGGTGACCGGGGGCGTCCGGCGGGGCGCGACCCACGTGTCAGGGGCGGGTGGCGGCGCAGATGGTGTACCGCCAGGCCTCCTGGTGCCGGTACATCTCGACCCCGCTCATCGCGTTGACCAGGCGGTCCCCGCGCCCCAGGCCGCACGCCACGCTGTACGGCAGCAGACCGAGCTGCCAGAACGCCCGCAGCATGGGCAGGACCTTCGCGGTCGCGTCGTAGGCCGGCTCGACCAGGAAACCGGTCCGCGTCAGGAGCCGTTCCAGCTCGCCGTGGGTCATCGCGAGCATCCCGGGCATGCCCGACAGCGCGCACATCCGGCGCAGGGCGGACCGGGCGCGCGGTGACAGCTCGGCCTCCGGGGTGCTGGAGTACTCGAACATCACCAGCCGCCCGCCCGGCCGCAGGACACGGAAGAACTCGGCGAGGCCGCGCGCCGGATCGGGGGAGTGGACGAAGGACTCCATGGTGTAGGCGCCGTCGAACGAGCCGTCGGCGAACGGCAGGGCGTGGTAGTCGGCCCGCAGGAACCGGGTCCGGGCCCCCGGCCCGCCGGCCCGGGCCGACCGCTGCCGTGCAATGACCAGGTCCGGCTGGATCCCGTCGATGCCGGTGACGTACGCCCGGCCCGCCCGGGCGACCGTACGCGCCGTGTCCCCGACCCCGCAGCCGGCGTCGAGCACGGACGCCCCCGGCGCCAGGCCGAGCCTGCGCACGGCGACCAGTTCCATGCGGCGCATGGCCGCCGCGAACTCCCACGGCGCGTGGTGCGGCTCGTACCACCCGAAGTGGCGGGTCCGCCCCAGCAGGGCTGCGTAGCCGAACCGCGAGCCGAACGCCCGGTAGTACGGCAGGACGTGGCGGCGGTAGTGGGCTTCGGTGTCGGTCTGCTGGCTCATCTCGGCTGGCTCATCTCGGCGGCCCCCGGTCGCTTCCCCGGTACCAACGACCGGGGCCGCGCGAGGTCACTCCTCGGCGCGGGCGCGCTCCCTGACCGCCTCGGGGTACCGGGCCGTGAACTTCAGGGCCGCGACGATCGCCAGGATCGGGATGATCCAGCTGGTCCACGCGTTGTCCGGGTCGCGCAGCACCAGGTCGCCGTAGGCGCCCGCGGCGGCCGAGACCAGGAAGGCCAGGCCCCACACCGCCGTGATGACCCGGTTGGTGCGCAGGAAGAGGGGGGTGTTCCAGTAGACGGGGTCCACCTGTTCCTTGGCGTACTGGAGGGTGAACGGGACCCCGATCGCGATCGAGCCGAAGGCGATCACCGCGAGCGTGATGCTGGCGAGCTCTCCGGCGTAGGTCTCCAGCCAGCGCAGCGTACCGGCGCTCGCCAGGGCACCGACCACGGCGAGGACCGCGAAGAACACCACGTCGGCGATCTCCAGCAGCTTCCACGAGCTGCCCCGGTGCACCACCCGGCCCGCCACGACCAGCACGACGGCGCACGCCAGGGCCAGACCCACCGCCAGCTCGAACCGGCCGGGGCCGACGAGCAGCGAGAAGAGGATCCACGGCGCCATGCCGACGACCGGATTCTCCAGCAGTTCGGTCAGCCGGCCCTTGGCGGGTTCGCCGTGCGGTTGCTCGCCGCTCATCGCTGCTGCACCACCGACAGCACATGGCCGGCCGGGTTCGTGAACCAGGCGATCGCCGTGCCCGGCGCGTCCACGGCCCGGTCCACGGAGAAAACCCTCGCCCGCTCGATGCTGTCGACCGAGTAGCTGCTGAATGCCTTGCTCTCGCCCAGCATGATGGCGGCCCTCCGTTCGCCCACCCACCCCCATTCTCCTCCCGATCGCCGCCCCCTGCCATCAGGGCCGCCGCACGGGCAGGGGCCGCAGGGCCGGCATGCGGCCGGGCAGCTCGGCCGCGAGCGGGGGGAGGGCCGCGTTAAATGGCGTGCCGTGGCGTCTGCGCCTTCCTACACTCGCATCGCACGCCACCACCGTGGCGTCACGTCACACACGGAGAGGGGACCAGGTCATGTGCCGTCAGCGCACCGTCGCCCTCGTTCCCCGTGCCCGGTACGACGTGATCCCGGTGTCCCGTGCCGCGCGGTGCCTGCTGCGCGGCCGGCACCGTACGCCCGTGACGTGACCCCTCTGCGAGGAGGTCAGGGTCCGGGCCCGGGTCCTGGGTGATCCCTGCCCGTCCGCCCCCCAGGGGCGCGGCGCGGCGACCCCACGCCCCTGCCCTCGCCCCTTGAACCCTCCCGTCGCTCGCCACGTCCGGGAATCGCGCAGCCCCTTTCCCGTAGAGCAACCGAAAGGCCCGGGCCATGCGCACCGACCGGCGAACCCCTGCCCCTTCCTCCCGTTCCGACCTCACCGCCGTCCGTAACCTCGGCATCCTCGCCCACGTCGACGCCGGCAAGACGACCGTCACCGAGCGGATCCTCTTCGCGACCGGCGCCGTGCACAAGCGGGGCGAGGTCCACGAGGGCACCACCGTCACCGACTTCGACGCCCAGGAGCGCGACCGTGGCATCACCATCTTCGCGGCGGCCGTCAGTTGTGCCTGGGACGGCCACCGGATCAACCTGATCGACACCCCGGGGCACGTCGACTTCGCGGACGAGGTCGAGCGGTCGCTGCGCGTCCTGGACGGTGCGGTCGCCGTGTTCGACGCCGTCGCCGGGGTCGAGCCGCAGAGCGAGTCGGTGTGGCGGCAGGCGCAGAGGTACGGCGTCCCGCGCATCGCGTTCGTCAACAAGCTCGACCGCGCGGGCGCCGACCTCGACACCGCCGTCGCCTCCCTGCGGGACCGGCTCGGCGCCGTGCCCCTGGTGACCCAGCTGCCGATCGGCGTCGAGGACGGCTTCACGGGCGTCGTCGACCTCGTCCGGATGCGGGCGCTGCACTGGCCCGCGGACGCCACCGCGTACGAGGCCGGCGAGGTGCCCGCCGAGCTGCGCGAGGAGACCCGTCGGCGGCGGCGCCTGCTGGAGGAGACCGCCGCCGAGCTCCACCCGACCGCCCTGGAGGAGTTCTGCGCCGCCGGCGCCCTCACCGACGAGACCCTCGCGCTCGCCCTGCGCGAGGTCACCCTCGACGGCTCGGGCACGGTCGTGCTGTGCGGCTCGGCCTACCGCAACCGCGGGGTCGAACCGCTGCTGGACGCCGTCCTCGCGTATCTGCCCTCGCCCGCCGACAAGCCCCCCGTCCGGGGCGTCGCGGCGGGCACGGGCACGGGCACGAGCCACGGCGGTGAGGGCGAGGACGGGCTCGAACGTGCGGCCGATCCCGGTGCGCCGCTCGCCGCCCTGGCCTTCAAGGTGGCCGCAACGGCCACCGGACGGCTGACCTACCTGCGCCTCTACTCGGGAACCCTGCGGAAGGGGGACACCGTGCTCGACGTCGGCACCGGCCGCACCGAGCGGATCGCCCGGATCCTGCGCGTCCAGGCGGACCGGCACACCGAGCTGGACCAGGCCCGCGCCGGCGACATCGTCGCCGTCGTCGGGCTCAAGACGGCCCGGGCCGGGACGACCCTGTGCGCGCCGCAGGCGCCGCTGCTCCTCGAACCGCCCGTCACCGCCGTACCCGTGGTGTCGGTCGCGGTCGAGGCACGCCGCAGCACCGACACCGGACGGCTCGCCGCCGCCCTGGCACGACTGGTCGAGGAGGACCCCTCGCTCGTCGTGCGCAGCGACCCCGAGACCGGCCAGACCGTGCTCTCGGGGATGGGCGAACTCCATCTGGAGGTGGCCGTGGAGAAGATCCGCCGCGACCACCGCCTGGAGGTCACCGTGGGCCGGCCGCAGGTCTCCTACCGGGAGACCGTGGTCCGCGGCGTCACGGGCCTGGTCCACCGGCACGTCAAACAGGACGGTGGCTCGGGCCAGTTCGCCCATGTCGTCATCGATCTCGAACCTTGGGGGGACGGCGAAGGCGAAGGCCGGGACGGGGCCGAAGTCGGGCGCGACGGTGGTGTGTTCGCGTTCCGGTCGACCGTGGTCGGCGGGCGGGTCCCGCAGGAGTTCGTCCGCGCGGTCGAGGCCGGCTGCCGGGACGCGCTCGCCGACGGTCCGCTGGGCGGGCACCCGGTGACGGGCCTACGGGTCACGCTCACCGACGGGTCCACCCATGTGAAGGACTCCTCGGAGGTGGCGTTCCGCACGGCGGGCCGGGCCGCGCTGCGGGCCGCCCTCCGGGCGAGCACGATGGCGCTGCTGGAGCCCGTGGTCGAGGTCGTGGTCACGGTCCCCGAGGACGCGGTCGGCACGGTCCTCGGTGACCTCGCCGCCCGCCGGGGCCGGGTCGCCGGCTCCACCAGCCGGTCCGGTACGGCGGCGGTGACCGCGGTCGTCCCGCTGGCCGAGCTGTTCGGCTACGCGTCCGGCCTGCGCAGCCGCACCCAGGGCCGCGGCACGTTCACCACCCGTCCGGCAGGCCTGGCCCCCGTACCGACCCCGGTGGCCACCAAGGTCCTGTCCGGCTGACCGGCCGCCGGCTGACCGGGCGTGGACCTCGCGGTCCGCGTCCGGTCAGGCCGCGTCCGACCTCGGCCGGGCCGCCATGTCGATGGCCTCGTCCAGGACCTCCCGGGACAGGACGAGGTCCGCGATCAGGCGGTCGATCCGTTCCCGTTCGTGCCGCAGTTCGGCGACGAGCTTGCCGGTGGCCCGTTCCGACGGGCCACCGTCGGCGTCCCGCATGCACGGCAGCAGCTCGGCGATCTTCGCGCTGTTCAGGCCGGCGGCGTACAGTGCCTGGATCCGGATCACCCGGTCCACCGCCCACGGCCCGAACGCGCGGTGGCCGCCCGCGGTGCGCTCGGCCGTGAGCAGGCCCTGCTGCTCGTAGTAGCGCAGCGACCGCTCGCTCACGCCCGTCCGTTCGGCCAGTTCCCCGATCCGCATGACCGCATCCTCCCCGTCCTGGTCGGTCCGACCGACCGCCCGCCGGGGCCGACGGCCTCGCGGACTTGAACCTGACACCGGTGTCAGTTCCTACGGTACGGCCATGACATCGACGACCAAGACCCCCGGCCTCTTCCTCCCCACCTCCCTCGGCCCGCTCCCGCTGGCCAACCGTCTGGTCATGGCCCCGCTCAGCCGCAACCGGGCCGGGGCCGACGGCGTCCCCGGGGAGCTGATGACCACGTACTACGTCCAGCGTGCATCGGCCGGCCTCATCATCGCCGAGGGCACGACACCGAACCCGGTCGGGCAGACCTTCCCGAACATCCCCGCGATCCACACCCCGGCCCACGTGGCGGGCTGGCGGCAGGTCACCGACGCCGTGCGTGCGGCCGGCGGTGCGATGTTCCTCCAGCTCCAGCACGGCGGCCGGGTCAGCCACCCCCGCACCAGCGGACTGACCCCGGTGGCGCCGTCCGCGATCCCGCTGCCCGACACCATCCACACCCCCGACGGCCGCGTACCGGCCGTCGTGCCCCGCGAGATGACCCTCCAGGACATCCGCTCCACCGTGGCCGACTTCGCCCGGGCGGCCCGCAACGCGGTCGCGGCCGGCTTCGCCGGGGTCGAGGTGCACGCGGCCAACGGCATGCTCCTCCACCAGTTCATGGCGGCCAACACCAACCGTCGTACCGACGCCTACGGAGGGACGGTCGCCGGCCGAGTCCGCTTCGCGGTCGAGGTCACCCGGGCGGTGGCCGAGGCGATCGGTCCCGAGCGCGTGGGTCTGCGCATCTCCCCGGCCAACACCGTCAACGGCATCCAGGAGGGCGACGAGACCCCGCACCTCTACGCCGCCCTGCTCGCCGCCCTGGCCGATTCCGAACTCGCCTACCTGCACCTGGAGTTCGCCGACCCCGCCGACCCGCTCTTCGCCCGGCTCCGGGCGGACTGGCCGGGCACGCTGATGGCCAACCCGGCCCTGGGCTGGCCGGCCCCGCTGCCCGCCGACGGCGGACTGGCTGCCGGGGAAAGGCTGTTGGCCGCCGGAGCCGATCTGGTCGCCCTGGGCCGTGGCTTCCTCGCCAATCCCGACCTGGTCGAGCGGCTGCGCACCGGCGCCCCGCTCAACCCCGTCCGGGAGGCGTACACGATGTACGTGGGAGGGGCGACGGGCTACACCGACTACCCCACGCTGGCCGAGGCTTCGGCCGACGGCTCGGCGGTTGCCCCGGTCGACGCCCCGGCGGTCACCTCGGCCGTCACCTCGGCCGTCCCCTCGGCGACGACCCGGCGGGCGGCCGAGGCCATCGCCGGACCGGTCTCCCGGTAGTAGCCCGGTTCTGGCTGCTGAGCCGGCCGTCCGGGCCGACTTCGTGCCCGTCGTACGGGCCGTCCGAGGCAGCCGGTGGTCAGCGTGCAGCGGATGGCCCGTCGGCGGTCGCGGCCGCCGTCCGGGGCCGGCGGTCCGGGTCGGCCGGGTGGCGCCGGGGCAGCAGGTGGCGGGCCAGGGCCACCGCGGCGAGCAGCGCGACCAGGGCGCAGACCGCCGGCCAGCCGTACGCGGTGTGGGCCCGGACCCCCAGCCAGGAGCCGACGGTGCCGCCCAGGTAGGCGCACGTCATGTACGCGGTGTTGAGCCGGCTGCGGGCGTCCGGGCGCAGGGCGTACACCCGGGCGAGGTTGGCGACCATGCCGCACTGCATGGCGACGTCGAGCAGGAGCGTGCCCGCGGTCAGTCCGGCCAGGCCCCGCACGCCGCCCCCGGCGCCCACCAGCAGGACCGCGGCGGAGGCGACGATGCCGAGCAGCGAGACCAGGTTGACCGGGTCGGGCCCGTGCCGGTCCACGAGGCGGCCGGCGTAGGGCGTGCAGACCAGGGTGACGGCGCCGACCAGCGCCAGCAGCCCGACGGCCTCGGCCCCCAGCCCGTACAGCGGCCCGGTCAGCAGCAGGGCCACGCTGGTCCAGGCGGCCGAGAACCCGCCGAAGGCGGCGGCCTGGTAGAGGCAGGAGCGGCGCAGCTCGGGCTCGGCGCGCAGCAGGTGCAGCGGTTCGCACAGGAAGGCGGCGTAGGGGCGGCGGACGGCGGCGGCGGACGGGGTGGTGACGGGCACCACGAGGGCCATCACCGCCGCCAGCCCCAGTGCGACGACCGCGGCGACCAGGTAGGGCGCCCGCCAGCCGAGCCGTTCGCCGAGCGTCCCGCTGAACGTACGGGCCAGCAGCATGCCCCCGGTGGAGCCGCTGAGCAGGGTGCCGAGCACCGCCCCGCGCCGGTCGGGCGCGACCAGGCCGGCCGCGAGCGGGCCGATGATCTGCGCGGCCACCGTGGTCAGCCCGACCAGGGCGCTCGCGGCGACCAGCGGCGGGAGGGACGGGGCGCAGCCGGCGCCCAGCAGGGCCAGGCCGGTCAGGGTGAGCAGGACGACCAGGAGCGTGCGGTGCGGGAAGCGGTCGCCGAGCGGGACCAGCAGCACCATCCCGACGGTGTAGCCGATCTGCGTGGCCGTCACCACCAGGGTGGCCGTGCCGGGGGACACGCCGAGCCCCGTGGCGATCAGCGGGCCGACGGCCTGCGGGAAGTAGAGGTTGCCCACGGCGACACCGCAGGTCAGGGCCAGGAGCAGGACCAGCCGTCGGCTCATGCCACCGCCCGGGGCCGGGCACAGGTGCGGGGAGTCATGCGTCCCAGTCCACGGCACGGCCAGGGCCCTGCCAAAGGATGTAGCGTAGGGCTTAATGATCAGCTTCGAGCTCGGGGTCGAGGATCTCGCCCAGACGCGGTTCGCGGTGTCTCCCCTGGGGGAGACCGTGCTGAGCCTGCGGGTGCTGCGGGACCCGGGACTGTCCGCCCTGCACCTGCCGTGGCGCAGGACCGTACGGGCCCGCGTCGCCGAGGCGGGGCTGGACACCGGGCTGCTGATGTCGGTCGTGGCCGGGCGGCTGACCCTTCCCGACTTCCTCACGCCCCGGCCGACCGCCTTCGAGTCGCCGTTCGAGGACGAGCTGGACGTGGTCCGCCGGACCCCGCCCGAGCGGGTCCGCCGCGACCTGCTGGCCGCCCATGCCCCGGACCCGCTCCCGGCGCCCTTGCGGGCGGCGGCGCACCCCGGGGCCCCGGCCGGGGTCGTCGCCGGGGCCGGGGCAGGCGCCCGGGACGGAGCCGTCGCCGCGCTCAGGGACTCCCTCTGCGCAGTGCTGCACCGCTACTGGGAGATCGCCGTCCGGCCGTACTGGCCGCAGATCCGGCTCGTGGCCGAGGCCGACATGACCTACCGGGCGCGGCAGCTCGCCCGGGGCGGGGCCGGGCTGCTCTTCGCGGACATCCATCCCAGTCTGCGCTGGCAGGAGGGGGTGCTGCACATCCACAAGATGCTCAGCACGCACCGGGTCCGCGCCTCCGGCCAGGGCCTGCTGCTCGTCCCGTCCGTCTTCGCCCACAAGCCGGCCCCTCCCGTCGACCCGGAGGAACCGCCCTCGCTGCTCTACCCCTGCCGGGGCGTGGCCACGCTGTGGGCGCCACTGCCGGGCCCGGGGGGCGACGCCCCGGCGGGAGCGGCAAGGGCCCTGGTCCCGCTCCTCGGCGCGCCCCGGGCCCGGCTGCTCGGCCTCCTGGCGGAACCCCTCGCCACCATCGAACTGGCCCGCCGTCTGCGGGTCACCCCGAGCGCCGTCTCCCAGCACCTGCGCGTCCTGCACGCCGCCGGTCTGCTCACCCGCGCCCGCCAGGGACGGCAGGTCCTCTACCGGCGCAGCCCGCTGGGCGACCAGCTCGCCCGCGGCGGCGCTCCCCCGACCGGCGCGGGAGCGCCCACCGTGCCGCTCAGCTCATGACCCGGCCGGCAGGAGAGCGGCGACCTCGGCCAGGACCCGGGCGGCCGGGGCCGGGTCGACCAGCCACTTCAGGTGGCTGCCGGGGAGCGTGCGTACGTCGAAGGGGTTCTCCGGCGTCAGCGCGTCCCCCTCGCGGATCATCCGGTCCTGCACGGCGAGCGGGATGCTGGCGTCCTCGGTCAGCCGGACGTACGTCTTGGGGATCACGCCCCAAGTGGCGGCCTGGGCACGGTCGTCCGGGGTGCCGACATCGAGGTTCTCGTCGGGCTGCAGGGCGTTGAGGAAGACCATGAACTCCTCGTCGGTCCCGTCGGCGAGGAAGGCCGCCTTGAAGGCCGCGAGCGCGGCGGGGTCGGCGGTACGGAAGTTGGACCGCAGCAGACCGAGTTCGAGCGGGTTGCCCACCAGCGCCGCGGCCAGCCGCGTGGGGTCAATCGTGGCCATCTCGGGCGAGGCGTAGTAGCCGCTGACGTCGAGGTCGACCGGGCACCAGGCGGAGACGTAGACGATGCGGTCGATCAGGTCGGGCCGCTGGTTGGCCACGACGGTGGCCGTCAGGCCGCCGCGGCTGTGCGCGACGAGGATGACGGGCCCGTTCCGCCTGGCCCGCTCCAGGATCCCGATCAGGTGCGCGGCGTTGTCGGCGAGCGTGACCCCTTTCATGACCCCAGGGGTGGCGGCGAGCTCACCGAGGTCCTGGGGCGCCTGGTACGCGCGCGGGTACGTCGCGGCGAACCCGTGACCCGGCAGGTCGACCGCGACCGAACGGTGTCCGAGGAGGCCGAGTTCGGCCTGGAGCGGTGCGAAGGAGAAGGAGCTTGCGAAGGCGCCGTGAACCAGGACGAACGTCGGATGCATCTGTCTGCACTCACTTTCTGCAACTGTCTGATCATTCACCCTAATGAGTGAATGATCATCTGCGCCATCCCCGGAGCCGGGCGGGGGCGGTGCAGGCGCAGGTGCAGGAGGGCAGGTCAGACCGTGGCGAGCTGGGGGATCAACCGGAGGGCGTTGTCCCGGTAGACACCGCGCAGTTGGGCCGGGGTGAACGAGGGGTCGGCGTCCAGCGCGGGCAGCGCCAGCTCGGTGACCGTGTCCGGCGGCGCGGCCGGGAAGTCCGTGCCGAACAGGACGTGGTCCGCCGGCACATGGGCCAGCAGCGTCGCCGCCGGGGCCATCGGGCCGGCCGTGTCGTAGTAGAAGCGTCCGAGGTGGTCGCGGACCGCGGCGGCCTCGACCGGCGGCTGGCAGAACTGCCCCAGCGCCTCCAGCCGGTTGGCGATGTACGGCAGGAAGCCGCCGGCGTGCGGGAGGATCACGGAGAGGTCCGGGAAGCGGTCCAGGGTCCGGTTCCGGATCATGTTGATCGCGGCCCGGGTGGTGTCCAGCAGGAAGTCGCACAGGAAGTTCGGGACACCGGTCACCGTACTCCGCATCCCGGACTGCCCCGGCTGTCCCGATTGCCCCGGCTGTCCGGCCGCCGCACCGTCGGGGAGGTTGTGCGGATGGGTGTCCACCACGGCGCGGGCCTCGTTCAGCTCGGCGAACACCTTGTCGTACGCCGGGTCGCCGAGGTAGACGCCGCCGTAATTGGCCGTCAGGTTGACGCCGACCGCCCCGAGTTGGCCGAGCCCGCGGCGCACAGCCCAGGACGAGGCCTCCAGGTCGTCCAGGAACAGCGGCACGTAGAACGAGAACCGCCCCGGGTGCGACGCCGCTACCTCGACCATCGACTGGAGCGTGAGGGTGATCGCCTCGCGCAGCTGCGCGGTCGAACGGTAGCGGGCCGGCAGCATCGGCTTGAGCACGGCCGTCGCCACCCCCGCCCGGTCCATGAACCGCACCGAGGCGTCGGCGTCGAGCTTCGCCCACGGCGGGAGCTGCTCCGGGCGGATCAGCTCGTGCCGCTCGGCCCACTCGCGCCACTCGGGGGCGCAGTAGTGGTGGTGCATGTCGATCTTCGACTGGCCGCCGTGCACCTCCTCCCGTACGCCGTGGACGAGTTCACCGGTGATCTCCAGCTCTTCGCCGGCCGTTCCCAGCAGGCGCACTCCCGGGGTGCCCGCAGAATCCTGCATGCCAATCCACCGCCCGTCGGATCTGGTTGTCGGTCAGGCCGTCGCTCTGGACGTCGCTCATCGCTCTGGACGTCGCTCGGGACATGGGCGCGGGACGGCTGCGCGCGGAACGGCTACACCCGGGACGCGGCGGTCACGGGAACCTCCTCGGCGCCCCCGCGCCCGGGCTCCATCACCACCGGGAGCCGTTCCAGGCCGCGGAACGCCGCCACCGGCCCCTTCAGCCAGGCCCCCGCGCTCTCCTCGGGGTCGGCCAGCGCGAGCCGCGGGAAGTCCCGCAGCAGGCGGCCCAGCGCGATCTCCAGCTCCAGACGCGCCAGCGGCGCGCCCAGGCAGTAGTGGGTGCCGTGGCCGAAGCCCAGGTGGGTGCTCTGGATGCCCTCCCGGGTCACGTCCAGCTCGTCCGGGGAGTCGAACCGCTGCGGGTCCCGGTTGGCCGCGGAGATGGCGATCTGGACGAGCGCACCCTTGGGGATGACCGTCCCCCGGATCTCGGCCTCCTCGGCGGCGTAGCGGAACGTCGACGTCTCCACCGAGCCCTCGAACCGCACGATCTCCTCCACCGCGCCCGGGATCAGGTGCGGTGCGCGACGCAGCAGCTCCAGCTGCTCGGGGCGGTTCAGCAGGTGCAGGACCGAGTTCCCGATCTGGTACGCCGTGGTCTTGTGCCCCGCGAAGAACAGCACCCACAGCGAGGCCACCAGCTCGCCGTCGTCCAGGCCGTCCTCCGCCCGCACCAGGTCGCTGAGGAAGGAGTCCGACGGGTGGTCCCGCGTCTCCTGCACCAGCCGGCCCAGCCGGTTCTGCAACCAGGCCTCGGCGGCGTGCAGTTCGGCCTTCTTCGACGGGTCGAACCGGGACCGCGTCACCACCCCGAACTGCTCCAGGATCTCCGGCCGGTCCGCCTCCCGGATCCCCATCAGCTCGCACAGCACCGCGATCGGGAGCGGGAAGGCGAAGGAAGACATCAGGTCCACGTGGTTGTGCTCGCGGCAGGCGGCCAGCAGCGCCTCGGTGATCTCGGTGATCCGGCCGCGCATCCCCTCCACCCGTCGCGGGCTGAAGGCACCGCGCAGGGTGCGGCGCAGCCGGGTGTGCCGGGGCGGGTCGGAGAAGAGGACGTTGTCGTCGAGGGCGTCGAAGAAGCTGCCGTAGACGGCGTGGTAGGTGTCGAGCGCGCCCCGCATGTCCTTGCTGAACCGGGGGTCGGACAGGGCGTCCCGGGCGTCGTCGTACCGGGTGATCAGGTACGTCTCCACGCCGTGCGGCGGCGTCAGCCGGCACACCGGGTCCTGCTCGCGCAGCGCCGCGTAGGCCGGGTGCGGGCAGGTGCGCCACTCCGGCGCGCCCCTGGACACCGCCGCCACCATCTCGTGCAGCGCCGAGTTCTCCTGCGCCTGCGCCATGTTCCGCACCCTCCGTGTCACTCGCGGGACCCCGGGGTCCTCGCGCTCTACGGGGGACACGGGTTCCCCGGCGGGTCCGGCCGCGAAACGGGCCGTCCGCCAACCGGCGGACGGCCATCCGGTCCGCCGTGTGGCGGCGGGCGGGGACCGGGGCGAGGCTGCTGGGGCAGCCGCCGCCCCCCACCGAGGAGTCCGCCATGTCCGTAGCGTCCGTCGTTTCCGCCCTGACCGGAGCGGTCACCCGAGGCGCCGTACCGCGCCGGGTCGCCCTGGCCCTGACCCTGACGGCCGCCGTCACGCTGCCCTCCGCCGTGGCGGCCCCCACGGCGGCGGGCGCGGACAACGCCACGACGGCGGCCCAACGCGCCGCGGTCTACCGGGCCACCGCCCGCTACCTCCGGCACGCCGACGGGGTGAAGGCCGGCTACGTCCCCGACAAGTACTGCGTGGAACGCGCGGGTCAGGGCGCCCTGGGCTACCCGCACTTCAACCACGCCCTGGACAACTCGCTCGACCCGGCCAAGCCCGCCGCCCTCTTCTACGAGGACGACGGCCGGGGCGGCAAGCGCCTGGTCGGGGTCCAGTGGCTGGTCTACGACCGGGACCAGGACCTGACCACGACCGACGACCGCCCGAGCCTGTTCGGCACCCCGTTCAAGGGCCCCCAGCGCGGCAACTTCCCGGGCCAGCCGATCCACTACGCACTGCACCTGTGGCTCTGGAAGAAGAACCCCAAGGGCGTGTACGAGACCTTCAACACGGCCGTCCGCTGCCTCCCCGGCACGACCCGCCCGAAGCCGCAGGTGTGACGGACGGCGTGCGCCGTGGAGGGGCGGGCGCTGTCGCCCGGTTGACGTAACGTTCGCTCCATGAGCACGCCTCCTCCGCCGTCGCAGCCCCCGCACGCCCCCGGCCCGTACGCCCCGCACCAGACCGGCCGGCCGCATCCGTACGGCGCCCAGCCCCACGGCGGACCCCAGCCGTACGCCGCCTACCCGCCGCAGCAGCAGCCGTACCCCGCCCCGACCGGCTGGGGCCCGCCCCCGATGGGGCCGCCGCAGCGCAACCGGACGGGCCTGGTCGTGGGCATCGTCGCCGCCGTGGCGGCGGGCCTGCTGGCCGCGGGGTTCGTCGTGGCGAACCTGGGCGGCTCCGGCAGCGGCTCGGGCGGCGCCACCGGTCCGGCCGACTCCACCGCCTCCGACTTCCCCGAGGCCAAGTACCGCCTGACCGTGCCGAAGACCCTGCTGGGCGGCACGTACGCCCTGGACCAGGACCTGTCGCAGACCAAGGGCAAGGAGGCCCTCGACGGCGCGTACGACCCGAAGATCCGCGACCCGAAGCCCGCGGTCGGCCAGTACTCGTCCACCTCCCCGACGGAGAAGGGCGCCCTGGTGATCTCCGGCATGTACGGCCGGTTCAAGGACCCGGCGGGAGCCCGGCAGAAGATGCTCGCCGGCGCCGCACAGAGCGACGGCGCGACCGTGGCGGTCCCCCCGAAGGACATCACCCCCGCCGGCGCCGAGGTCACCGTGTCCTGCCAGGTGCTCACCACCACGGAACAGGGCGTGAAGGTCACCCTCCCCATGTGCGCCTGGGCGGACGGCAACACGGGCGCCTCGGTCGCGATGGTGACGGAGAAGACCTCCCGCCAGTCCCCGACGACGATCGACCTCGACGCGATGGCCACCACCACCCTGAAGGTCCGCACAGAAACCCGCCAGCCCCTGGGCTGACCGGCCGGCCCGCCAATTGCGTTGCACCCGGCCCGGTGCAGTGCCTAGCGTCCGGTGCATGTTGCCTGCCGTCGTGAGTGATGAGGACGGGGACGCGGTCGTCCCGGACGAGGCCGTGCTGCGGGTCGGGGCCGAGGGGATCTGCGGGCGGCTCGGGCTGGGCGGGGTGCCGTTGGTGCGGTTCGAGGCGGGGTCGGTGCCCGTGTACGCGGTGGGGGAGGGGCACGTGCTCAAGCTGTTCCCCGCGACCTCCGCCGAGGACGCCGTCACCGAGGGGCGGGTGCTGGGGTACCTGCAGGGGCGGCTGCCCGTGCCGACGCCGCGCCTGTACGCGTGCGGGCCCTGCGGGAACGGATGGCAGTACGTCCTCATGTCCCGACTCCGCGGCGACGGCCTCGCCGAGGTCTGGGAGCGGCTGCCGCAGGCCGGGCGTGAGGGGATCGTCACCGAGGTCGGCGAGGCGCTCGCCGCGTTGCACGCGCTCGATGCGACCCCGTTGGACGGACTCCTCGGCCCCGGGGACTGGGGCGCGTTCCTCGACCGGCAGCGCGGCGGAGCCGTGGCGCGCCAGCGCGAGCGCGGGCTGGGTGAGGGCTGGCTGGAGCAGATCCCCGAGTTCCTGGACTCCGTGGCGCTGCCGCGCGACCCCGCCCGGGTCCTGCTGCACACCGAGGTGATGCGCGAGCACCTCCTCGTCGAGCCGGACGGCCGACGCCTGTCCGGGCTCTTCGACTTCGAACCGGCCATGATCGGCGACCCGGCCTACGACTTCGTCGCCGTGGGCCTGTTCGTCACGCGCGGCGACCCCCGGCTGATGGGCCGGCTGAGCGCGGCGTACGGACGCCGCTTCGACCCCGAGCTGCTCCTCGCGTACACGCTGCTGCACGTGTACAGCAACCTGCCCTGGTACATGCGGGAGTTGGGCACCCCGGCCGACGGCACCCTGGCCTCCCTCGCCCGGGCGTGGTTCGGCACGCAGTGAGCCGGGCCGGGTACCGGCCGCCCGGGCCGCCGTTCAGTGGCCGGTGGCCGAGAAGTGCTGGTAGTCGCGGTTGGCCCAGCGGCCTCCCCAGTACCAGCCGACCTCGCGGAACGCCCGGAGCACCGCATCGCCCGGGTGGATCTGGCCGGCGCCGTCGTCGGCGCGGGTGAGGTGCGTACGCCCGTTCGGGGGATGGACGGTGCCGCGGACGTCGACGTACGGGTTCTCGACCGGGTTGATGTCCACGGCGTCGCCCCAGGCGTGCCGGGACACCCACCGGGGGTCGCCGGTGACCCGTCGGCAGTTGAACGCGGAGGTGTTGTCGTCGGCCATGGCCCGGGCGTCGTCCCCGTCGTACGCGGCCATGACCCGCATCCGGCGGATCGGGAACCGTGCCTCCAGGGCCCGTTCGAAGACGTGCAGCAGCGGGCCCACGGCATCCTCGTGCACGACCAGCTCGCCCCGGTGAACGGTCCCGTCGAAGCCCCAGTGGTTCATCCGGATGAGCCGTAGCCGCTCGGGCACCACGGGGCAGCCGGGCCGGTAGGTGCCCGTCAGCTTCTCGGCCGGAACGGACGTCACCCGGGCCGAGAGACCCGGCGTGGGCGGCGGGGGGTCCCGGAACCGCGTCTCGTCGGTCTGCGCGGCGCAGGACAGCGCCGCCGCGCACAGGGCCGCCGCCACGGCGGCGGCTACGGGGGTGCGGCGCACGGACCCACCGTACGGCGCCCCTGGACACCCGGCATGCCGGACCTGCGGGCGGGGGCCGCGGGAG
>NZ_RPRY01000700.1 GCF_003949795.1 Streptomyces sp. WAC06614
CTCCCCCGCCGTCGGCGGCGGAAGGCCGGGCTCCGGGTGGCCCCGCGCCCAGTCCCCCTCCAGCCCGCGGACGAGTTCCTGGGCCCCGGCGGCCGCCTGCCGGTTGGTCCACCACACCTGGTGCACCACCAGCAACGCCACCACCAGCCCCACCGTGGTGATCACCTCGGCACCGACCCAGAGCACGCGTGCGAGCCGTACCCAGTGCGCGTGCTGCCGGGACCCCCGCACCACCCCACGCATGTGATCTCGCACGGGCGCACCCTAAGACCTCCCCCGTCAACTGACCAGCAGCAGTACGGTGTGAACCATGCGCCCCGACACGCCTGCCGAGCACATCGCCGAAGCCGAGCGCCTCATCCGCACGGCGCACCGCTACCCCGAGGACCAGGAGCCGCTCCTCCTCCAGGCCGCGGCCCACTTCGAACTGGCCGACGCCCGGGACCGCGCGAGTACGCTCTACGACCAACTCCTCGCGGGCGAACCGGCCGACGTCCACCTGATCAAGGCCCGCCAGGCCGCCAACCTGTGGGAGTACGGCCACGAGGCCGAGGCCCGGGCCCTGATCTCCGGGATCCGTGCCGCCGCCCCGACCGACCCGGCCCCGTGGGAGGTGATCGCCGAGACCCTGGAGGCCCACGACGAGCTGGACGCCTCGCACGAGGCCTTCACCCAGGCCGCCACCCTGCTCATCACCGACGACGTCCCGCTCACCCCGGCGACCACGGCCCTGCTCACGGGCCGCCACCGGGTCCGCCGGCTGCTCGGGCTGCCGCACGACGACTGGGACATGGTCGCCGACACCCGGCACGCCGGGCCGATCCCGCTGGACGAGCTCCACGACCCCAAGCGGATCTGGGCCCTCGGCTCCAACGACCCGGCCGAGCTGCGCGCCGAGATCGCCCGGCTGCGGGCCGAGCTCGGCGACCGCCGCGCCGCGCTGTCCCGGCCGTTCCCGGTGGCCCTCCTCCACTGGCCGGCCGCGGCGTCGCCGGGCAGGACGTGCAGCAGCCCGCCGGGCAGCCCGGCGGCGGCGAACACCGCGGCCAGCGCGAGACCGCCGGAAACGGCAGTGCGCCGGTCGGGCTTGAGCAGCACGGCGT
>NZ_RPRY01000701.1 GCF_003949795.1 Streptomyces sp. WAC06614
CGCGCGGCGGACCGGGGCCTGGGCGCGCCGGGCGCGCCCCGCGGGCCCGCCGGGCGGACCGGCGGCCAGGTGAGGAGCGCGGCGGTGCGGGTGGAGCCGCCGGAGGGGGTGGCGCGGCGGGGGCCCCGCACGGCGGGGGCCCGGCCCGCGATGGCCCGCCGCCGCCGCGCCAGGGCGGCGGCGGACCGCCACCACGGCCCGGGCCACGGCGGGGTGGGCCTCCAGCGCGGCGACCACCTCGGCGGGCTCCACCCGGTGCCCGGCGATCTTCACCTGGCCGTCGATCCGCCCGGCGAACTCCACGGCCCCGCCGGGCAGCCGCCGGCCGAGGTCGCCCGTGCGGTAGGCGCGGGTGCCGTCGGGGCGGACGAGGAACGGCGAGGGGCCGGCGCCGCCCGGGGCGCCGAGGTAGCCGCGGGCCACCTGCGTCCCGCTGACCACGATCTCGCCGGTGCGGCCGAGGTCCTCGGGGCCGGTGCCGATCGTGGTGCCGTCCTCGGCGACGAGGTCGACGTCCGCGAAGGGCCCGGGGGTGCCGAGGGGGATCGTGGCGGGCGCGCCGGAGCCGTCCGGCGGGACGTCCTCGGGCCGCACCACGTGGGCCAGGCAGGCGACGGTGGCCTCGGTGGGGCCGTAGCCGTTGACGATCCGGCAGTCGGGGCCGAACCCGGCCCGGACGGTACGCACCGCGGCCGGCGTCAGCGGCTCCCCGCCGAGCAGCAGGGTGCGGACGGCGGCGCCCCCGGTGTCCTCGCCGAGCAGGGCCAGATGGGACGGGGTGAGCGCGAGGGTGTCGGCGCGGTGCTCGGTGAGCAGGCGGCGCAGGCCGGCGCGGGAGGGCGCGCCGGGGGCCAGGACGACGGTGCCGCCGGCCGGCAGCGTGAGGAAGAGCGGGAAGCAGGAGATGTCGAAGGCGTAGGAGGAGGCGAAGCCGAACCGGGTGCCCTCGGTGACCCCGCACAGCCCCGTGGTCCAGCGGACGAAGCCGAGGAGGCTGCGGTGCTCGATCTGCACGCCCTTGGGGCGGCCGGTGGAGCCGGAGGTGTGGACGACGTAGGCCAGGTCCGCGGGGTGCGGGCCGGGCCTACGTCGTCCACAC
>NZ_RPRY01000702.1 GCF_003949795.1 Streptomyces sp. WAC06614
GGTCGGGGGCGGGTGGCCCGACGGGGTGTGGTTCGTCGGGCTGGCCCCCGTGGACGACGCCGAGGACGTGGCCCAGGCGGGCGGCCAGGCGGTGGCGTACGTCCTCGTACGCGGCCAGGGCCTCGGCGGCGCGGCCCGCGCCGCGCAGGGCGCGCAGGCGGAGGGCCTGGAGCGGCTCGTCCAGCGGGCGTTCGGCGCACAGGGCGGTGAGTTCCGGCAGCACCGCCTCCGCCCGGCCCAGGGCCACGGCGGCGGTGAGGCGGCCCCGGCGGGCGTCCAGCCGTACGGCCTCCCAGCGGGCGGCCTCGGCGCCGGGCTCCGGCAGGTCCGCCAGGGCCGGGCCGCGCCACAGGCCGAGCGCCTCGTCGTAGAGCTCGACGGCGCGGGCCGGGTCGGTGGTGACGAGGCGCGCGGCGGTGCGGGCGAGGGTGTCGAAGCGGAAGAGGCCGGTCTCGTCGCGGTCGGCGACGAGGCGGTAGCCGCCGTCCTCGGAGGTGACGGCCTCCCGGCCGAGGGTGCGGCGCAGCCGGCCGACCAGGGCCTGGAGCGCGGCGAGTGCGTCGGCGGGCGGGTCGCCCGCCCAGACCTCGTCGACGAGGACGGCCGGGGGCACCGGGCGGCCGGGGCGCAGGGTGAGTGCCGTCAGCAGGGCCCGGAGCCGGGCGCCTCCGAGCGGGACGGGTGTCCCGTCGGCGTGGACCGCCTGAACCCTGCCGAGAATCGCATAACGCACCGACCCATTGTCCCCGGCCGGGCGCCGGACCCCGCATCAATTACCGGGGCGGGCCCGGAGCGGGGCGCCTGGCCGGCGGGGCCTTGCCCGACGCGGTCGAACCGGAGCCGCCGCTCAGGGGCGCGGCCTTGCCCGACGTTTGTCGGACCGGAGCCGCCGCTCAGGGGCGCGGCCTTGCCCGACGCGGTCGCACCGGAGCCGCCGCTCAGGGGCGCGGGGAACTGCGCGGGCGGGCGGGGCGCCCCGCGGTCGCCGACGGTCTCAGCACCTGCGGCGGCGGTGCGTGGCGCGGCTCCGCCGTACCGGTTCCGTCGTTCGCGGGCTGCGGGCCGTACCGGGCCGGGCGCGCAGTTCCCCGCGCCCCT
>NZ_RPRY01000703.1 GCF_003949795.1 Streptomyces sp. WAC06614
GCGGGAGGCCGACGATCGCCTCGGCCTGTTCGTGCCGGGCCGGCGCGGCGGGCGGACGGTGGCGCTGGAGGGCCCGCAGGGCCCGCTGGATGTCCATGATCCGCGGCAGTGCGGCCGCCGCGCCGGCCCGGATGGTGCTGGACGAGGCCGCCACCGCCGAGGCCAGCGCCCGGGCCCTCGGACTGGCCATCCCGGTGTTCCGCCCGGACCGCCGACGGGAGGCGACCATGAGGCTGGTGATGGACGGTTCGCCGTCGATGGCGGTGTGGCTGGACATGCTCGACGAACTGCGCGCGGTCTGCGAGCGCCTGGGGGCCTTCCGGGACGTCCAGGTGCACCATCTGCACCGGCTCCCCGACGGCACCCCGGCGGTCGGCAACGGCCCGTGCCCGGACACCGCGTCCCGCTCCGGGGAGCAGCTGCGCGACCCCACCGGGCGGGCCCTGACCATGGTGGTCAGCGACTGCGCGGGCCCGCTGTGGCGGGAGGGCGAGGCGCAACGGCTGCTGCACCGGTGGGCGCAGTGCGCGCCGTGCGTGGTGGTCCAGCCGTTGCCGCAGCGGCTGTGGGGGCGCAGCTGGTTGCCGACCGAGCGGGGCACGCTCGCGCGGGTGGACGGGGCCGGGGGGCGGCTGCGGTTCCGCCCGGACCGGCCGCCGCGGGCAGGGCGGCCCACCGGGGGCCTGGTCGTGCCGGTGCTGCCGCCCAGCGCGGCGGCGCTCGGGGCCTGGGCCCGGCTGGTGGCGGGGCTGGGCAGTGGTGCCGTACCGGCCGAGGTGGGGCGGGTGCTGCCGGGGCACCCGGCGGCCCCGGCGGCGGCGCCGAGGATGGCGCGGCCGCCGCGCGAACTGGTCCGCCGCTTCCGGTCGTCGGCCTCGCCGCGGGCGGTCCAGCTCGCGGTGTACCTGTCGGCGACACCGCTGACGCTGCCGGTGATGCGGCTGGTGCAGCGGACGATGCTGCCCGACTCGGAGCCGTCGGACCTGGCGGAGGTGCTGCTGAGCGGGCTGCTGCGGCGGGCCGGGGCGCCGCAGCAGCCCGCTCAGCAGCACCTCCGCCAGGTCCGACGGCTCCGAGTCGGGCAGCAT
>NZ_RPRY01000704.1 GCF_003949795.1 Streptomyces sp. WAC06614
CCTAGGTGTGTTGTCCGGAGAGGTTGGTGCCGCGGCTGGCGGGTGTTTGGCCGCCGATGCCGGTGTGGGGTCGGTGGTAGTTGTACCAGTGCAGCCAGTCGGTGAACGCTTCCATCCGGTCACGGTCTGAGGCGTAGGGCTTTTGATAGGCCCATTCCTCGAGCAGGGTGCGGTGGAAGCGTTCGACCTTGCCGTTGGTCTGCGGCCGCCAGGGGCGGGTCCATCGGGGGCTGATGCCCAGGTCGCGGCAAGTGTTGCGCCAAGTGTTCTTGCTGTAGGCCCAGGCGTTGTCGGTCAGGACCCGTTCGATCGTGATGCCTTGTGCGGCGAACCAGGTGGTGGCGCGTGTGAGGAAGCCGGCGCAGGTGGGTGCGGTCTCGTCGGGCAGGTCTTCGGTGTAGGCGAGGCGGGAGTGGTCGTCGAGGGCGGTGTGGAGGTAGGCGTAGCCGGCGCCGTTGCGGCGGTTCTTGTTCGGGCTGCCGGCGGCCCGGCCGAGGGCTTTGTGGCCGCCGCCGTCAGGGATCCGGCCGAGTTTCTTGACGTCGATGTGGACCAGTTCTCCGGGCCGGGCGCGTTCGTAGCGGCGGACCACTTCGCCGGTGGCCCGGTCCAGGATGGCCAGGGGCGGCTGGCCGTTGCGGACGAGGATGCGGTGGGCGGTCGAGGCCGCGATGCGGCAGCGGACAGCCAGCCGTAGCGGGCCGATCCGGTGCTCGCGCCGCAATCGCAGCACCTCGGCCTCGACCTCGGCCGCCGTCCTGCGGGGCTGGTGGTGGGGCCGGCTGGAGCGGTCACTCATTCCGGCGACGCCCAGCGTGCGGTAGCGGCCGGCCCAGCGGGACGCGGTCGTGTGGCTGACCTGGAAGCGTTCTGCGGCTCGCCGCACAGGCCAGCCGTCATCGACGACACAACGGGCCAGGCGAAGTCGCCCGGTCTCGGTCAGCGGGGCATTACGGTGGGGCACGAGGGCCTCCTCGGATCCGTGTAGATGTCGCAATCCACACCGAACCCGGAGGCCCTCACCCATTTCAAGAACCCAGCACGCGTGTCACCAACGTCCCGGGACAACACACCTAGG
>NZ_RPRY01000705.1 GCF_003949795.1 Streptomyces sp. WAC06614
GGTCAGGGGAGGGTCAGGACGATGCGGCCGCGGGTGCCCGGCTTGGTCAGGTGGTGGTGGGCGGACGGGGAGTCCGCCAGGGAGTACGTGGCGGCCACGCGCAGGGTCAGCGTGCCCTCGTCGACCAGGGCCGACAGGCGCGCCAGCAGGGCCCCGTCGGCGGCGACCTCCTGTTCCACCACCCGTACGCCCCGGACCGCGTCCGGCGCACTGCCCGGGTGCAGGCCGACGTAGGCACCGCCGTCCCGGACGAAGGCCAGCGCCTCCTCCCCCACCACGGCCGCGTCCAGGACGCCGTCCACCGGCGCCGCCGGAGCCGAGCCCCGGGCGACGAACTCCGCCGCGCCCAGCCCCCGTACCAGCTCCTCGTCCTCCGGTCCGGCCACCGCCGTCACCACCAGCCCGGCCGCCGCGGCCAGCTGCACCGCGAACCCGCCGACCATCCCCGCCGCCCCGGTGACCAGCACCGACTGCCCGGCGGTCAGCCCCAGCTGCTCCAGCGCCCGTGCCGCGGTCAACCCGCTCAGCGGCAGCGCCGCCGCCTCCTGCTGCGTGACCGACCGCGGCGCCGCGGCCACGGCGGCCGCGTCCAGCACCGCGTACTCGGCGTGCGCGCCCACCTCCTTGAACGGCCCGTAGTGCAGCCCGACGACCCGCTCCCCCGGCTCCCAGCCGGTCACGCCCTCCCCGACCGCGTCGATCTCCCCCGAGACGTCCCAGCCGAGGCCGACCGGTGCCGAGCCGCCGAAGTAGCCGGCGCGGACCGCGCCGTCCACCGGGTTCAGCCCGGCCGCCCGCACCCGGACCCGTACCTGCCCGGCCGCCGGCTGCGGAACCGGCACCCGCACGACCGCGGCCCGCTCGGGCCCCCCGAACGCCTCGACCACGACCGCGTCCATCAGCTGCTGCGCACTCATGCCGTTTCCCTCTCCCGTTGTTTCTTCCGTTCGGCTGCGCACTAACTTAAAGAGAGGTACTTTCTCTGCGTAAGTACGTACTTCGGAGTGCGTACTTACGCAGAGAAAGTACCTCTCTTTAAGTTAGTGCGCAGCAGCTGATGGACGCGGTCGTGGTC
>NZ_RPRY01000706.1 GCF_003949795.1 Streptomyces sp. WAC06614
CGTACAGCCCGTCCGCCCGCGGCGGCTGGCCCACGACGCGCGGGATCCTGGCGCGGGTCGCCGTCGCCAGCTTGACGGGCATGTGCTTGGTCGTCACGAAGTGGTCGAGCACCACCCCGATGGGGAGGACCTTCCCCCAACCGCGCATCTCCTTCGGCTCGTCGGGGCCGAAGCCGGCGAGCACCATGCCGACGGCCCGGTTGTAGGCGTCGACGACCAGGGCGCCGGAGTCGCCGTGGTCGGAGAAGTGGTTGCGGACGGTGGTCGGCAGCCCCCGGTTGGGGTTGGGCCGGACGATGATGAGGTTGGTGTAGCGGATGCCGTCCACGTCGTAGGCCGCGCCGACGGCCTGGACGGTGCCGCCGGTGAGCCCGGTGGCGACCCCGCGCTTGCGGACCTCGAAGCAGTGCGAGTCCACCTCCGGGCCCGTCGGGACGTACGTGCCGGTGACCGGGCCGATCTCCAGGATGTCGGCGTACCACTTCACGCCCGGGTCCAGGCGGGCCACGGCCGCGTCGACGGTCGTGCTGCGCTCGCCCGTCTCGTAGGTGCCGACGGAGGTGGAGGAGAACAGCCGGTCGAGGGGGAACTGCGCCTCGATGGGGTGGTGGACCCGGGTGCTGCTGTCGGCCTTACGCGAGCGGTCGAGGGTCTCGCCGAGGACGTGCTGGTTGCTGAGCACGTAGACCTTGCCGGGGTCGCTGGTGTGCTCCAGGAATCCGCCGATGGTGCCGGGCGCCCTCGGGTCCACGTCCGAGGCGATCATGGCACCGCCGATGAGCTGCTTCCACTTGCGCAGGTCGAGCCGGCTGGGACTCCCCGGCGGGCTGCCGGTCGGCCCCCGGACCTCGCATTCCCCCGGTGGCGGGTCGGGCGGCGGGTTCCCCAGGTCCACCACGTCGGTGCCGATCCCGTCGATCTCGGCCGGGACGAGGTGTTCCGGCGCCAGCTCACCCGCCGGGCGCTTGCGGGCGACGAACACGCGGACGGTCCGCTCCCCCGTCGCCCGACCGGCCCCCGGGGGAAGGCGAGGTCCGGGGGCCGACCGGCAGCCCGCCGGGG
>NZ_RPRY01000707.1 GCF_003949795.1 Streptomyces sp. WAC06614
GTTGTGCACCCAGGCCCGGCCGCCCCCGCCGGGCCTGGGTGCACAACTGCGTGGCCCTCGGCGCGGCGGCCGGTGTCACCGACCCGCTCGCCGAGGACCACGCCGACACCCTGGAGCTCCTGGACCTCCTGATCCGCGACCTCCCGTCCCCCGGCGACGGCCCGCAGACGGGCGTGACGGCGGCCCGCTTCAACGAGGCCGCGGCCGCCCGGCACGAGCGCGCCCTGGACCTCGTACGGCTGCGGTACCCGCTGGAGCACCCGCTGCCGCTGTCCGCCGCGGCCCGGGCCGCGGTCGACGCACACCGGGCGGGGCTGTCACCCACGCCCGCCGACCTCCCGCTGCGCACCCTGCTCGCCGCGCTCGCCCCCCGCCCGGCCGCACCGCCCGCGGCCCTGTCCCGCCACCCCGGCGCGCTCCGCGCGGCCGAGGAGCACTTCGCGCGCATCAAGCGCCACCAGCAGACGCTCCTGGAGACCCTCCCCACGGCCCACGCCTACCTGACCCGCCTGCACGCCGCCCCGCTCAGCGGGTCGCGGGACTGCGCACCCAGCCTCCGCTGACCTCCCAGGTGTCCCCGTCCGCGGTGGCCCCGCGCAGTCCGTGCAGCACGCCCGGACCGGCCAGGGCCGGCAGCCGCGGGTCGTACAGCGAGGCGAAGGCGACGGTGCGGTACGGGTCCCAGTCCGTGCTGTGCCGCAGCCGCCGGCCCATCTGCGCCCAGCCCGCCACCGCCCCGGCCACCACCCAGGCGTCCGGGACCTGTGCGGTCAGCCGGCGCGCCGGACGCAGCCAGGACGCGGCGCTCTCGGGCCAGTCCACCACCGCGAGCACCACCCCGCCGCGGGCCCGCCACGCGGCGCCGAAGGCCTCGGCCGCCGCCCGCGAGGCCCGGTCGCGCCCGTGCCCGACGGACACCGCCGCGATCCGGGACCGCGGCCCCGCCAGCAGCCCGAGCACCGTGTCCAGCTCGGCCGCGGTGTGCGGGCCGGGCACCGGCAGCTCACCGTAGGCGCCGAGCTCTCCCGCTCCGACCAACGGCGACCCCGTCCGCGAG
>NZ_RPRY01000708.1 GCF_003949795.1 Streptomyces sp. WAC06614
GGACGGGCCGGGGCCCGAAGCCATGCCTTCAGGGGCGCGGGGAACTGCGCGGCCAGCCGGGGAGGGCCCGCGCCCGCGGGGCGGCATCAGCCCCGCGGCGCAGCCGCGTACCGCTTCCCGCCGCGTGGGTACCCCAGTTCGCGGACCGCCCCCCGTCCCTGGCTGAGCGCGCAGTTCCCCGCGCCCCTTTCGCCTTGGCTTCGCCCCGGGCTCGTACGGCGCCCCGCGCCTTGGCTTCGCCGCTGGCTCGTACGGCTGTCCCGCCCCCCGGGAGGAAGGGCCATGGGGGACCATGGGCCGGTGCGGTATCTGATTCTTGGGGTCACCGAAGCGCGGGGCCCCGACGGTGGCAGCCTGCCCCTCGGTGGGCCCCGCCTACGCGCCCTCCTCGCCGCGCTCGCGCTCCGCGGCGGCCGGACGGTCCCCGTCACCGAGCTCGTCGCAGACGTCTGGGGCGGCGGCGGGGAACCGCCGCGCGACGCCCCCGCCGCCCTGCAGGCCCTGGTCAGCCGGCTGCGCCGGGCCCTCGGCGGCAAGCACACCGTCCTGGCCGGGGCCACCGGCTACCGCCTCGACGCCACCGAGGACGACATCGACCTCCACGTCTTCCGGCGGCTCGCCCGCCAGGGCGCCGCCGAACTCGCCACCGACCCGGCGGCCGCCGCCCGCACCCTGGGCCGGGCCCTCGCCCTCTGGCGGGGCCCGGCCTTGGCCGACCTCCCCGACGCCGACACCGAGCCCGCCGTCCGCAACGCCCACGCACTGCGGGAGGCCGCCGTACGCGACCGCATCGACGCCGAGCTGCGCAGCGGCACCGAACCGGCCGCCCTGCTGCCCGAGTTGGAGCAGCTGCTCGTAGCGCACCCGTACGACGAGCCGCTGCGGGCCCGGCACCTGCGCGCCCTGCGGGCGGCCGGCCGGCAGGCGGACGCCCTGCTCGCGTACGAGGAGTTCCGCCGCGCCCTCGCCGACCGGCTCGGCACCGACCCCGGCCCCGAACTCCGTTCCCTGCACGCGGAACTCCTGGCCCCCGCACC
>NZ_RPRY01000709.1 GCF_003949795.1 Streptomyces sp. WAC06614
GTGTCCGGGGCTGTGGCATTCCTGGGCCGGGTGGCCTTCTCCTGGACTGGGCTGTCCGTTCTCGGGTGGTCCGGGTGGGGGCGATCCGGGTATGGCGGGGGTGGTTGGCCTTCGGTGTCCGCCGTTCGTTGTCCGTCGTCCGTTCGTTGCTCGGCCCGTTCGTTGCTCGGCCCGGTCGTTGCTCGGCCCGGTCGTTGTTCTGCCGTCGTTCGTCCAGCCGTTGCGTGTGCCGCCGTCCGGTTCCGTTCGTCTGCCATGTGTTCGTCCGCCGTTCGTCCGGCTCAGGCGGGGTTCCAGTCCGCCTCCAGCCGGGACGTCGACGGTGACCGCGCCATCTCGTACCCCGTTGGGCAAACCGCGAGGGCGGTTTGTGGAGACTTCATGATCAAGCAGGAGCGTGCCGCTCGCACGCGTGAGGCCGTCGTCCGTGCCGCCGCAGAGGTGTTCGCCGAGGAGGGATTCGTCCCCGCGTCGATCGCGGCGATCAGCAGACGGGCCGGGGTGAGCACCGGAGGGCTCCACTTCCACTTCACCAGCAAGGCGGCGCTCGCCCGGGCCGTGGAGGACCGGGCCGCCGAGGCGGTCCGGCGGATCACGGCCGGACGGCGGGCCGTCGGGGCAGGGGCGGGCACGGCCGCCGGGGCTGGGGAGGGCGGGAATCCGCTCCAGGTGCTCGTCGATTCCTCGCACGCGTTGATGGCGCTGCTCGCCGGGGACGTCGTCGTACGGGCCGGGTTCGGGCTCTCGGCGGAGCCGGCGCACGAGAGCGGGGTGGACCTGCGGCGGCAGTGGCGGGTGTGGGTCGAGGACGTGCTGCGGGCCGCCGCGCGGGAGGGGGCGCTCGCGGACGGGGTCGCGCCGCAGGACGCCGCGCGGGCGGTGGTGGCCTCGACGGTCGGGCTCCAGGTGCTGGGCGCGGCCGAGCGGGAGTGGGTCCTGCCGCACACGCTCACCCGGTTCTGGACGCTGATGCTGCCGCGGCTGGCGGCGCGCGGGACGCTCGGGCGGTTGGTGGCCGAGGGGACCGCGGGGGG
>NZ_RPRY01000072.1 GCF_003949795.1 Streptomyces sp. WAC06614
GATCACCTGGTCGATCGTGACCGCGACCGTGGTCCCCTCGGTCCCGTCGGGGATCTTGATGGTGCCGGAGAACTTCGGCGGGTCGGCCTTCTTGCCCGCTTCCTGGTGGATGGGGGTGGCCGGGCTGTGCAGGAGCAGGTTCCGGGTGTGGGCCGGTACGCCGGTGAGCCGGTCGGGCTCGGACCCGTCCAGCACGGCCTTGGCGACCTGCGCCGGTGCGGCACCCGGGTGCGCGCCGAGCACCTGCGCCGCCACGCCGGCCACGTGCGGGGCGGCCATGGAGGTGCCGGACATCGTGCCGGTGGCGCTGGGCAGCCCCATCCAGGCCGAGGTGACCCGGCTGCCGGGGGCGAAGAGGTCTACGCAGCGGCCGTAGTTGGAGTAGCCGGCGCGCCGGTCCTCCCGGTCGCTCGCCGCGACCGTCAGGGCCTCGGGCACCCTGGCCGGGGAACCGGAGCAGGCGTCGCGATTCTCGTTCCCGGCGGCCACGGTGACCGTGAACCCGGCCCGGATCGCCCGCTGCACCGCCCGGTCCATGGTCGGACTGCGGTCTCCGCCCAGACTCATGTTGGCGACCGCGGGCAGCGCCTTGGCGGCGGTGGCGTCCTTCACCATCCAGTCCAGGCCCCGCAGGATCGCCGACAGGCTGGCGCTGCCCCGGCACGTCGCGACCTTCACCCCGACCAGCTCCACCTCCTTGGCGACCCCGTACGTCGCCCCGCCGATGCTGCCGGCGACATGGGTGCCGTGGCCGTTGCAGTCGGTCGAGGTCTCCATCAGGACGGCGTTGGCACCGGTGCGGGCCCGGCCGCCGAACTCCCGGTGGTAGGTGTTGATCCCGGTGTCCAGGACGTAGACGGTGACACCGGCGCCGGTACGGTCGTAGCGGTACCCGCCGTCGAGCGGCAGCGCCCGCTGGTCCAGCCGGTCCAGTTGCCAGGGCGCGTCCGACTGGGTCTCGTTGATCCGGAACGTGGCGTCCGGCTCGACCCGGGCGACCCGTGGATCGGCGGCCAGCTCGGCGGCCCGCGCGGCGCTGGTGCGCACGGCGAAGCCGTTGAGCACGGTGTCGTAGACGTGCCCGACCTCGTCCCCGGCCTCGGCCGCCTCGGCGGCCAGCGCCCGGGCCACGGCGCGGGGGGCGACGGCGTCCTCCTCAAGGACGACGACGTAGGAGCCGTCCGACTCCTGGGATGCGGCAGAGCGGACCGGGAGGAGGCGGCAGATCGAGTCGGCGGGAGCCGGCAGATCCGGCCGAGAGGATGCGGCACAGTCGGTCGGACCGGAGGATGCGGCTCGGTCGGTCGGACCGGAGGATGTGGCGCATACGGTCAGGCCGGAGGATGTGGCGCATACGGTCAGGCCGGACGATGCGGCGCATACGGTCAGGGGGCGAGCGGCCGGCCGATCAGGGGGCGAGTGGCCAGCCGCGCATGGTGAAGACCCCCTCGTCCTGCGCGCCGGCGGCCGCATACGTCGCCAACGCCGCCTCGTTGTCGGTGTCCACCCCCACCCACATGCCGTAGCAGCCGCGCGCCCGCGCCTCGGCCGCCAGCGCCTCGACCAGGGCCCGCCCGATACCGCGGCGGCGGTGGCCCTCGTCGACGGACAGCTCGTACAGGCACATCTCGGTGCCCTTGTCCGGGTGGGTCATCTCCACCCCGGACACCATGCCGACCGGGGTCCCGCCGGCGGCGTAGGCGATCAGCATCAGGTGCCCTGGGGCGGCCAGGAACCGCTCGCACTGCGCGGCACCGGCCGGCCCGTCGAACAGCCTCTCGGCCGCCTGGAGTTCGGCGACCGTACGGGCAGCGCGGATGTCCATGCCGGCCAGCGTAGGGGGCCGGCCCGGCTCGGACGAGCGCTTTGTTCCGGGCTCTGGCTGCTGCCGCGCGGCCCTACCTCTGCGACCCCGGCCCGGGCTGCTGCACGGCGAGGGCGGCGGCGTAGCCGTCCGGGGCGGGGAGGTCGGACAGGTCCCAGCCCGCCACCGGCGCGGGGGTCGCGGCGGAGCCGACGTAGGGATCGGTCAGGCCCAGGGCGAGACCGGCGCCGGTGGCCTTGAGGTAGGCCTCCTTGCGCGCCCACAGCCGGGCCAGGGCCGACGGCCGCCCGTCCTCGGGCAGGGCCCGTAGCTCGGCGGTCTCGCGCGGATGCAGCGTGTTGAGCACGTCGGCCACCGCGGCCGGGCCGGGTACGGCCTCCACGTCGACCCCGACCGGAACGGGAGCCAGGGCGACGTACGCGACGTCCCCGCTGTGCGAGAGCGAGAACCGTACGCCGCCGCCCACCACGACCGGCCGCCCGTGCGGCCCGCCGCAGCAGTGGCAGTCCTCCCGGCCCAGCTCGACCCGCTCGGGCGGCAGCCCGAGCGCACCGCCCAGCAGCACGCGCAGCCCGAGGTGCGAGGCGCGGTAGCGCTGCCGATCGGCCGGCCGCACCAGCCGCACGGCGCGCTCCTGCTCGGCGGCGTCCAGGACCCGCTCGGCCCCGGCGACCGCGAGGCCGCCCACCACGTCCGCGGTGGTGTCCAGGGCCCAGACGGAAACCCGCCCGGGGTCCGGGAGCGCGTCGGCCTGGGGGGCGTCGGAGCCCAGCCGGTTCACGTACTCGATCATCCGACGAGCCTAGTCCGTCGTAACGATCACCGTACGACGGGATGACAGAACGACAGAACGACAGAACGACAGAACGAGGATCGGAAGGGAAGGGTCGGTCGGCGGAGGGCCGGTCGGGACGTGTGATCGGGCAGCCCACCGGACGGAGAGGGAGAAAGAGCCGGGGAGGCCGCTCAGGGAGTCGGTCCGGCGGCGGCCGCGGCCGTGACGGCATCGGGCGAGGTCTCCCCGTTCGTCCAGGCGTAGACCCGCTTCCCCCGCACGGCGACCTGGTACTGCACCGGCCCGGCGCACTCGGGCCGTGCGTCGTGCCGGGCGTCGGCGGGCCACCAACGGGCGTGCAACGCCGGTGCCCCGACCGGCTGCGGCCGGCCCGCGCAGTGCGGGGCGGACAGCCGGGTCCCGCCGAGCGTGAAGCGGATCAGCTTGCCCTGGCCGTCCGTCCGTATCTTCACCTTGACGTTGGTCGCGTCCCGCGGGACCCACGCGGGCAGGGCGAAGGCCCGGTCGCCGTCGCGGGACGCGTCGGCGGCGGAGGAGAAGGTCTTCTCCTTCTCCTTGAACACCTGCGCCTTGACGGCGTCGGTCAGCGCGTTCGGCGGCAGCTCGGGGAGGACGAACGCGGCGGTCGCGAGGACGCCGACCGTCGCCACGGCGATGACGAGTGGACGCTTCATACCCCCAAGTCTCGCCAGACCACCCCCTCGGGGGGTCCCCCTGAGGGACGAATCGTCCCCGGCCTCAAGTCGGACAGGAGTCATCCCGAAGTGCCGTACGGCCGGTATGCCACACCCGACACCGCCCCCCGGCAGGCGCACCGCACCATGCCGTCAACTTCCGTACACCCCACCCCACTTGAAAAGAGTGAACGCGTATAGCGGCACGCAAGCAACGGGCCCTAGCTTCCCCGTGAGCGATCCAGTCCACCGCAGATCCCCCTCACGGAGGAACCCCGATGAGACGCACTCTCCGGCCCGCCGCCCTGGCGCCCACCCTCGCCGCCACCGCCCTCACAACTGTCATGGCCCTGGCAACCCCCGCCGCCGCTGCGGTCCCCGCCGACAAGCCGCAGGTGCTGAGCACCTGGACCCAGACCAGCGCCGCCAGCTACAACACCTGGCTCGCCGCCCGGGCGAACCAGAGCCGCTGGAGCGCGTACAACTTCGACTGGTCCACGGACTACTGCAGCAAGTCCCCGGACAACCCCTTCGGCTTCCCCTTCCAGACCGCCTGCGCCCGCCACGACTTCGGCTACCGCAACTACAAGGCGGCCGGTTCCTTCCCGGCCAACAAGCCGCGCCTGGACGACGCCTTCTACGCCGACCTCAAGCGGGTCTGCTCGGCCTACTCGGGCGCCAAGAAGGCCTCCTGCGACGCCACGGCCTGGACCTACTACCAAGCAGTCCGCGCCCTGGGCATCAGCCCGGAAACCACCCCCGCACCCTGACCACCCCGGGCGGGCCGTCGCTCGAAGCAACGGCCCGCCCGAACGCATCGCTGTGATGCGTCGCGGGCTCACCCGAACACGTCGTCCTCCCGGGCCGGCCACGCGAGGGTGATCCCGACCCGGTTGCAGAGGGCGAGCCAGCGCGCTTCCGTCGGCTCCCGCTCGACCCACAGCACGGCGCGTACGGAGTTTGCACGGTCCGCGAGCCTGTCCTGGTGGTCGAGCAGCTGCCGTTGCAATCATTCTTCAATCCACCGTGGCCACCCGGAGGAACACGGAACAGTCGGTGAGAGCCGGACGGTCGTTCGGGGTGTCCGGGCCGCCGTCCGGTGCTTACGTCAGTACTACTGACCCCGCGCTAAGGTGCCCTGACCTGCACAAAGGCCCTCCGCCGGGAATCGGAGGAGGGCTGTGGAAGAAGAGCGCCCCCGGCAGGACTCGAACCTGCGGCCAAGCGCTTAGAAGGCGCCCGTCTCGCTTCGCTGCGACGGGCGTCTGACCTGCGGCATCGGTACGAGCGGGACTAAGTTGTGGTCCCACTCCACCGGCCCTCCACCGGAGCGGCGTGTTCCGAGTGGGCTCGTACCCCGGTGGTTGCCCTGACGTCTCGGGCCTTGCCCGTCAAGTGCGCTGGCAGTCGGGTGCTCACCTAGTGGCCCTCAGTCTGCCGAGAATCATGAAAGCCGCTGCGAGGTGACCCCAGTCGGCGCTTGAATGAGGGCGGACACGCGACGGGGGGAGTGGCATGCTGGCTGACGGAATCGCGGCGATGGCTGCGGCAGGAGCTGGGGCGATTGTCCAGGCGGCAGGAACAGATGCATGGGCGACGGTCCGTGACCGCGTCACTCGAATCTTCGGTCGTGATCAACAAGAGGTGGCTGCCGAGTCCCTCGAACAGACGTCTGTCGCGCTGGAGGAAGCCTCCTCACAACCAGGCGAGGTGGATCGTGCGCGCGCCCTCCAACTGGCTCTCTGGCAGGTCAGGTTTGAGCAGCTGCTGGCAAACCTTGAAGGTGAGCGACAAACGCACGTCGCGGCTCAACTAAGTGAGTTGAGCGATCACACGGGGCCGCGAATCGCCTCTGGGGCGGTGAACTTCAACAGCAATGTTTCGGTCCGAGCTGACGGCGGCTCTATCGCCGGGGCGTATTTCGGAGGGGAAGTCCGTATCGAAAACCCTCGCGACCCGGGCGCGGTTTAGGGTATACCGATCCCGGGGTTCTTCGCCCGTCCATTGAGGCCGGAATCTCTTCGTTTGCCGCCTCTGGGGGATTTGCGATCGGTCGAATTGATCGATACTACGAAGCGGCGCGAAACGATATTTCCGGCCCTGCGTCATGGCCTCGCATGGTGGGCCTCATTCCTCCTGAGGCTCATTGCTTTGAACCGCGTTCGGTGATGAGGACGGGTGTACCTGGAGCCACTCGCATCCTCACGGGTATGGGAGGGGTGGGGAAAACACAGATAGCTGCTCGTAGTGCTCGACAAGCGTGGAGCACCGGAGCGGTGGACCTCCTGGTTTGGGTTACTGCAACCACGAGAGAAGCAGTCGAGATCGCATACGCGCAAGCGGCTGCCGAAATCTTCGCGGGCCTGGATGAGGATCCACCCCAAGCTGCGCTCCGTTTTCTTGGTTGGCTGCAGTCGACGAATAAACGATGGATGATTGTCCTGGATGATGTCCTTGACCCATCAGATATTCGTGGGCTATGGCCGCCGATCCAGGAAAGCTCGCAGACGCTGGTGACCACGCGCCGACGAGACGCAGCATTGCGAGGCCAAAGTAGATCCCTGGTGCAGGTCGATACTTTCTCGCCCGAAGAAGCTCGTGCGTATTTCTCGGCGAAACTCGATGAGAATGAAATGAGTTGCGCACCGGAAGAGATCGACTTGCTGGCTAATGATCTTGGCTATCTTCCGCTCGCCATGGCTCAGGCCGCCTCGTATATCGTGGATCAAGGCTTGGGGGTTCGCCAGTATCGAGAACGGTTAGCGGACCATCGTAGGAAGTTGGTCGACCTGCTGCCCGACGACAGTGGGCTTCCCGATGATCAACAGGCTGCGCTAGCTGCAGTCTGGGATCTATCGATTGATCTGGCTGATGAAGTCCCCCCGGTGGGATTGGCCAGCGCTGTCCTATGCCTGGCATCGATGCTTGAGCCGAACGGGGTGCCGACGGCGATCCTTGCGAGTTCCGCAGCCAGAACCTACCTGGCTATTTGTCGGCATCTAATGAATGAGGATGAGGGAAATCCAGGTGATCAGCTTCCGGAGATTCCCCATGAGCTCGTCGTATCGGCTTTGCGAACTCTGCACCGGCTAAGCCTCGTGAGTCACGCGCCCGATGAGCCGCATCAGCTCGTCCGGATTCATCCGCTGATTCAACGCGTCACGCGTGAGAGCGTAGACAGGGAGCATCGTAGCGAGCTTTCATTCTTCGCGGCGGCCTCCCTTCTGGAAATGTGGCCGCGAAATGGCGCCGACCGGGATTTGTGTCAAATTCTGCGCGAAAACGCGGACACGCTTTCCGGGCTTGCTGCGGAAGATATGTGGGAAAACGGCTCCTATCATGTTCGATTCCGCTGCGCGGAAAGCTACGGTGAGGCCGGGATGATCTCAAGTGCAATCTCGCAGTGGCGGGAGCTTGGGAATGAGGCCGAGATTCACATCGGGTCCGACCATTCTGACGCCCTGGAGTGTCACACTAGATTGGGCGTGTGGCAGGCTCGGGACGGAAATTTCAGCGACGCAATGGAAACACTTCGAGCGCTCTACGGGTGCCTCACGAGGACCAAGGGTCCGAGTCATGCCGACACCATATGGGTGGCGGGAGAGCTCGCTAATCTGCTTGGGCACGGGGGTGCCTTCCGGGCGGCTGGGCAAGTTTTCAAGGATCTCCGCCCGAAGCTCCTTGAGCTCTATGGTGAGACTCATCGACTGGTAGTTGAGGGGCGCTGCCAGGAGGCCTACTGGCTAGGTCGATCTGGAGACCCGGAGGCTAGCATCGACATTTTGCAGGACGTCCTTTCAAGTCTTCCTGAGGACCTTTCTGATGATGTGGAGTTCCTTTGTATAGTTCGCCAATACATCGTGGACCTCAGGGCTGCCTCGGGCGACCTCTCCGGATCTGTGCGAGAGCTAGAAAGTGTGCTTGATGTTGAGGTGCAATATTTTGGTGCGGAGCATCCGGAGGTGCTAATTACACGCCACAATCTCGCCTGCCTGCGTAGCCAGGCGGGTGATGATTTGCGAGCAATTTCGGAGCTGAGGGATTTACTCGTGGTGCGTGAACGTGTGCTCGGTGAGATGCATTCGCGTACCGTGAATACGCGAATGAAGCTTCAGGAGTTGCGTTCTGCTGCGAGCGGCGACGGAGCGGACGGAAACGTCTAGGGCGTCGCAGCTCCTAGTCGGAAGCCGCAGCTGTGCTGGCAGCCGCCATCTATTCGATCAGTAGATGGGAGTTGACAGCCCGAGCGGCGCTTGCCAGATCAGGCAACTCTAGGACCTCCCTACCGGCCTCACGGAGTGTCTCGGCCCCGATGCAGTCCGGCACTAGGAGGCTGGGCTCGCGCCAAGCGATGACTACCCGGCAGATCGGGGAGCGGAGGAGTAGCTGCGTGCACGTCAGCGGCCGCGACCGGCGTTCGGAGCAGGGTTCGAGAGTGCTGTAGATGGTGCCGCCGGCGAGGCGGGGGTCGTCCGTGGGGAGCTTGGCCAGGGCGGCTTCCTCGGCGTGGACGTGGGCGTCGGTCTCGCGGGAGTAGCCGCTCGCGAGTTCCTGGCCGTCGGCGCTCACGATGATGGCACCCACCGAGAAGGCTCCCTCGGCCGGCGGGCACTTGCGCGAGAGGTCGATGGCGCGCTCCATCCAGGCGCGGTCTTCGGCGGGGGTCATGCGGCACCGCCCTGCTTGGGCAGGTAGCGGAGGAGGACGACGTCGCCGATGGCTCGGGTCTCCGCGAGGTGCATGCGGCGGCTGGAACCGCCAGGGTAGGCAGCCGGGTTGAGGAAGCGCGGGGCGCCCGGGTCGCCTACGAGGAGTGGGGCGATCGCGAGGTGGATTTCGTCGGCGAGGCCCTGAGAGACGAAGGCTGTGTGGATCTGGCCGCCGCCCTCGACCATGAGCCGCCTAATGCCGCGGGCGCCGAGGTCGTCCAGCAGGGCGCCGAAGTCGATGTCGGGGCCGGTCGAGACGACGTCCGCCAGGCCGGCGAGGCGGTCGCGGAGCTTCTCCTCGCCGGCGTCGGTCGTGTACGCGACCTTGTCGCCGCCGTGGTGCCAGAACTTCAGGTCCGGGTCCAGGTCACCGCTCGCAGAGATGGTCACCTTGAGCGGGTACGCGGGCTTGCCCGCGGCGACCCGGGCCGCGCGGCGCTCCTCGCTGTTCACCAGGAGGCGCGGGTTGTCGGCCCGCATCGTGCCGGCGCCGATCAGGATGGCGTCCGACTCGGCCCGCACCTGGTCCACGCGGTCGAAGTCCTCGCTGTTGCTCAGCAGAAGCCGCGTCGTGCTCGTGTCATCGATGTAGCCGTCGACGGACGTGGCCACGCTCAGCAGTACGTACGGGCGGGGCATCAGGGGGTCTCTCCTTCGGTTGCGGATGGGCGCTGAGGGGGTCGCGTCATGCCTGGCGGAGTACGGCCTCGGTCAGCGCCGCCTTGAAGTCGGCGACGCCAGGCACCGTACGCCATTGATCAAGTACCCCGTCGAGTTGAGCCAGCTCGCGCGAGATGCGGTCCGATCCGGTGTCGCGGGCGATGCTCAGGGCCTGGATGCCCACCACGGCCGCCTGCTCCGCCTCGCCGGCGCGGGCTAGGGAAACCGCCTCGCGGCCGAGGTACACGCCGCGGTCGCGGTGGAAGCCTGCGGGGAGTCGGCCGATCGCGTTCCGGAAGCCCTCGGCGGCGCCGTGGTGGTCGCCGAGGGCGGCGAGGCTGTGGGCCCGCTGGACGTCGATGTACGCCGCGTCCAGCCAGACGCCCCAGGGCGAGGACGGGTCCGGGTCCATGGTGGCGTGGAGCTCGCGGGCGTGTTCGTACGCGCGCTGCGCGGCTTCGGGGTCCTTGCGGAGGGCGTGCCCGTGGGCGGCATACGTCGCGGCGACGGCGGCCAGGCGGCTGTGCGGGGCCGCGCGGTCCTCCGCGGCCTCGGCCACGTCGACGGCCTCGATCGGGTCGTGCATGTCGCCGGCGAGCTGGCTGCGGCGGGCCAGGATGTACGTGGTGAGTTCGTCGTCTCCGGCCATGTGCGACGCCTCCAGGGCCTCGCGCATCCAGTGCTGAGCGGCCCGGAAGTCGCCGAGGTCCTGATAGAGCCAGCCGCAGAGTTCGGAGTACTGGGTCTGGAGCTGGAGGAGTTGGCGACGGTCGGTCCCCCGACGGTCCGCGCGCAGCTCCTTGATGACGGCGATCTGCTGCTGGACGGTGGGGATCACGCGGTGGGGCCCGAAGAGGTTGTCGTTGTCGATCAGGACCCTTCGGGTGGCCTGAAGCAACTCGATCGGGTTGGCGCCCGACGCGATCAGGTCGGAGCTGCGGGGAGCGCTCGCGGCGGCCGCCGTGTCGGTCACCGCGGCGATCGCCGCGCTGGCGCCGAGCGCGCCGATCAGGGCCCTTCGGGAGAGGGACACGAAGATGATCCTTCCGTCGTCAGCACGTACGGGGACCGATAGCCCCTCTTCCGACGGTGCCTGAATGTCCGTTTCCTCGGCCAGATCCACAAGGCTGTTGGCCACATGGGACCCCTGGTTAGCCACATCCGTTGCGGGGAGTGCCTCAAGGCTGACGCCCTGGAGTATCGAGGTGTGGAGTCGTACGAGAGACCCGCCGGCCCCGAGCGCGTCGTCGTACGCGCGGACGAGATCGGCGGAAGCAGCCTGGCCGCCGCGCTCCACGCGAGCCATGTAGCTGGTGTTGAACAGGATGGACTTGCTGAGCTTGCCCAGGGATAAGCCCCGGTTCGAGCGCCACGCCCGCATCTCAGCACCGAGATAGTGCTGAGGGCTGGCGTGCGGCGTGAGTTGGTTCGGACGCTGCCCCACTTCGTCCCCCTCGATGTGGCCTATGTAGCCGTCTCCCGGCAGCCACATTGCAGACCTGTCCATCAGTCAACGGCCCTCGCTACAAAGGATGCAGAGGGCGGGCAACAGCCTAGCGACGCAGGTCGGAGCCCTCTATCCGATGCGAGAGAAGGGACTGGACTGTGACCACGATCGCGATGACGACAGCAGCACCAGCAGGATTGGCCGGCTCGACGTAGCGAGCGAAGACGGGCCCGCGCCGCCCCTCGGCCCCCGGCCGGGGCGGCGCGAGCAAGGTCACCCTCGCTCCAGGCCCGCCATCCGCTCGCGCAGTTCGGCGACTTCGCCCCGGAGCTGCGCCACCTGCTGGCGGAGTTCCGCGATCGCCGCCTCCGGCCCCGCCTCTCGGGCGAGGTCCGGGGACTGTGCGGTCAGGAACGCTCCCTTGCCCTGGTGGCTCACCGCGAGGCCGTCGGTCTTGAGCTGGCGGATCGCGTCCCGGGCAACCGTCACTGTGACGTCGTACTCGGCGCGGATCTCCGCGAGCGACGGGAGCTTCCCGTCCCGCGTGAATTCGTCGGCGGCGATCCTCCGGCGGAGGTCCTCCGCCACCTGTTGGTACGCCGGCTTGCCCGTCCACTCGACCATCTGCACCCCATGTCCCTGACTCGACCTCTGCCTCATAGTGCCCAAGCGGCATAGGTGGGGGCCACCCTCTGGCCGGCGCGTTCCGGCGGGAGACTTGACGTACTCTGCCTCACAGTGCACTCTGAGGCAGAGTTGAGGGGTCGCCAACACGGCCGCTCGACAAGGCCCGTCGCTGCCGGCGGAGCCATGAAGACCTGCACTGCCTGTGTCGCCCGGAGGGCCTGCGAGGGCTCCAAGGAAGCGCATGTTCTTTGACAACTGAATGGGGATCACGCCGCCTCTCCTCGGCCAAGCAGGCGGCCACGCGGACTCCCGCGTGATGTACAGCGCCACCCCAACCCTTCCGCGGCCCCTTCGGGCTGCGGCCGGTTGCCTCCCTCGCCCGTCTCGTACGGGCGGGGCGCGGGGAGCTGGAGCTCCACCAGCACGACTACCGCCCGGCGGCGGGACTCCCCACCAAGGTCGCCCGCCGCCGTGGCCCTCCCTGACCCCTCCGATTTCTGGAGAGCACCTATGCGTACGTTCATCGGCGGCCAGGAGGCCGTCAGCGCGAACGACTTCGTGGAACTGGCCCTCGGGACCCCTGTTGAGCTGTGGCTAGGGGTGGAGGGCGAGAGCGAGGAGGAGCGTGCGGCCCGGCTGGACGCGGCCCGCGACATCCTCGCCGAGAACCCCAACCTGCCGGACGTCGTGAGCCGGGTCGCCGCCGAGGTGATCGAGGCTTACGCGCCGGAGCTGTTCAACGTCATCCCGATCGGCCGCCGCCTGGCCGCCCGCCGTTGCTCTCGCTCCCTCAAGGGCGCGGCATGAGCACCGAAACATACGGACCGGCGACCAAGGCCCGGCCGGCGGTGCCGCCACTGACCCGCCCGGAGATGGGCCTCGCCGGCACCGGGGCGCTGGCCGCGGCCTGCGTCGGCGCGCTCGGGCTGATCTCCTCGTTCGACGCGGTCTCGGCCGCGGCCGGGCGGTGGGGGTTCGGTGATCCGTGGATGCTGCCGGTGGGCATCGACACCGCGATCCCGGTGTTCACGGTGGCCAACTTGCTGTTGATCCGGATGGACATGGCGTTGGTGTGGGTCCGGTTCGTGCCCTGGGTGCTCACCCTGATCACGTGCGGGCTGAACATCGCCGCCGGGCCAGGGGTGTGGGCCAAGGTCGCGCACGGCACGATGCCACTGCTGTGGGTGGTCTTCTCCGAGATCGGAGCCCACATCTACGCCGTCCGCATCGGCGCCGTCACCGGCCGCCGGATGGACAAGATCCGTGCCTCTCGCTGGCTGCTCGCCTTCCCCTCCACCTTCTCCCTGTGGCGCCGGATGACCCTGTGGGAGATCACCTCCTACACCGACGCTTTGACTCGGGAGAAGGAGCGCCAGCTCGCCCGCGCGGACCTGCGTGAGGAGTACGGGCGGCGGTGGCGGTCGAAGACCCCGCGCCGCGAACGCGTCCTGCTCCGCCTCGGCGAACTCGCCCCCGAGGCCGTCGAGGAAACGCCCGAGCCGCCCGAGCCGCCAGCGCTGCCGGAGCTAGCGCCAGCGCCCGAAGAGGAGCGAGTGCCGCAGGTGCCGCGAAAGCGGCCCGCCCGGTCCCGGGCCAAGGCCAAGAAGCCGCTCCGGACCGCGGAGGAGCTGTGGGCCGAGGCGCGCGAGGTCACCGTGGCGTGGCCCGACAGCGCGATCAACGCCGAAGCCATCCGCACGCACCTGCGCTGCTCGGCCACCAGTTCCCGCACTCTGCGCGATCAGCTCTTGGCCGACCGCGCCGCATCCAGTCCGCTGACCCTGCCCGAGGACGAGACGACCGCCGTGGCGGCGGAGGAGGTCGCAGCATGAACACCCTGATCGCCACCGCGACCGGCGCCTTACCGGTCGCGGCTGGCTGGTCCGCCCACGTGCTGTGGCTGCGCCGCCGCCTGCACACCGCCCGCCGCGACCCGCTCACCGGGCTGCAGACCCGCGAGGGCTTCACCCGCCGGGCTGCCGCGCTGCTGCGGGATGAGCGGGCGGTGGTGCTCCTGGCGGACGTGGACGACTTCAAGCAGATCAACGACCGCCACGGCCACGCCGCCGGCGACGCCCTGCTGAAAGCGACCGCCGACCGCCTCGCGCACTACGTCGGCGCGACTGGAGTCGCCGGACGCCTCGGCGGGGACGAGTTCGCCGCCGTCCTCCTCGACCCGCACGGCACCGCCGAGGACCTCTTCGCCGCCCTGCGCGCCGTCCTCGCGCGCCCCGCCGATTCCGCCCGCCCGGAGGTCCGTACGACGGTCTCGCTCGGCTGGGTGCGGGTCGCGGACTTCCCCGGAGAGGGCCTCTCCCAGCTCCTGGGCCGTGCGGATGAGGCGATGTACGCGGCCAAGCAGGCCCGAGCCGGTGTCAAGCGCGCGGGGCTGGGGCGGCTGTTCGCGACCGTGGCCGGGCGCCGCTCGGGCCGACGAGGCGCCCGCTCCGGCACGCCGGGCGTGGGGGTGGCGGCGTGAGGGGGCTGCGGGTCGGTTCGGTGTGCACGGGTTACGGCGGGCTGGACATGGCCGTCCAGGCCGTCTTCGGCGGACAGCTGGCGTGGGTCGCGGACAACGACTCGGGCGCGTCCCGCATCCTGGCGCACCGCTTTCCGGACGTGGTGAATCTCGGCGATCTGACCGGGGTGGACTGGCAGGGGGTGGAGCCGGTGGACGTGGTGTGCGGGGGGTACCCGTGCCAGCCGTTCAGCTCCGCCGGCAAACGAAAGGGGATCGCCGATGCCCGGCACATCTGGCCCTACATCGCGGACGCCCTTGGCGTTCTACGACCCCGATACGCGGTCTTTGAGAACGTCGCAGGGCACCTTTCCCTTGGATTCGACACCGTCCTCGCTGACCTTGCCCGCCTCGGGTTCGATGCGGAGTGGTGCACTCTTCGCGCGTCGGACGTCGGTGCGGCGCATCAGCGAAAGCGCGTCTTCCTCCTCGCCCGCCTTGCCGACCCCGGCCGCACGCGACTGGCGCGGGGGCGGACAGGCCGGCCAGCTGCCGACCGCGATCGGCTCTCTGCTGCCGACCCCGTCGGCCTCGGAAGCGGCCGGCCCCGGGCATGCGGCACAGGGCGGGATGAACCTGCGCCACGCCGTCTCCCTGCTGCCCACGCCGGTGGTCGGCGATTCCAAGGGAGCTCGACAGGCGACGGCGCCCACCCCGCGCAGCAGTTCGCCCACTCTGTCGGACCTGGCGTTCGCGAAGCTGTTGCCGACGCCCCGCGCGACGGACGGCAGCAAGGGCGGGCCGAACCAGCGCGGCAGCAAGGGGGATCTGACTCTCCCCTCGGCAGCCCACCGGATTGGGGCCCCTACAGCGCCGCGATCACCCGCTGGGAAGCCGTCCTCGGACGCCCCGCACCCGGGCCAGTTGACCCTCTGGGACGACTGAACCCGGTCCTCGTCGAGTGGCTCATGGGCCTGCCCGAAGGCCACGTCACCGCCGTGCCCGGCCTGTCGCGCACCGCGCAGCTCAAGGCCCTCGGCAACGGAGTCGTCCCCCAGCAGGCCACCGCCGCCCTGCGACACCTGCTCGAACTCGCCGAGCCGCACCGTCCGGCCGCATCCGCCGCCTGACCTGCCCGGAACACCTCCGCCCGCTGATGCGGGCCCGGCCGCCCACCTCTCACAGCGCCGGCCGGGCCCGCCCAACCCTTCACTCTGGAAGGACCCTTCAGTGAAACACCCCGACGACGAGAACGAACTCTTCTCCCGACTCGAAGCCGACATGGCCGCCGACTTCGGCGCCGACGTGGTCGACCTCGACAAGGCCCGCACGGCCCGCGCCGAGTCGCCCGACCCGACCGCCGACCCGGGCCCCGACTCCGCCGACGGCGGGTCGGGCGACCCGTCGGCCCGCCGGTTGGTCGACGGCCCCGACGTCCCCGGGCCCGGCTACCTCGGCCGACTCGCCGGAGCCAAGCGGCGCGCCATCGTGCCCGCGTGGCTGCGGTCGACGGTCGAGTTGAAGACTGCGGCCCGCTGGGTGGCCGGGCACTACGCCCACCTCGCCGGGTACCACGCCCTCCGAGCCCCGGTCTACATCGGGCGGCTCGCGGTGCAGGCCCCGCGGGGGACCGCCCGGTTCGTCGGGGGGACGCTTCGGTGGGTGGCTGACCGCGAGGGGGAGCCGGTCCGACTGGCCGCCGTCCGGCGCGAGGACGTCGGCGAGTACCTCAAGCTCTCCCGCCAGCGCGACGGCCGCGTACGCCTGCGCACCCTGATCGCCACCGTTGCCTCCCTGATCGGGTTAGGGGCCGCCCTCGCCCTCTACGTTCTGGCCCCCGGCTGGCTCCAGGCCGTCTCCCTCAGCGCGCTGCTGCTGGCCCTCGGCGCGGCGGGCGGGCAGGCGGATGCGCCGGTCGTCCACAGGGCTGTGGAGATGGCCAAGGCACCCAAGCTCACCTCCGACATCGTCCTCCGCGCCCTCGGCGCCCTGGGGATCGCGCCGATCTCCCAGGCTCAGGCCAAGGGTCGGGACGGCTTCACCTTCACCGCCCCCATAACCCGCGATGGGCCGGGCTGGCGGGCCGAGGGTGACCTCCCGTACGGCGTGACCGTGACGGATGTGATCGAGCGCCGCGACAAGCTCGCCTCGGGCCTGCGCCGGCCGCTGGGCTGCGTGTGGCCGGAGGCCGTCCCCGACGAGCACACCGGCCACCTGGTCCTCTGGGTCGGCGACCAGGACATGACCAAGGCCAAGAAGCCCAAGTGGCCCCTGCTCACCGCCGGCTCGGTGGACCTGTTCAAGCCCGTCGCGTACGGGACCGACCAGCGCGGACGCTGGGTCGAGGTCACGCTCATGTTCATCGCCGGGGTGATCGGTGCGATCCCGCGCATGGGTAAGACGTTCCTGCTCCGCCTGCTCCTGCTGATCGCGGCGTTGGACCCTCGGGCGGAGCTGCACACGTACGACATGAAGGGCACCGGCGACCTGGACCCGGTCGGCAACGCCGTCTCCCACCGCCACGCCGCCGGCGACGACGATGAGTCGATCGCCTACACGCTCGCCGACTTCCGCAGCCTGCGGGAGGAGCTGCGGCGACGGGTCAAGGTGATCCGCTCCCTGCCGCGGGACATCTGCCCCGAGAACAAGGTCACCAGCGCCCTCGCCGACAAGCGCTCCCTCGGCCTGCACCCGATCGTGGTCGGGGTGGACGAGTGCCAGGTGCTGTTCGAGCACCCCGAGCACGGCAAGGAGTTCGAGGAGATCGCCACCGACCTGGTCAAGCGCGGCCCGGCCACCGGGATCGTGCTGCTCCTGGCCACGCAGCGGCCGGATGCGAAGTCCCTGCCCACCGGGATCTCGGCGAACGCCTCGGCCCGTTGGTGCCTGAAGGTCATGGGCCAGACCGAGAACGACATGGTCCTCGGCACCTCCTCCTACAAGCGGGGCATCCGGGCCACGATGTTCGCGTGGGGTGACAAGGGCATCCACTACTTCATGGGCGAGGGAGCCGACGCCCGGATCGTCGCCTCCACCTACATCGACGCCCCCGGCGCCGAAGCCATCGCCGCCCGCGCCCGCACCGTCCGCGAGAAGGCCGGACTCCTCACGGGCCACGCCCTCGGCGAGAGCCCCGAGACCGTCACCGGCCCGTCGTACGACCTGCTCGCCGACATCCTCGCCGTCGTCCCGGCCACGGAGAAGCGGGTGTGGAACGAGCGGATCGCCGCCCGCCTCGCCGAACTGCGGCCCGAGGTCTACGGCGGGTGGAAGGGCGAGAACGTCACCAGCGCGCTCAAGCCCCACGGCATCAAGACCGTCGACGTCGCCGGCACCACCGACGAGGGACAGCGCACCACCCGCCGCGGCATCGCCCGCGCCGACCTCACCAAGGCGATTGCGGAGCGTAGCGAAAGCCCGGGTGCCGCATAGCCCCGAACCGCTGCTACCGGTAGTAGGCCGACCTGCTACCGGTAGCACCCCCGCTAGCACCCCACACCGCACCTGATCAGGTCGCTAGCGCATAGCAGCCCACCTGCGAAAACCCTAGAAACCAGCCTGGGAGGGCCCTTCATGCCCCCTGCCCTGCTCGCTATCACGCTCCTGCTTGCCGTCACTTTCTGCTACGGCGGCTTGTGTGCGGTCTCGCCGTTCGGGACCTGCCGCAAGTGCCGCGGCTTCGGCTTCGCGCTCACCACCGACCGCAAGGGCCGCCTCAAGCGCGGCAAGCACTGCCGCCGCTGCGACGGCCACGGCAAGCGCATCCGCACCGGCCGCTGGCTCTACAACCGCGCCGTGCGCATCCACCGCGCCGGCACCAACTAACCCCGTCCACGGAGGCATTCCGATGATCTTCACCATCTCCGCCGTCCTCCTCTTCGGCGCCGGATCGTACGTCGCCGTCCGCACCAAGGCCGCCGGCGCCAGCGCCGCGGTCGTGCTCTTCCTCTTCGGCTTCTTCGCCGCCGGCACCGGCGCGTACGAGCCCATCAGCAACGTCGTGAAGTCCACCGCCCAGGCCCTGACCGACCTCGCCAACTAGGAGCCCCTGGTGAACGAGAACACCCCAGCCGAAGTCCACCACCCGATCCCGCTGCACCCGCCAACGACCGCCATGCGCCTCACGACGGTCCACCCGCACGCGCTGCCCGAGGTGCAGACCCTCCAGCTCCCCGACGGCCGCCTCATCACCGGCTACGCCCTCACCCCGGCCAAGGCCCCCGAGCCGTACCGCGAGCCCCGCGGCATCAACCCGCTCGGGCTGAACATCGCCCTCGGCGGCATCGGCCTGCTGGCCGCCGCCGGCGGCCTGCTGCTGCTCGCCACCTTCATCACCGTGCTGACGGCCCTGGTCCAGCAGCTCATCATCCTGGCCGCCGTCATCTTCGGCGGCTGGATCGCCGTCCAGGCCCTGGGTCCCCGCAACCACCGCGCCCCGCACGGCACGACGGTCAACATCCGCCGTGCCGTGTTCAAGCGCAGCCACTTCCACCAGTGACAGGGAGAACCAGCGTGTTCGAGATCCGCGTCATCTGCGACCCCTCCGACGTCACCGCCGTCTCCGCCGCCCTCGAGCAGGCCTTCAACACCGGCGCGGTCCGGCAGATGAAGTCCCGTACCCCGGGCAAGGAGCGGCTCTACATCACCGCCGACCACCGCGCCGAGAGCACGACCCCCTGGCCGACGCCGGAGGAGGCGTACGCCAAGGCCCCGTCCGTGATCAGCGAGATCGGCTGGACCGCCCGTCACGTCCGCGACGCCCTCAAGGGGGCTGATCTCGGCGACACCCGCGTGTTCTGGCTCCGCAAGGCGGCTGTGCTGGACCGCATCGCCTTGGACGACGCCCGCCACGGCGCCGAGGGCGACGCCCTCGTGGCCGCGATCGAGGCCGCTCACCGGTTCCGTGTCTGCGACGCCAGCGCTTCCGACACGTACAACGGCACGCCCCACGACGCCGGCAGCGACGCGGCGTTCATGAACCCCCGTGGCTACCCCCGCCAGGAGTACGCCGCCTGGATCCACCAGCAGTAGGTACGCCGCGGCGGCGGGACTCCCCACCAAGGTCGCCCGCCGCCGCGGTCCTCCCTGACCGTCCGAAGACAGACAGGAGACCCCCAGCATGACGCATCACCCGCCCTCCGCGCTGCTGTCCGCAGCGCTCGCGGCCGCCGCCCGGGGCTGGCCCGTCTTCCCCCTCCGCCCCGGCCAGAAGCGGCCCGCGCTGCATGCCGAAGCCCACTGCCCCCGCACGGGGCCGTGCGCCGCCGGGCACGCGAAATGGGAGCAGCGCGCCACCACCGACCCGGACACCATCCGGCGGTGCTGGACCCACAACCCGTACAACATCGGCATCGCCACCGGCCCGGCCGGCCTGCTCGTGGTCGACCTCGACCAGCCCAAGAACACGGCGGACGCGCCGTCCGGCGCGGACACCTTCAAGGCGCTCTGCGAGCGCGCCGGGCAGGCCGTACCCATCACATACCGGACCCGGACCCCCAGTGGCGGCGAGCACCTGTTCTTCACCGCCCCGCCCGGTGGCTGGCTCGGCAACACCGCGGGCAAGCTGGGCCCGCTCATCGACACGCGAGCCTGGGGCGGATACGTCGTGGCCCCTGGCAGCAACATCCCGGCCGGTGCCTACGAGGTGACGGACGACGCGCCCCTCGCCGAACTCCCGCCCTGGCTGCTCTCCTTACTCCAGTCCGTGCCGCCGACCGCGGCCAAGCGGCTGACGCCGCCCACGGTCAGCGGGACCCGCGTGGCCCGCGCGGCGCTCGACGCCGAGTGCACCGTCGTCCGCACCGCGCCGGACAAGCAGCGCAACGCCACGTTGAACCGGTGCGCCTTCAAGGTGGGGCGCTTCGTCGCGTGGGGCGACATCCCCCGCCAGGAGGTCGAGGAGGCCTTCCAAGCGGCGGGGGAGTCGCGAGGCCTCACCGCGGCCGAGTGCCGCGCCACGATCCGGAGTGCGCTCGAGAGCTCCCTCCGCGCGGCCCGGCCCCGGGACGCGGCATGACGCCACGCGACCCTGCCCGCCTGGAAGGCCACGCCCGAACACCCGCCGGGTCCAGCTCCGCCGAAGGAGCCCTGACCACCAACGGTCGTAGCGCGCCGAAGGGCGCCGCCGAAGGCGTCGTCGTTGCCCTTCTCCCTGACCCGCGACCGGATGACGGACCCCGCATCGTCGCGGTGTTGCGGTTGGTTGCGCCCTTCCGGGGCACGCCGTGGGCGCACGCGTGGTGCGCGTGCGGGACATGGGACGAGCGTGCAACGGGCTTGCGCGGCTGCAAGGCCCTGGAAGCGCGTCACGCCCGCCACCGAAGCGTCTGCCCCCTGCGGGCACCGCGCGAGGGGAGGAGGGCCTCATGACCGGCGAGGAACTGCCCCCGCACTCCCACCCCCTGGCCGTGGCCCGCCGTCTCGTTCCCGACTGGCAAACCGAGGAGGGGCACCTGCGGATCCGGCGCTGGCGCGGCATGTGGATGTGGTGGACGGGCACCTGCTGGCGGGAGTTCGACGAGCAGCAGATGCGCGCCGGCCTCTACAAACGACTGGAGCACGCCACCTTTCAGGCCGGCAGTGACAAGGACGGAGCCCCCGAAGTCCGCGACTGGGCACCCACGAAGACGAAGATCAGCAACCTGCTCGACGCCCTCGCCGCCATCACGCTGCTGCCGAATGACGTGGACGCCCCGTCCTGGATCGACCACGAGCGCGGCCGGCACGACCACAGCCCCATCGTGGCGTGCCGGAACGGGCTTCTGCGGATACGGGACCGGGAGCTGCTGCCGCACGGTCCCGGGTTCTTCAACCTCGTATCCGTCCCGTACGACTACGACCGGCACGCCACCGCTCCGAGCTGGGAGGCGTTCCTGAAGCAGGTCTGGCCGGACGACCCGGCCGCGATCGCCGCGCTCCAGGAGTGGTTCGGGTACGTGCTCTCCGGCCGCACCGACCAACAGAAGATCCTCCTCATGAAAGGCCCCTCCCGCTCCGGGAAGGGCACGATCGCCCGGGTCCTCAAGGAGCTGGTCGGAAAGGAGAACCTCGCAGGCCCCACACTCGCAGGGCTGGGCAGCAACTTCGGGCTTTCCACCCTGCTCGGCAAGCCCCTGGCCGTCATCTCCGACGCCCGCCTCTCCGGCAAGGACAACGGCCAGGTGGTCGAGCGACTGCTCACCATCTCCGGTGAGGACACCATCGACATCGACCGGAAGTTCCGCGACCCGTGGACGGGCAAGCTCCCCACCCGATTGATGATCCTCACCAATGAGCTGCCGAACTTCGGAGACTCCTCGGGCGTGATCGCGCGCCGGTTCGTCGTCCTCAACATGACGGTGTCCTGGCTCGGAAAGGAGGACACCAAGCTGACCGGCAAGCTCGCCGCCGAAATGCCCGGCATCCTCAACTGGTCGTTGGACGGCCTCGCCCGCCTGGAGCGCACCGGCCGGATCACCGAGCCGCCGTCCTCCCAGGAGGCGGTGATCACCATGCAGGACACCGCCTCGCCCACGAGCGCGTTCGTACGTGAGCGCTGCATGACGGGGCCGGCGTGCGAGGTTCCCGTGGACACCCTGTGGGCGGTCTGGCGGGAGTGGGCCGAGGACAACGGGGTCAAGTCCACCGGTACGAAGCAGATGTTCGGCCGCAACCTGCTCTCCGTCGTCCCGCAGCTCCGCCGCACGCGCCCCCGCGACGCCTACGGCCAGCAGGTGCCCACGTACACCGGAATCACCCTCACCCCATCCGACCCGCAGTAGCCCGTGTCGCGACTCATCGCGGCTCATGCCCCTGCTCGGGCCTCTGAGTCGCGATGAGTCGCGACCCACAGCAATGCGGACTCAACACGCGGCGGGGAGCGCTAGCTCTCCCCGCATGCCGCGGAGGCACCCATGACCACCCACACCCGTTCCCGCGGGATGCTCACGGTCCCCGAGGTCTGCGCCGAGCTCGGGGTCTCGCGATCCACCTTCTACGACTGGCGCCTCAAGCGCCGCGCCCCGCGCTGCATCAAGCTGCCCAACGGCGAGCTGCGCGTCCGCTGGGGTGACCTGGAGAACTGGCTGAACGACCGCGAGGACGCTGCCTGATGGACACCACGTACGACGTCAAGATCTGGAAGATCGGCACGCGCAAGATGGCCAAGGGCACCACGTACACCGTGCGCTGGTTCCTCGGCGGCAGGGAGTGGCGGGCACCGTTCGCCACGGCCGCGCTCGCGGACGCGTTCCGCTCCGAGCTGGTCGGCGCCACCCGACGCGGCGAGGCGTTCAGCGTCACGACCGGCCGGCCGGTCTCGCACCGGTCCGGCGCGGCCGAGGTGAGCTGGTACGACTTCGCCGTTCAGTTCGCCGATCACCAGTGGCAGCGCACCAGCGGCAACAGCCGCAAGAACACTGCGAAGGCCCTGACGGCGGCCACGCTCGCACTGCTGAAGGCGCCGGTGCCCAGCGCGTACGACCCGGTCACCGTGCGGCGCGCCTTACGGGAGTACGCCTTCAACGCCCGCCGGCGGGCCGCGGTGCCAGCGGACGAGTCGGTCGTGCTGAGGTGGATCGAGCGGAACAGCCTGACCATGGCCGCGTGGGAGAGCACCACGAAGGTGGACGCCGTCTTGCACGCCGTGTCGAGCCTGCTGGACGGCACCACGGCCGCCGCCAGCTCCGTGAAGCGGCACCGCCGGATCTTGAACGTCGCCATGGAGTACGCGGTCCGGCACGACGTCCTCCGGACGAACCCACTTCCGAAGGGCAGGGGAGCGTCCCCCAAGACGAGTACGGCCGTCGACAAGCGGTCGCTCCTCAACCCCCTCAAGGCGGCCGGCCTGCTCGGGTGGGTGCGCGGCCGGCCCCGGGGCGGCCGGAGGCTCCACGCGTTCTTCGCGACGATGTACTACGCGGGGCCCCGCCCCGAGGAGGCGATCGCAGTGGACGTGATGGACGTACGCCTGCCGGCCGCGGCCGCGGACGACCAGTGGGGAGAGATCCTCTTCCACACCGCGCAGCCCGAGGTGGGCAAGCACTGGACGGATGACGGGGCGATCCACGAGGAGCGGGGCCTGAAGGGAAGAGCGGCGGACGACATGCGCGTCGTCCCCTGCCGGCCCGCGCTGACGAAGATCCTCCGCGAGCACATCGAGCGCGAGGCCCTGAAGCCCGGCGATCTCCTCTTCCAAGGGGAGAAGGGGGAGATCCTCGCCGGATCCGTCATCCGCCGGGCGTGGCGCTCCGCCCGTAAAGAGGTGCTCACCCCGGAGGAGTACGCCTCCCCCTTGGGGAAGCGCGTCTACGACCTTCGGCACACCTGCCTGACCAACTGGCTCAACGACGGGGTGCCGCCGGCGCAGGTGGCCGAGTGGGCGGGCAACAGCGTTCCGGTACTGCTCGCGATCTACGCCCGGTGCATCGCGGGGCACCTGCCGGACCTCAAGAAGAGGATCGAGGCCGGGGGAGACCTACCCGAGGTCTGACGATTGGGGCGGCGCGGACTGCACCGTGTATGCACCGTGGCCACCCGCAGAAACCCGGAAACAGCCGGACAGGGCCGGACGGCCGCTCGCACTCCGCGGGGGCGGTCCGGCCCTTACGTGGCCACTACAGCAGACGCGCTAAGGTGCGCTGACCTGCGAAAAAGCCCTCCGCGAGGGAGGGCTGACAATCGGACGAACGAAGCGCCCCCGGCAGGACTCGAACCTGCGGCCAAGCGCTTAGAAGGCGCCTGCTCTATCCACTGAGCTACGGGGGCCGGTAGGTGACCGTGTGTGGTCTGGAGCCCCGTCTGGGGGTGGGACTTCGGGCCGTGCCGGGTCAAGGATAGGGCTCCGGTCGCCTTGTCCCGGTTGCTTCGCTGGCGTGCCACGATGTGGAGGTTCGGTGAAGCGGTCCCGATAATCGCAGGCAGGTGCGATTCTCGCACCGCTTTTGCGCCGCCACGCGCCGGGTGTTGTGCACTCGTTATGCCTGCGCCCCACTCGCCCCTTGTGTCTGGGATGTTCCTCCCGAGTCGCGGTCGGCGCGCGCGAGGCGTATAAGCTTCAAAAAAGGTCACAAATTGGGCATTCTTCACATGTGGTGACCTTGGATGTTCGGCCCCAGCTGCTCGATGCCCTGTCCGCCCTGCGCGACCGGGTCGCCTCCGTGCGTCTGCCGCTGCCCCTGCCCGGCGCTCCCCGCGCCCGGCAGACCAGGGCCGAGCTGCTCGCCCAGCTCGACGACTACCTGGTCCCCCGCCTCAAGGCGCCCGAGGCACCGATGCTCGCGGTCATCGGCGGGTCCACCGGGGCCGGGAAGTCCACCCTGGTCAACTCGCTCGTCGGGCGTCAGGTCAGCGAGGCCGGTGTGCTGCGGCCCACCACCCGAACCCCCGTGCTCGTCTGCCACCCCGACGACCACCACTGGTTCGCCGGCATGCGCGTCCTGCCCGATCTGCTGCGCGTATGGCTCCCCGCCGACGAGGAGGAAGAGCTCCTCACCCCCGCGGGGCGCAGGTCCGCCAAGGCCCGGGCGGCCGCCGCCGGCGCCGCCCACGAGCTGCGGATCGAGACCGTCAGCACCCTCCCGCGCGGGCTCACCCTGCTCGACGCGCCCGACATCGACTCCCTCGTCGTCGAGAACCGCACCCTCGCCGCCCAGCTCATCTGCGCCGCCGACGTCTGGGTCATGGTCACCACCGCCTCCCGCTACGCCGACGCCGTGCCCTGGCACCTGCTGCGGACCGCCAAGGAGTACAAGGCCACCCTGGTCATCGTCCTCGACCGGGTGCCGCACCAGGTGCTCGCCGAGGTCTCCCGGCAGTACGGCGCGCTGCTCACCCGGGCCGGGCTGGGCGACGTACCGCGGTTCACCGTTCCGGAACTGCCCGAGTCCGCCGGGGGCGGCGGGCTGCTGCCCGCCAGTGCCGTCGCGCCGCTCGCCGGCTGGCTGCTGCACCACACCCAGGACCCGGCCGCCCGGCAGTACGCCGTCGGGCGCACCGCCCTCGGCGCGCTCGACTCCCTGCGTCGCCGGATGCCCGAGCTCGCCTCCGCCGTCGCCGCCCAGCACGCCGCTGCCGTACGGCTGACCACCGCCGTCGAGGAGGCGTACCGCAGGGAGGGCAGGCGGGTACGGGGCCGGCTGGACGCGGGCGCCGTGCTGGCCGGGGACGCGCTGACCCGGTGGCGCGGCTACCCCCTCGACACCACCGCCGACGAGCTGCTCGACTCCCTCGCCGAGAGCCTGTCGGCCCTGCTCCAGTGCGCCGTCGCCGCCGCCGACGAACGCATCGCCGAGGCCTGGCGCAAGGAGCCCGCGGCCGGCGCGGTCCCGCTGCCCACGCCCGACCGGGAGGCCGGCGAACGCATCGGGGCGGCCGTACGGCGCTGGCGGCGCGTGCTGGAGGAGCTGGCCGAGGAAGAGGTCGGCCGGCTCGCCAAGCAGCCCCTGCCCGACCCCGACGCCGTGGCCGCGCTGCTGGTGGCGGCCCTGCTCGGCGGCAAACGGGCCCGCGGCGCAGGAGAGAAGCTCGTCGAGCGGATCGGCGTACAGGCCGCGCTGCGGCTGCGCGACCGCGGCGGGGAACTCGTCGGGGAGCACCTGGACGAGGTCCTGCGCGCCGAACGCGACCGCCGCCTGGCCCCGCTCGACGCACTCGAAGTGACCCCCGAGGCCCAGGCCGAGCTGATCGCCGCGCTGTCCGTACTGCAGAAGGAGAGGTGACGCGGTGACCGCACTGGCCGATCGCACCGACGACCGTTGGGACGACGGGCTCATCGCGCGTTCGCGCCGCGCCGACAGCCGGGGCGGGCACGGCCTCGACGACGACCCCGACGCGGACGACGCGCTCGTGCGGGCCGTGTCGGGCGGGGCAGGCGCATCCGGAATGTCAGGGTTTGCCGGGGTGTCGGGGATGTCGGGTGTCCCGGGAACCGTCTCCGGGGCCGGCGGCGACGGCGGGGTCGTGCCCAGCGTGCCGGTCAGCCCGGAGGGGCAGGCGCTGCGGACCCGGCTGGAGGCGCTGCGCCACCTCGTCGGACTGTCCCGCACCCGGCTCGACGGCAAGACGCTCGCCGAGGCGGGGCGGGTGCTGGACGAGGCGGCGGCGCGCCGCGGACTGTCGGGGCAGCACACGGTCGTCGCCATCGCCGGAGCCACCGGAAGCGGCAAGTCCACGCTCTTCAATTCACTCGCAGGGGTACAGATCTCGGAGACCGGACTGCGCCGGCCCACCACCGCCGCGCCCATCGCGTGCAGCTGGACCGACGGCGCGGCCGGCCTCCTGGACCGGCTGGAGATCCCCGGCCGGCTGCGCCGCAGGCCCCGCGAGACCGGCGAGGCGGCCGGCGCTCTCCAGGGGCTGGTCCTGGTGGACCTGCCCGACCTCGACTCCGCGGTGGGTGCGCACCGGGCGCACGTGGACCGGGTCCTGGGGCTGGTCGACGCCGTGATCTGGGTGGTCGACCCGGAGAAGTACGCCGACGCCGTCCTCCACGAGCGCTACCTGCGCCCCCTCGCCGGCCATGCCGAGGTCACCTTCGTCGTGCTCAACCAGGTGGACCGGCTGCCCGGCGAGGCCGCCGACCAGGTGCTGGACGACCTGCGCCGGCTGCTGGACGAGGACGGGATGGCGCTCGGCGAGCACGGCGAGCCGGGCGCGACCGTGCTCGGGCTGTCCGCGCTGACCGGCGAGGGCGTGGGGGAGCTGCGGGAACTGCTGGCCCAGTTCACCCAGGAACGCGGGGCGGCCACCCGGCGCATCTCCGCCGACGTCGACCGCGCGGCGGTGCGGCTGCGGCCGCTGTACGTCACCGACGGACCGCTGCCGGAGCTGGGGGAGCGGGCCCGGGCGGAGTTCGAGGACCGGCTCGCCGAGGCCGTCGGCGCCTACGCCGCCGGACTCGCGGCGGAACGGGCCTGGCGGCGCAACGCCGGCAAGGCCTGCGGGACGCCGTGGCTGCGGCTGTGGCGCTGGTACGAGGGCCGGCGCGCCCCGCAGCGCCTGGGCGGGCTGGCGGCGCTGGCCGCCATCGGCGGACGCACCTTCGGGGTCGAACCGGAGCCCGTGGAGGCGGAGGTGACGGCCCGCCAGCGGGTGGAGCAGGCGGTACGGACCGTGGCCGACGAAGCGGCCGAGGGGCTGCCCGACCCCTGGGCGCAGGCGGTACGGGAGACCGCCGCGCGCGGGGCCGCCGGGCTGCCGGAGGCGCTGGACGAGCTGGCGCTGTCGGCCGGTGTGCCCACGGGCCGGCCGCCGCGGCCGGCGTGGTGGCCGGCGGCGGTCCTGACCCAGGCGGCGATGACGCTGCTGCAGATCTTCGGCGGGCTGTGGCTGGTCGGACAGATCGTGGGCGTGCTGGAGCCGGAGCTGCTGCCGCCGGTGCTGCTGATGGCGGCGGGCATCGTCGGCGGGCCGCTGGTGGAGTGGGCGTGCTCGATGGCCGCCCGCGGGCCGGCGCGGCGCTACGGGCAGGACGCCGAACGGCGGCTGCGGCAGGCCGCGGCCGGGTGCGGGCGGGCCCGGGTGCTGGAGCCGGTGGCGGCGGAGCTGCTGCGGTACCAGGAGGTACGGGAGCAGTACGTCAGCGTGGCGGCGGGGGCGGCTGCTGCCGGTGGGGCGGTCAGTGGTGGCG
>NZ_RPRY01000710.1 GCF_003949795.1 Streptomyces sp. WAC06614
GACCGGGACGGCCGACAGCAGGGCCTGGGTGTAGGGGTGGGTGGGGTGGTCGTAGATCTGGGTGTCGGTGCCCAGCTCGACGATCTTGCCGAGGTACATCACGCCCACGCGGTCCGAGATGTGGCGGACGATCGACAGGTCGTGGGCGATGAAGACGTAGGAGAGGGCGAAGTCCGCCTGGAGGCGTTCCAGGAGGTTGATCACCTGGGCCTGGACCGAGACGTCCAGGGCGGAGACCGGCTCGTCCGCCACGATCACCTCGGGGCGCAGGGCCAGGCCGCGGGCGATGCCGATGCGCTGGCGCTGGCCGCCGGAGAACTGGTGGGGGTAGCGGTTGATGTACTCGGGGTTCAGGCCGACGACGTCCAGGAGTTCCTGGACCTTGCGGCGGCGGTCGCCCTTGGGGGCGACCTCGGGGTGGATCTCGTACGGTTCGCCGATGATGTCGCCGACCGTCATCCGGGGGTTGAGGGAGGTGTAGGGGTCCTGGAAGACCATCTGGATGTTGCGGCGTACCGCTTTGAGGGCCTTGCCGGACAGCCGGGTGATGTCCTCGCCCTTGTACGTGATCGCGCCGGCCGTGGGACGTTCCAGGTTGACGAGCATCCGGGCCACGGTCGACTTGCCGCAGCCCGACTCGCCGACGATGCCCAGGGTCTCGCCCACGCCGAGGCCGAAGGAGACCCCGTCGACCGCCTTGACCGCGCCGATCTGCCGCTTGAACAGGATGCCCTGGGTGAGCGGGTAGTGCTTGACCAGGTCGGTGACCTCCAGGATCGGTTCAGTTCCCGGCACGGAGGCACTCCTTCCAGAAGTGGCAGGCGCTGGTGCGCGGTACCGGTGACTCGGTGACCTGGTAGAGCGGCGGGACGTCGGTGCGGCAGACGGCCTGCGCCATCGGGCAGCGGGGGTGGAAGGCGCAGCCGGGCGGGATGGCGAGCAGGTTGGGGGGCAGGCCCTTGATCGCGTAGAGGTCCTGGCCCTTCTGGTCCAGGCGCGGGATGGAGTCCAGCAGGCCGCGGGTGTACGGGTG
>NZ_RPRY01000711.1 GCF_003949795.1 Streptomyces sp. WAC06614
GGTGAGCACGGTCAGTCCGCCGATCCGCAGCACCCAGCTGGCGTGCCCGCCCCGCTGCCCCCGGTCGACGCCGGGACCGTCTCCGTCACCTGGGCCGGGCACGCCAGCTGGGTGCTGCGGATCGGCGGACTGACCGTGCTCACCGACCCCGTCTGGTCCCGGCGGATCTTCGCCACCCCGGCCCGGATGACCCCGGTCGGGGTGCGCTGGCAGGACCTGCCGCCCGTCGACGCCGTGGTGATCAGCCACAACCACTTCGACCACCTCGACGCACCCACCCTGCGCCGGCTGCCGCGCCGCACCCCGCTGTTCGTCCCCGCCGGCCTCGGCCGCTGGTGCCGTCGCCGCGGGTTCAGCGAGGTCACCGAGCTGGACTGGTGGGAGGCGGCCGAACTGGGCGGCGTACGCTTCGACTTCGTCCCCGCCCACCACTGGTCCAAGCGCACGCTGCTCGACACCTGCCGGACCCTGTGGGGCGGTTGGGTGCTCACCGACACCCGTGCCCCCGACCGCAAGTGCGTCTACTTCGCCGGGGACACCGGCTACGGCCACTGGTTCGGCGAGATCGGCCGCCGCCACCCCGGCATCGACCTGGCCCTGTTCCCGATCGGCGCCTACGCGCCCCGCTGGTGGCTGCGCGACGTCCACGCCGACCCGGAGGAGGCCGTGCAGGCCTGCCTGGACCTCGGGGCCCGGCGGATGGCCCCCATGCACTGGGCCACCTTCGCCCTGTCGGCCGAACCCGTCCTCGAACCGCTCCTGCGGGTCCGCGCCGCCTGGGCCCGGGCGGGCCTGGCGCGCACGGACCTGTGGGACCTCCCCATCGGCGCGTCGGCCACCTTCTGACACGGGCCCGGCCAGGAGCGGCCCGGGCAGCCGGCCCGGTGGGACCCCCTCAGGCGGTCCTACGTTGTTGATGGGTCGATCGAGGCCAGTCGTAAGGTCTTGGAGATCCAGAGACGCCGGGTATGGCTTTCAGGCGGTTGCACTCGATGGTTCGCCTCACCTGGCCGCCCGGTGTCTCACGA
>NZ_RPRY01000712.1 GCF_003949795.1 Streptomyces sp. WAC06614
TCGGAGGGGCATCGTCGGGTGGAGCGCGGGACCGATTGTGTGGTGGGTTTCGTGGAGCATCACGGTCGGCCGCGTACGGAGGTGATGCTGCACGGGTTGGAGCAGGTGCCGCGTCGGGAGTTGGCGTACCGGGGTGCGGTGTTCACGGAGATGGACGTGGACGCGGTGCTGGTCCGGCGGCCGGCGGTGGTGCTGGTGGACGAGTTGGCGCACACGAACGTGCCGGGTTCGCGTCATGCCAAGCGGTGGCAGGACGTGGAGGAGTTGCTGCGGGCCGGGATCGACGTGGTGTCCACGGTGAACATCCAGCATCTGGAGTCGTTGGGTGACGTGGTGGAGTCGATCACGGGGATCCGGCAGCGGGAGACGGTGCCGGACGAGGTGGTGCGGCGTGCGGACCAGATCGAGCTGGTGGACATGTCGCCGCAGGCGTTGCGGCGGCGGATGGCGCACGGGAACGTCTACCAGCCGGACAAGGTCGACGCGGCGTTGTCGAACTACTTCCGTCCCGGGAACCTGACGGCGTTGCGGGAGCTGGCGCTGCTGTGGACGGCGGACCGGGTCGACGAGTACCTCCAGCAGTACCGGGGCGAGCACGGCATCCGTTCGACCTGGCAGGCGCGCGAGCGGATCGTGGTGGGTCTGACCGGTGGGCCCGAGGGCCGCACGCTGATCCGCAGGGCCGCCCGGCTCGCGGAGAAGGGCGCCGGCGGGGAGGTCCTCGCCGTCTACATCGCGGCCAGCGACGGCCTCACCTCCGCCTCCCCGAAGGAACTCGCCGTCCAACGCACCCTCGTCGAAGACCTCGGCGGAACCTTCCACCACGTCATAGGCGACGACATCCCCAGCTCCCTGCTGGAGTTCGCCCGCGGGGTCAACGCCACCCAGATCGTGCTGGGCGTCAGCCGCCGCAAGCCCTGGCAGTACGTCTTCGGCCCCGGCGTGAGCGCGACCGTGGCCCGCGAGTCCGGCCCCGACCTCGACGTCCACCTGGTCACGCACGACGCCGTCGCCAAGGGCCGTGG
>NZ_RPRY01000713.1 GCF_003949795.1 Streptomyces sp. WAC06614
TCGAAACGGCCGAGGTAGTTGAAGCCGATCTGCGGGGCGGGCAGTGCGGCCAGGGCGGCCGCGGCCTCGGGGTGCGTGCCGGTGTGGCGCAGCAGGCCGTAGCCGATGCCGTTGTCGGGCAGGGCGTGCAGCTGCTCCTTGACCGCCTTCAGCGACCGGCCCAGGTCCGAGCCGGTGCCGGCGTCCAGCCGGACGGGGAACATGCTGGTGAACCAGCCCACCGTCCGCGACACGTCCGCACCCTCGACCACGGCCTCCCGGCCGTGACCCTCCAGGTCCACCAGCACCTCGGTGCCGGCGCCCTCCCGCCAGCGCGAAACCGCCAGCGCGAAACCGGTCAGCAGGACGTCGTTGACCGTCGCCCGGTACTTCGCCGCCACCTCCGTCAGCAGCGCACCCGTCACCTGCGAGGGCAGGGTGAGCGACAGGTGCCGGACGGTGTCGGCGGTGTCCACGGCCGGGTCCAGGGCACGGACCCCCAGCCGGGGATCGTCGCCCGTCAACTGCTGCGTCCACAGCGGGAGTTCGGCGGAGCGGTCCAGTGCGGTGAGCTGCTCCGCCCACCGGCGGAACGAGGTGCCCACGGGCTCCAGCTCACCACCCGCGTACGCCTGGGCCAGGTCCGGCAGCAGCACCCGCCACGACACACCGTCCACGACCAGGTGGTGCGCCATCACCAGCAGACGCCTCGCCTGCTCGAACCACACCACCTGCACCATCACACCCGCGTCCGGCGCCAGCCGCTCCCGAGCGGCCCGCGCCTCCCCGGCGACATCCTCACCGGCCGCCACCCGCAGCACGTCCGAGGCCCGGACCGCACCCGGCGCGGGCACCTCCAGGCTCCAGACGCCCTCACCGCGCACCAACCGCGCACGCAGCATGTCGTGGTGGTCCAGCAGCGCCTGGACCGCGGCCTGAAGCCCCTCGAACGTGGCATCGGCCGGGGCCTGGAGCAGCATCGCCTGGTGGAACCCGTCCACCGGGCCACCCAGCTCACGCAGCCAGCCCACGATCGGCGTCT
>NZ_RPRY01000714.1 GCF_003949795.1 Streptomyces sp. WAC06614
CGTGACCCCGCCGCCCCCCCCCCCCCCCACCACCGCCGAGGAGCACCAGTCGTGAGCGAGAGCCACGCCGAGCACGTCGCGTGGAGCGAGCCCGACGAGGCCTCGCCCGCGGCCGTCACCAGCCCGGGCCGACCGGCCGCCGGCGTCACCCCGGCGGACGCCGCCGACGCCGCGCGCCTGGTCGCGTACGGGCTCCAGCCCAAGCTGCTGCCCGCCCGCGACGCCGAGTACGCCGAGCTGCTGCGCCGCTACCGCGAGGACCCCGGCTTCGCCCGCCTCGCCGACGCCGTCGCCACCGGCCTCGGCCTGGTCGTGCTGGAGGTCTCCACCCGGGCCGGCATGGCCGTGGCCGCCGCCGAGGACTCCGTCTTCGCCGTCCGCATGGGCGACTACGCCCGCCGCACCGCCGCCGACTCCGCCGACCGGTTCCTGCACGGCCTGGCCCACCTGGCCGTCGCCGCGCTGGCGTTCCCCCGCCCCGAGGACCTCGCCGACGACGGCTACATCGGCCGGATCACCGTCAACGGCGTCGACGCCTTCGTCCGGCAGGCCTGCCGGCGCCTGGAGGAGCGCGCCGAGGACCTCGGCGAGAACACCGACCCCGCCAGCGACGCCCCCGGCCTGGAGGCCGCCTGGCGGGTCTACGCCCGGCGCAGCGCCACCGGCGCCACCAAGGACGCCCGCCGGCTGGCCGGTTCCACCACCGGCATCGTGGGCAAGGCCGTCGCCTTCCTCACCGACTCCGGGTTCCTCCAGCGCACCGGGGACGACGCCGGCGGCGCCTACCGCACCACCCCCCGCTACCAGCTCCAGGTCCGCGACATGGCGGGCAGCGCCGCCATGGCCGAGCTGCTGGAGCTGGGCGTGGTCCCGGTCAGCGACGGCTCCGCCAGCCTGCTGCCGCCCCCCGAGGGCGACGACCTGGAGCTGGTGGCCGACGCCGGCCTGCCCTTCCACGCCTGACCCGCCGCAGCGGTCCGCCCCGCACCCCTCCGCCCGTCCGTCCCGGCCC
>NZ_RPRY01000715.1 GCF_003949795.1 Streptomyces sp. WAC06614
GGCTGCTTGATGCCGAGGTTGACGACGTTGTAGCCGTTGTTGGACAGGATGATGTCGACGAGGTTCTTGCCGATGTCGTGGACGTCCCCGCGGACGGTGGCCAGCACGATCGTGCCCTTGCCCTCCGCGTCCGACTTCTCCATGTGGGGCTCCAGATGCGCCACCGCGGTCTTCATCACCTCGGCGGACTGGAGCACGAACGGCAGCTGCATCTGCCCCGACCCGAACAACTCACCGACGACCTTCATGCCCTCCAGCAGCGTGTCGTTGACGATGTCCAACGCCGGCCGGGTCAGCAACGCCTCGTCGAGGTCGGCCTCCAGACCGTTCTTCTCCCCGTCGATGATCCGCCGCTGGAGCCGCTCCTCCAACGGCAGCGCCGCCAGCTCCTCCGCCTTGCCCGCCTTCAACGACTTGGCGGTGGCACCCTCGAACAGCGCCATCAGCTTCTGCAGCGGGTCGTAGCCCTCCGCCCGCCGGTCGTAGATCAGATCCAGCGCGGTGGTGACCTGCTCCTCGTCGAAACGGGCGATCGGCAGGATCTTCGACGCATGCACGATCGCCGAGTCCAGCCCCGCCTTGACACACTCGTCCAGGAAGACCGAGTTCAACAGGATCCGCGCCGCCGGGTTCAGACCGAACGAGATGTTCGACAGACCCAGCGTGGTCTGCACGTCCGGGTGACGCCGCTTGAGCTCACGGATCGCCTCGATCGTGGCGATGCCGTCCTTGCGGGACTCCTCCTGACCGGTGCAGATGGTGAAGGTCAGGGTGTCGATGAGGATGTCCGACTCACGGATCCCCCAGTTCCCCGTCAGGTCCCCGATCAGCCGCTCGGCGATCTCGACCTTCTTCTCCACCGTCCGCGCCTGACCCTCCTCGTCGATCGTCAACGCGATCAGCGCGGCGCCGTGCTCCTGGGCCAGCCGGGTCACCTTGGCGAAGCGGGACTCGGGGCCGTCACCGTCCTCGTAGTTCACCGAGTTGATCACGGCCCGGCCGCCCAG
>NZ_RPRY01000716.1 GCF_003949795.1 Streptomyces sp. WAC06614
GGTCCCGCTGCTGCCCACCCCCGGCCGGCCGGGGCGGCCGAGCCGGGGGTGGGCAGCAGCGGGACCAGGGCCTCGTAGACCTCCTGGGCGCAGGACGGGCGGTCCTGGGGGTCCTTGGCCAGCAGGTGCAGCAGGACGGCCTCCAGCTTCTGCGGAACCTCCGGGCGCAGCTGACGGACCGGCAGCGGGGGTTCGTACAGGTGCCGGTGGAGCACGCCGAGCGCGGTGGAGCCGGCGAAGGGGACGTTGCCGCTGAGGAGCTCGTAGAGCAGCACGCCGAGGGCGTAGAGGTCGGTGTAGGGGCCGACCGCGCCGCCCATGGCCTGTTCGGGGGCCATGTACGCGGGGCTGCCGATGGGTGAGCCGGTGCTGGTGAGGCGGGTGGTGTCGGTGTCCATGACGGAGGCGACACCGAGGTCGAGCACGGTCACCGTGCCGTCGGGGCGGACCATCACGTTGCGCGGCTTGAGGTCGCGGTGGACGATCGGCACCGCGTGCACGGCGGAGAGCACCGAGCACAGCTGGGCCACGACGGAGACCGCCCACGGCCACGGGTACGGGTCGTGCTCGGCGAGGTGGTCGGCGAGGTCGGCGCCCTCGACGTACTGCATGACGAGGAACAGGTCGTCGCCGTCGCTGCCGGCGTCGTGGACGGTGACCAGGCCCGGGTGGTCGACCTGGGCGGTGACCCGGCACTCGCGCACGAACCGGCGGCGCAGCTCCTCGGCCACCGTGCCGGGGCCGGCGACCTTGTCCGGGCGCAGCAGCTTGACGGCGACACGGCGGTCCAGGCGGCGGTCGTACGCCGTCCACACCTGCCCCATGCCGCCCTGGCCGAGGACGGTGGCGAGCTGGTAGCGGTCGCCGATGAGGCGTTCGGTCACTGGTCGCGCTCCTGGCGGCGCAGCAGCTCGCTCAACTCGTCCAGCTCGGCCCGGACCTGCCCGATCCGGGGCTGCTCGGGCACGGGCGGGGCGGGCTGGACGAGTTGAGCGAGCTGC
>NZ_RPRY01000717.1 GCF_003949795.1 Streptomyces sp. WAC06614
CGGGATGCCCGGCCCGCCGCGGCCCGGGCATCCCGGGCCGCGGCGGGCCGCCGGGGCCGGGGACGCCGGTGGGGGGTTGGCTCCGGAGGAGGTGCGGGTCGTGGCTTCCTGGGACCGGGACCTCGACGCGCTGGAGCGCGAGCTGCGCGCGTCCCGCGCCGGGACGCGCGAGGTCGAGCTGCCCGCGGCGCTGTCCGCCAGTGACCTGCTCCGGCTCGCCGCCGACGAGCAGGCCTTCGCCCGCGAGCTCGCCCGCCCGATGCCCAGGCCGCCCCAGCCGGCCGCCCGCCAGGGCACCCGCTTCCACGCCTGGGTGGAGTCCCGCTTCGACGAGCTCCCCCTCCCGCTCCTCGACGTCCTCGACCCCGCCACCGAGCTCCCCGGCTCCGACCAGGAGGTCGCCGACGCCCACGACCTCGACGGCCTCAAGGCCGCCTTCGAGCGCGGCCCGTACGCCGACCGCACCCCGTACCGGATGGAGGTCCCGGTCCAGGTCACCCTGGCCGGCCGGGTCGTCCGCGGCCGGATCGACGCCGTCTACGCCACCCCCGACGGCGGCTACGAGATCGTCGACTGGAAGACCGGCCGCACCACCCAGGCCGACCCCCTCCAGCTCGCCGTCTACCGCCTCGCCTGGGCCGAGGCCACCGGCACCCCCCTGCGCAAGGTCACGGCCGCGTTCCTGCACGTCCGCAGCGGCCGCGTCATCCGCCCCCGCCGGCTCCCGGGACGGGCCCGACTGGAGGCGATTCTCCGGGGCGAAGCTCACAAAAAGGACCAGCCGCACCCGCGAAGTGCCCACTCCTCGGACAGCTAGGCTCGTAGCCATGAGCCACACCCCGGACAGCGCCGTCCGCCAGTACATCGCCACGCACCGCGCCGCCTTCCTCGACGACCTCGCCGACTGGCTGCGCATCCCCTCCGTCTCGGGCCGGCCCGAGACGGAGGGGATGCGCAGCCAGTCGGCGAGGTCGTCGAGGAAGGCGGCGCGGTGCG
>NZ_RPRY01000718.1 GCF_003949795.1 Streptomyces sp. WAC06614
GCAGCTCGGGGTTGCGGGCGGCCTCCAGGGTGAGTTCGAAGCGGGCCAGTTGACGCTCCCGCCCCGTCGTCAGCCAGCGGTGCAGCACGGCGGCGAGCCCGGCCGCCGCCACGTCCCGCCCGGCCGCCGACGCATCCCGCCCCGCGCCGTCGGGCGCGACGGGCGAGACGGGCGAGACGGGCGAGACGGGCGAGACGGGCTCGACAGGCGCGTCGACCCCGCCTCCCGGCGCCGTTCCCCCACTCCCGGCGCCGCCGCTCCGCGCCCCGCCGCTCCGCGCCCCTCCGGGGTCCACCCCGCCCGGGCCTGCCCCGCCGAGGCCCGGATCGGCCAGGTCCACGTCGGCCAGGTCCAGTTCGGCCAGGCGTTGGTAGCAGGCCTCGATCAGGGCCGTCCGGGTGCGGAAGTAGTACGACGTGCTGCCCGCCGGCAGGCCGGCGGCGGAGTCGACCGCGCGGTGGGTCAGCCCGCGCAGCCCGGCGGCGGCCACGGTGGCGATGGCGGTGTCGGCGATCAGCGTCCTGCGGTCCGGCGCAGCCGAGGGGGATGACATCCCCCCACTCTACAGCTGTAGAGTGGGTCTCGCCCGAGCCTCTACACCTGTAGAGGAGACCGTCATGTGCGGCAGGGCATCGGCACACGACACAGGAGCGGTGGACGCATGTCTCGATCTGGACGACGGCGCGCGGTCGTGGTGGGAGCCGGAATCGGCGGGCTCACGGCGGCCGTGGCCCTGCACCGGCGCGGGTGGCAGGTCATCGTGTACGAGCGGACCGCGGACGGGCCCGCCCTCGGGGCCGGGATCGTGCTCGCACCCAACGCCCTGCGCGCCTTCGACAGCATCGGCCTCGACAGCATCGGCCTCGACCCCGCACGGGCCACCGGCCGCGCCGTGCCCGCCGCCATGGGGGTGCGGCGGCCCGACGGCCGCTGGCTGAACCGGGCCGACACCCGTGCCCTGACCGAGCGCTACGGCCGCCCGCCCCTGGCCGT
>NZ_RPRY01000719.1 GCF_003949795.1 Streptomyces sp. WAC06614
GGCCGGTGGGGGCCGGTGGGGGAGCGGCGGCTCAGGTCCCGGCGAGCGGCATGGAAGCGGCCACGAGCTTGCCCCCGGCGGCGGCCTTGTCCAGCGCGTCGCGCAGCAGGTCCTCGCGGGGCTGCTGGCCGATGGAGCCGACCGGGGCGGCGTAGACGAGCACCTGCTTCTTCTTGTTGACGGCCGTGCGCCACCCCTCGGTGACCGCCAGGGCCTGGTGCGCCTGCCACCACGCCACCTGACCGCCGGCCTCGCCACCCGGCTGGAGCACGGCGTGCAGCTGGCCGGCGGCCAGCAGGACGGACCAGCCGGCGAGCGGGGACGGGAGCTCGGCGGTGTCGGTGACAGGGATGAAGCCCTGCTCGATCAGCAGCGGCAGGAAGTCGTCACCGGGGCCGGTGGTACCGGGGCGCGCGATCGGCGCGGTCGGCTCGACCACCAGGGCGGGGTGCAGGTCCCCGTCGATCAGGACCAGCCCGCTGGTGATCCCCAGCACGGCCTGCCCGCCGGGCTCGGACTGCGGCACGTCGGAGGCAGGAGCAGCGGCCGGGCTCTCCCCGGTGATGCTGGCGACGGCACCCTGGAGCTGCTCCTCGGAGACGGTCACCACCTGGGAGGGGATGCACCGCCCGTGGGCGAAGGCGAGGACGGCGGTCTCCTCACCGACGAACAGCACGGTGCTGGTGGGCTCGCGCTCGGAGTCTCCCGGCGTGCGGCAGGAGGTGCAGTCGTAACTGCCCGGCGCGGTCTCACCGCGAAGCAGCAGGTCGGCTTCTTCGTCGCCGATCTCGGCGCGTACGTCATCACTGACGTCGAGCATGCGCGGCACGGGGTGACTCCTCGGACTAGGACGGAACGGCAGGGTGAGCCACCGGGGTGGTCCCCGGCTCTCCGGGCTCAACGGGGGAGCGGTGGCCGGGGTCACGCCGAAAGGGGGAACGGATTCGAACCGGGGGCCCGAAGGGGTGACGGGG
>NZ_RPRY01000073.1 GCF_003949795.1 Streptomyces sp. WAC06614
GTCATCGGGGTTCCGGCGGGGTGGGGTCGAGCGGGAGGGTGAGGGTGAAGACGGCTCCGGAGCCGGGGGCGTCGGCGGCGGTCAGCGTGCCGTCGTGCAGGCGGAGGGTCTTGCTGACGAGGGTGCGCAGGTCGACGCCCGCCGTGGCGCAGCCGCCCTCTGTCCCACCCTCCTCGCCCTCGCCGCGTTGTGGGCCTTCGTGCCACGGCCGGCCCCCGGCGCCGGCTCGGTGGACATCACCCGCCTGGGCGCCGAACGGACCGCTTTCGGACCGGGGGCGGGACGTCGGAGCCCCCGGACGGGTGACAGAACGGGGACTCCCTCGATCGTCGCCGGTCCGTGCCCGCCGAGCCGCCCAGCATGGCCGTCTGACCAGGTCGGACAGCTACGAACCGAAAGGCCTTCGCCGCCATGAGACCGTCCGCCGGCCCCGCGCCGCTCCCTCCGGCCCGCGAGCTGTTCGACGTACCGGAAGGCATCGCCTACTTCAACACGGCCAGTCTGGCGCCGACCCTGCGCGCCGGCCTGGCGGCCGGCAGGGCGGCCCTGGAGTGGCGGGCCCAGCCGTGGCGGATCCGGGCCGCCGACTGGTTCACGGCGGCGGAGCGGCGCCGGGAGCTGTTCGCGGCGCTGATCGGGGCCACGGCGGACGATGTCGCGCTGGTGCCGGCGACGAGCTACGGCATGGCGGTCGCCGCGGCGAACCTGACCGCGGCCGCCGGGAGCCGCGTCCTGGTGCTCGCCGACGAGTACCCGTCCGGGATCTACACGTGGTGGCGGTTCGCCGAGGCCACGGGGGCTCGTCTGCTCACGGTCCGGCGTCAGCCGGGGCAGAGCTGGACGGAGGCCGTCCTGGCCGCGGTCGACGCACGCGTGGCCGTGGTGTCGGTGCCCCAGGTGCACTGGACGGACGGTGCGCTGCTGGACCTGGACGCGATCGCCGCGGCGGCGCGGTCGGCCGGTGCCGCGCTCGTGGTCGACGCCAGTCAGTCCGCGGGCGCCATGCCGCTCGACGTGGGCTCCCTGCGGCCGGACTTCCTGGTGACGGTCGGCTACAAGTGGCTGCTCGGCCCCTTCGGCCTGGGCTACCTGTACGTGGCTCCGGCACGGCAGGAAGGGCGGCCGCTGGAGGAGAACTGGATCCAGCGCCGGGGTGCGGAGGACTTCGCCCGGCTCGTCGACTACCGCAGCGACTACGCGCCCGGGGCCCGCCGCTTCGACGTGGGGCAGCGTACGGCGTTCGAGCTCACGCCGATGGCCGTGGCCGCCCTGGAACAGCTGACGCAGTGGACGGTCGCCCGTGTCGCGGCCACGCTCGCGACGGTCACCGACCGCATCGCCGCGGCCGCCGGCACGCGGGGGCTGTCCGTCACCGCGCCGCGCGGGCCGCACATGCTCGGCCTCACCGTTCCCGGCGACCTGCAGAAGCGTCTGGCGAAGGCCCTGGAGGAGGCGGGCGTGTTCACCGGCCCGCGCGGCTCGGCGATCCGTGTCAGCCCGCACCTGCACACCACCGATCAGGACGTCACGCAGTTGCTCACCGCCCTGGACAGCTTCCTGGAGACGGCCTGACCCACGTCCCCGTCCAGGACGGCCGGATCACCCGGGTGCTCGGCACGGCTCGGCCGGGCTCTCCCGGGCTGCGCTCGCACACTCGTGGGAGTGCCGCGCGGGGCGGTGCGGGGTTCGAGGGAGTGCGTGCGGTGGATGTGGGACGACGGGTCGTGGTGGCGGGGCTGTTGGCTGCGGGGGCGACGTCCGGCCGGGGTGCGGTGGCCGTGGCGGCCGGACGGGAGCGGGAGGGGGGACCCCTGGCGGGCCCTCGGCCGGCGGCCTCGCTGCTCGGGCAGGAGATCCGGCGGTTGCCCACCTCCCGCGAGGTGGTGGCGCTCACCTTCAACGCCGCGTGGGACGAGAGCGGACTCGACGCGGTCCTGGCGGAGCTGCGCCGGCGGAAGGTGCCCGCCACGTTCTTCCCGACGGGGAGGTACGCCGAGGCCCACCCGGCAGCCGTACGGGCCATGGCCGAGGCCGGGCACGGGCTGGGCAACCACTCGTACAGCCACCCCTACTTCGACGACCTGAGCACACGTGAACGGGCGCGGGAGGTCCGCGCGGCGGACGCGGCGATCCGTACGGCGTCCGGGGTCGAGCCGCTGCCGTTCTTCCGGTTCCCGTACAGCTCCACGACGCAGGACGCGGTCGCCGACGTCAACGACCTGGGGTACGCGGCGATCGAGTTCACCAACGACACGAACGGCTACCTGGGGCCGGCCGGCGGCATGACCGTCGACGCGGTGGTCCGCAGGGCGGTGGGCTCGCTGGGGCCGGGGGCCGTCCTGCAGATGCACGTCGGGAGCAGCGCGGACGACGGGGTGGTGCTGGACGCCCAGGCCTTGCCGCGGATCATCGACGCGGCCGTGGAGGAGGGGTACGGGATCGTGGACCTGCGTGCGTTCCTCACGGCCTCGTAGGGACGGGGCGCGCGCGAAGCCGTACTCGGCCGTGGGGGTCGGGGCGGCGGGGGTCGTGTCGTGGGCGTGCGTGCGGATGCGCGAGGATGACGGTGCGTTCGGAATGCGTACATCCGTTCCAACGAGGCTGCGCACGACACGATCTGACAGGTGACAAGGTGACTACACAGCACATACGGCGGCCGGTGGCGGCCGCCCGTTCGCTCGTCCTGCGGTCCGCGGGGGCGGGGCGGTGACCCGGGACCTCGTGCTGCACGACTGGGTGGTGGCCGGCATCGCGCTGGGCTCCGGCGCTCTGGCCGGTCTGGTGCTGCGGGCGCTGATGAAGTGGCTGGGCAAGCACGCGAGCAGGACCAGGTGGAGCGGCGACGACATCATCGTCGACGCGCTGCGCACCGTCGTCCCCTGGGCGGCCGTGATCGCCGGGGTCGCCGTGGCCGCTTCGGCGCTGCCGCTCACCGCGCGCATCGGGCGGTTGGTCGACCAGTCGCTGACCGCCGTCCTCATCGTCATCGCGACGCTCAGCGCGGCCCGGGTGGTGGCCGGGCTGGTGCAGTCGGTGGCCGCGTCCCGGACGGGCGTGGCGGCGTCGGCGAGCATCTTCGTCAACATCACCCGGGTCGTGGTGCTGACCATGGGGGTCCTGGTGGCCCTGGAGACGCTCGGGGTGTCCATCGCCCCGCTGGTCACCGCCCTCGGGGTGGGCGGTCTGGCCGTCGCGCTGGCGTTGCAGGACACCCTCGCCAATCTCTTCGCCGGTGTGCACATCCTCGCCTCGAAGACGGTCCAGCCGGGCGACTACATCCGGCTCACCAGCGGTGAGGAGGGCTACGTCGTCGACATCAACTGGCGCAACAGCGTGGTGCGCAACCTGTCGAACAACCTGGTGATCATCCCCAACGGCCGCCTGGCGCGGACGAACATGACGAACTTCTCCCAGCCCGAGCAGAAGCTGTCGATCCTGGTGCAGGTCGGGGTCGGATACGACAGCGACCTGGAGCACGTGGAGAAGGTCACCCTCGACGTGGTCGACAGCGTGATGGCCGACATCACCGGTGGCGTGCCCGACCACGAGGGCGCCGTCCGCTTCCACACCTTCGCGGACTCCCGGATCAACTTCACGGTGATCCTCGGCGTCGGCGAGTTCAGCGACCAGTACCGGATCAAGCACGAGTTCATCAAGCGCCTGCACCAGCGCTACCGTGCGGAGGGCATCTCGATCCCCGCGCCCACCCGCACGGTCTCCCTCCAGCACGACGGGGCGGCCCCGGCGCCGTCGTCCCACCCGCCCGTGCCGCAGCAGCGGGACGCGTCGTCGGAGGTGCTGGCGGACCGGCGGCGGTAGCGGGCCGGGGCTTCGCCGATCGGCCGATTCCGCACGATCAACGGGGGCCGGTGCCTACGATGAGAAGTGGCGCGAATCTGCTTCCCCTGCGCACCTGAACGGCGTACGACAGCCCCTTCTACCCGGTGAGGGCCCGTGGGTGACGCATCGTGGTTTTCGTTGGTCGTCCGGTTCGTACGCGCCGATCCGCTGCGGCGGCCCGCCCGACTGCTCCTCTGGGGTGGTGTCGGCTGGGGACTGGCCGACACCTACGCCGGGCTCACCGCGGGCGGCCCGTGGACGCTGACGCTCCTGGTGCTGTGGGGCGCGGCGGTCGGTGGCGCCGGCAGTCTGGCCTGTGGGCTCGGCGGTGGCGCGGGGTTGCTGCTGCAGGGCGTTGCGCCGACCGCCGTGCTGTGGTGGTTCGTGCCCCTGGTGCTGGTGTTCGGCATCGTGCAGTGGTCGCTGGCCGAAGCGGTGAGCAGCCGGCGGACCGGTGAGGTCGTGCTCGTCATCACCGGGTACGGGCTGGACGAGCCGGGACATCGCCTGCCGCGGCTGGTGCGGTGGCTCGCCCACGGCGCGCTCGTGGTGCCGCTGGTGCTGTGGGCGCGGGAGCCGGCGCTGTCGTCGCTGGCGGTCCTGGGGCTGGTCGGCCTCATGCACCAGCAGTTCCTCAGGGCCACCCGCAGCCTGAGCCGTTACCGGCGGATGGAGGTCGAGGTCTCCGCACTCGCGTGGGTCACCGGCGCCGCGTTGCTGGCGCTGAGCCCGGTGGGCGAGGCCGTCGCCGGGCTGGGCCGGGAACCGCTCTCCGAGGTGCTCGCCGGCTACCTCCTGGTGACCGGGGCGCTCAGCGTGGCCCTGACCGTGTGCACCCGGTTCTGCGAGCGGGCGTTCGTCTCGATCACCGGTCCCCCGCAGGGGCGTCACCGGACCGTGTTCGGCGCGGCCTACGGCTTCCTGCTGCTCCCCGCCTGGCTCGGTGCGCTGGCCCTGACGGTCCGTCCCGGCACCGCGGGCCCGGCGGGGCCCCTGGCCTTCGCGATCGCCCTGCACGTGCTGTTCCTGGCCCTGTTCATGAAACGGCCCTGCGTCCTGCTGTACCGGCTCGACGCTTCGTTGTTCATGCGGTACACGAACCAGGGGGACGAGGAGTGGCTGCACAAGGCCTGGCGGTACGACGCCACGCACGGCCGCGGCGGCACGCTCGACCTCACCCTGGTCCAGGTGCTCAACGAATCCGCCGCGCGGATCTCGCAGGGCACGTTCATCCCTCCTGCGCCCGAGCACTGGGAGAACTTCCTGGGCGGTACGGTGCGCCCGGTGGAACTGTCGGTCCACTGGAGCGACAAGGCGGTGCGGCTGCTCAACCTGACCGCACCGGACGAGGGCGCCCCGCGCGAGGTCCGGCTGGAGCACCGGGCCTGCCGGATCAACTGCCTGACCACGCTGGGGTACACGTACCTGTTGCACGGCTGTCCCGAGGACGGGCAGCGGGCCCTGCGGGACGCCGCCGAGCTGTGCCGGAGGGCGGGACTGCCGAACATCCGCGTCCAGATCGCCAAGGACGCCTGGCTCGCCGGTCTCGACATCGGCCTGGACGGGCTCGACCCGCTCCAGGACGCCCTGCTGAGCCCGCACGTCGTTCCCGCGCTGCGCGCCCGGATGCTGATCGAGGTGGGCAGCTTCCTCCATGTGCGCGGCGATCCCCGGCTCGACTCCTTCGTGGACCGGATGAGCCGCGTCCCCTTCCATCCGGAACGCGCCGGCGCCGAGAAGATCCATCAGCTGCGCGACACGGTCACGATCACCGCTGCCGGCATCGGCGGGCGCTTCCCGTCCTCGCCGAGCGACCTGGACGTGTTCACGCGGGGCGCCGAGATGATCCGGGAACAGGTCCCGGGCAACGCCCGGATCCGGGCGTTCGTGAGCGGCGTGGTGGACGGGATGCTCGACGTGCCCGGCCGACGGGCGATCCGCTCGGGCGTGGCGCAGCTGCGTTCCGGCGACCCGGAACGCGGCGCGGACATCCTGTACCGCACGGCCCTGAGGCTGGCCCGGCGGGGACTGGGGGCCGTGGCGGCGGAACTGCTGGAGCTGAGCGGCGAGGTGTTCGCCCCTGGCGATCCGCGCCGGCTGGCCTGCCTGGAGCAGGCCATCGCGCTCAGGGACGACGACCGCACCCACATGCTGGGCGGTGACGCCCGGATCGCCTACGCGTCGACCACGGAGCCGTTGTACGAGGACGTGGTGGGCCTGCTGGTCGACGGGGCGGGCGACGGGGTGAGGGCGTTCGACCTGGTGGAGCGGGCCCGGTCGCGGGAGCTGGTCAATCTGCTCGGGGAGCGGGTGCCCCGGCCCGAGCTCGACGGACTGGACGACGTCGTGGCCGCGATGATCCGCAGGGAGCGCGCGGCCGAGGAGGTCGGACGCAGCAGGGCCCGCATCGGCCGGGCGTACCTGGCTCCGCACCGGTATCCCGGCACGCCCCCGGACGACGAGGACGGCTGGTCGCCCGGCCTGGCCTGGGCGACGGCGGTGGACACGGCGACCGAGGCGCAGCGTGAGCTCTTCGCGACGATGGAGCGCCTGACGGCGGCCGGCCTGGACGAGGAGGCGCTGGAGCTGGTGTGGCAGCTCGCCAGGGAGGCGACGGCCGAGCGGAGCCTGCGGGTGGAGGCGCGGCGCATGCGGATGGCGGTCGACAGGGCCGGACCGCTGCGGGCCCGGCGGCTGGCCCGGGACCGGCAGCTGGCCGTGTGGGACGCGCTGGCCGACCACGGTGGACGGGCAGCCGAGTACGTGGCGCTGCGCCGGGGGACGCCGCTCACCTTCGCCCAGGTGCGGACGCTGCTCGTCGACGCCGGCTCAGCCGGGCAGGACGCGCAGGGGTCCGCTGCCGGCGAGGAGGTCGGTGGCACGGGCCCGGACGACCGCGACGATCACGGTGTCGCCCCGGAAGTCCAGGACGAGCACGTCGGGGACGGACGTGCCGGCTGACCCGACGAGGGTGACCCGGTCCCCGCGCCGGACCGTGTCCGCGAGCAGGTGCCCCTCGGCGAGCGGGACCGGCAGGACCGTCCTGCCGTCGAGTGCCCCGTCGGCGAGCCGGGGGCCGAGCAGGTCGGTGGGCACGGCCTGCCCGGCGGCCAGGCGGCGCAGCGGGTAGCGGCCGACGAGGTCGCGCGCGTGGTCCCCGTGGAGGTCGGCGAGGGCCAGGGGCCGGTAGGGCGGCACGGAGCGCTGCGCGGTGGTCGGTTCCGTCCAGGCCCGGGCGGCGGCCGTCCCGCCGCCGAGCACCAGTCCCAGGACCAGGACGACCATGGGCCACCGCCTCCTGGAGACCGTCGAAAGGCCGCCCCCGGCGGCGCTGCCGTCCGGGGTGTCGTCCGGGGTGTCGTCCGGTGGGGCGTCGGGTTCCCGCTCGGTGTGGTCCGGCTGCGCCAGGGGCTGCCTCGGTGGAGGCGGCGATTCCCCCGGGATCGCGTGGTCGAGGAGGGCGGACTCGTCGGAATGCACCGCGCCCCTGATCCACAGCCGGTCCAGGGCCTGCCACAAGGCGGGTTCGTCCTCGTGGTGGGCGGGGCGGCGCAGGCCCATCGCCTCCACCAGCGACCACCGGTGGACGTCGAAGGCCGTCCGCACCAGCCGGCCGTACGCCTCTGCCGCCCCGACGGCCGCGAGGTAGGCGAGCCAGGCCACCAGGAATCCGCCCCACCAGCACAGGACCACGGCGTACCAGGGCAGCAGCCAGACCGCGATGCCGCTGCCCGTCAGGGCGAAGGCCACGCCCAGGGCGCACAGGGTCACGGCGAGTTCCAGCTCGCCGAGGGCGACGCCGAGCGTGTGCTGGAACGGTTCGGGGAGCGTGGGGTACAGCCGGGGCCAGGCGATCACCGCCCGGATCGCGTACCGGTCGGTGCTGTACTGCTCCGCGCCGCGCATGACGTTGCCGAGGGTGGTCGGCAGCAGCAGCCGGCCGTCGCGGGGGTAGAGGTGCCAGCGGGGGTCGTCGCTGCGCAACCCGCGGTGGATGGCGGCCTGGCGGCGCCGGCCGCGGTCGGTGAAGGCCTGCGGGAGTCGCGGCCAGTAGCCCTCCAGAAGGCGGACCAACGCCGTGCGCTGCGTCGTGACGATCTGGCTGAGCAGGAGGGCCGCCAGCAGCAGCACGCCCGCGAGGGCCAGCCGCGCCGAGCCGTCCAGGGCCGCCCACCACCGTACGGTCGCCGACCAGCCGACGCCCGCCACGACCAGGGCGCCGAGAGCGGTGAGGAATCCGAGGACGGGGACGAACACGGCGCGCAGGGTGCGCGGTCCGAGGGCCCCGGCGGCCGCGTCGAGGACGCCCATCACGTGCCGCCGCGCCGGGACGGGGGCACCAGGCGGTGGGCGCCCTTCTGACAGGTGTACGCCTTCCAGGGGACGTAGTACTCGAACGTGTTGTCCTCGCCGCAGGTGGTGCACCTGATGCGGACGGGGTCGGGCAGATCGGTCGGCCGTCCCAGCGGATCGGAGTCGATGCCGAGCTGGGGTCCTGCGGACTCCAGCAGTCGGACGGCCTCCTCGCGCAGCGCGTCCCTCGGCACGACCCCCACGACGGTTCCCGCCCGGACCACCACCAACCCGGCGATCCCGGCCGGCCCGTCCAGCGCGTCGAGGACGTCGGCGGAGCTGAGCAGTACGCCGATGTCGGACCGTGCGGAGACCACGAGGACCGGCTGCGGGCCGTCGGGTCCGATCAGCGCGCACGGGTGGCCCGCGCCGTCCAGCAGGACCACGGGACGGCCGGTGCGGTCCGGGCCGTCGGGCTCGGTGTGCGCGGGCTCCGTGTGCGCGGGCTCCGTGTGCGCGGGCTCCGTGTGCGCGGGCTCCGTGTGCGCGGTGGTGACGTCGGTGGTCATGAGGTCGGACACCGTACGGCCGGAGGTCATCAGCACCAGTCTCCCGTCAGCACGAAGGGCGCCCAGTGGTACGGATCGGGGAAGGCCTTCTCCTCCCCCGAGCGGCGCTGGAGGAGCGGCCGGGCGAGCCGCACCTGGGCCGCCCGGACCCGGGCGGCGGTGCGCAGCCCCTCGGCCAGGCCACGGTCGGCGGACAGCGCGTCGTAGACCCGTAGGGCCGCCCCGACGTCACCGGCGCGGGCGAGCAGCCGGGCCTCCTCCAGGAGGAGCGCCGCTCCGAGGGGGGAGCCGTGCGCCGGTGCGGACCGGACCTCCTGGGCATGGCGCAGGACGTCGGCGTGGGTGAGGCCGCGCAGCCACCGCTGGGCACGCCGCAGCGACTCCGCCTTGCTGCTGCCTGCGCGCAGCTCCTCGTAGAAACGGGTCAGCAGCAGTCCGGTGGACAGTTCGTCGACCCGCCACAGCGACACCAGCGTGGACGCCGCCCCCGCGTAGAGCAGGGCCCGGGTGAGCCCGAGCAGTTCGTCGCCGGGACGCCGCTTGCTCAGGCCGCTCTCGCACGAGCCGAGCACCACCAGGTCGACGGCGAGGGACAGGCCGAGGATGTCTTCGGCCGTGAGCCGGCCGTCGGCCAGTTCGACACCGGAACGCATCGGATCGTCCGGCTCGAACACGCCGTGGGCGGTGAAGTGCAGGACGTCGGGGGACTCGTTGCCCGCGCGCAGCCGCTCCAGCAGCGCCGCGCGGGACGCCCGGGCACCGACGAGCACCTCGGGCTCCCCGAACAGCCGGCTCACCGCGGTGGCCTGGGTGTGCGCGAACGTCATCGGCGGATCGGCGGGCGGCGCGGCCACGACCAGCACCGAGGAGCGCGTCGCCTTCCGCTGGGACCAGCAGTACCGCAGGACGGATGCGCTGGGTGTCAGGACGACGGGGTTCCGGTCGGCGAGCGGCGCGCCGCCCAGGGGGACGGCATGGAGCGGCAGCCGGTGCAGCGCGTCGTGGGGGACGAGATGGACGACGTCGCCGGGTGCGGCCCATTCCTCGATCGGCCGCACCAGCGCCCGCAGTGCCTCCCCCGCGAGGTGGTCGGCCATGCGGAACCGCTCACCGCGCACGAGGGCGTAGAAGGCGTTGGCCGAGGCCCTCAGGTCCGCTCGGGTCAGCGCGACCGTACGGATCTGCGGCGTCTCCGCCTCGGGAAGGATCCCGAAGATGCGGATGCCGTGCTCGGTGACGTAGTACTCGACCAGGATGACGCGGACGCTCTCGGCCGACACGCGACTCCTCCCCCACCCGCCGCCCCTCGACTCCCCTCAGGAAGGGTAGGCGGACACCCGCCTCCGCGTCCTGCGGACGGCTCAGCTTCCCGGGGGCGCATCCGCCGGGGTGCGTGCGGCGGAAGGGTCGGCACAGGTATCCCTGACCTGCCGACCGCGCCGCCGCACGGGGCGGCCGGCGGCCGACCGCTGGAAGTGGCCCATGACTGTCTCCGTCGTCCTCTTCACCTCCGACCTGCGGGTGCACGACCATCCGCCGCTGCGGGCCGCTCTGGAGAGCGGGCGGGAGGTCGTGCCGCTGTTCGTGCGTGATCCCGCCGTGGACCGGGCCGGTTTCGCCGCGCCCAACCGGCTGGCGTTCCTCGCGGACTGCCTGACCGACCTCGACCGGTCGCTACGGGACCGCGGCGGCCGGCTGGTCGTGCGTACGGGCGAGACGGTGGCGGAGGTGTGCCGGGCGGTGCGCCAGGCGGACGCCGACGAGGTCCACATGGCGGCCGGGTACTCGGTGTTCGCCCGGGCGCGGGAAGCACGGCTGCGGCACGCCCTGGAGACGGCAGGGTGCCGGCTCTACGTCCACGAGACGGTGGGCACCGTCGTACCTCCGGGCAGCGTCACGCCTCAAGGGTCCGACCACTTCGCCGTGTTCACCCCCTACTTCAGGCGCTGGCTCGCCGAACCGCTGCGCGGTCCCTGGCCCGCTCCGCAGGTGCTGCGGGTTCCGGCCGGGCTGCGGTCGGAGGAGGTGCCGGGCCGTGCGGCCGTGTCCGGCGTGTCGGAAGGGCTGGCCGCCGGAGGCGAGGGCGAAGGCCGCAAGCAACTGCAGTCCTGGCTGTCGCGCCATGTCGACACCTACGAGGAACTCCACGACGACCTCGCGGGGGACGCCACCTCCAAGCTCTCGGCGCACCTGCACTTCGGAACGCTGTCCGCGGGCGAGATCGTGCACCAGGCCCGCCGGCACGGGGGCGTGGGCGCGGCGGCGTTCATCCGCCAGCTCTGCTGGAGGGACTTCCACCAGCAGGTGCTCGCGGCGCGCCCCGAGACCGCCAGGCAGGACTACCGCTCCCGCGAGGACCGCTGGCGGCGGGGACGGGAGGCGGAGGCGGACCTGCGTGCCTGGCAGGAGGGCAGGACGGGGTACCCGATCGTCGACGCCGCCATGCGGCAACTCGCCCATGAGGGATGGATGCACAACAGGGGCCGGCTCGTCACCGCCTCGTTCCTGACCAAGACGCTCTACATCGACTGGCGGGCGGGCGCCCGTCATTTCCTGAGCCTCCTGGTCGACGGCGATGTCGCCAACAACCAGCTCAACTGGCAATGGATGGCCGGCACCGGCACGGACTCCCGGCCCAACCGCGTCCTCAACCCGGTGCTGCAGGGCAGGCGCTACGACCCGGACGGCCGCTACGTCCGGCGCTGGGTCCCGGAGCTCGCCGGGGTGGAGGGCGCAGCGGTCCACGAGCCCTGGCGTCTGCCCGAGCGTGAGCGGGCGGCCTACGACTACCCGGATCCGCTGATCGGCCTCCAGGACGGCCTGGCCCGCTTCCGCGCCGGCCGCCGGCTCGACTGACCCCGGCGGACCGGCGGGCTCCGGCGGGCCGGGCGGGACCGGCGGGCCCCGGCACCCCGCCTCGACAGATTCGATGCAGAACCGATGCGAGTTGATTCGACCCTGGTCGTCCCTCGAAGCTGATCGCATCCCCTCGGGCCGCAGAAGGAGGCGTCATGACCGCACCCCTGGCACACCGCGAGAGCCCGTGCCGATCGGCTGCCGGTGCCGCCGCACGGCGGAACGAGTCGGTCCCCGACCCGGTGATCGCCTCCCTGCTGGCCGAGGGGGACGAGCGGTGGCTCCCCCTGGCCCATGAGCGCTGGAGCCGGCTGGTCCACACCTACGCCGTGCGCGCCCTGGGCGATGCGCGGGAGGCGGAGGACGTCACCCAGCAGGTCTTCCTCGCGGCCTGGCGCGGCCGGTCGGGCTTCCGGCCCGACCGCGGCGCCCTGCCGGCGTGGCTGCTGGGGATCACCCGGCGCAAGACGGCGGACGCGTTGAGCGCGCGGACCCGGCGTCGGGAACTCGTGGCGGCCGCGACCCGGGACGTCTTCGACGGCACGGTCGCGGGCTCCGAACAGGTCGTCGACCGGGTCGTGGTGACGGAGGAACTCGCCCGTCTTCCCCGGCTCCAGCGGGAGGTGCTGGCGCTCGCCTACTTCGGCGATCTCACCCAGGTCGAGATCGCCGACCGTACGGGGATGCCGCTCGGCACCGTCAAGAGCCACGCCCGCCGGGGCATGCAGCGGCTCAGGCTGCGCGTGGCCTCGGCCGACGCGCAGGACCGCTCGGGCCCACCGGTCCGGGCGGCACACAGCACCGAATAGTCCGATGTGGCAGGAGGCCGGGGACGGCGTTCCCGGCCTCCGCGAGCAGGGGGTGGAGAGGTTGGACCGACCGAGCATTGCGGTGGTGGGGGCAGGGGTGTCCGGGCTGACGGCCGCGTACATCATGTCCCGCACCCATGACGTGGTCCTCTACGAGGCGGACGGACGCCTCGGCGGCCACGCGCACACGCACGAGGTGCCGTCACCCGCGGGCGGCGGAACCGTCAGCGTGGACACGGGGTTCATCGTCCACAACGAGCGGACCTACCCCCACCTCCTGCGGCTGTTCCGCGAGCTCGGCGTGACGACGCAGGACTCCGAGATGAGCATGTCGGTCCGGTGCGACGGCTGCGGGCTGGAGTACGCCGGCGCACGCGGCCCGCGCGGGCTCCTGGGGGGCGGCAACCTGCTGCGCGGGCGCCATCTGCTGATGCTCGCCGAGGTGCCCCGGTTCCACCGCGCCGCCCGCCGCGCGCTGGTCGCCGGCGACACCACCCGCACCCTGGGCGACTTCCTGCGCGACCACCGCTTCTCTCCCTATTTCGTCAGCCACTTCGCGGTCCCCCTGGTCGCGGCGGTCTGGTCCTGCGCGCCCGACACCGCACTGCGGTACCCGGCCGTCCACCTCTTCCGCTTCCTCGACCACCACGGGCTGCTGGCGGTCACCGGATCCCCGCAGTGGAAAACCGTCACCGGAGGGTCCAAGGCCTACGTCGACCGGGCCGCCAAGCCCCTGTCCTCGGTCCGTACGGCGACGCCCGTCCGCACCATCGTCCGCGGAGCCGCCGGGGTGCGCCTGGTCACCCAGGACGGCGAGTCGGCCGACCACGCGGCCGTGGTCGTCGCCGTCCATCCCGACCAGGCGCTGCGCCTGCTGGCAGACCCCACGGAGCAGGAGCGCCGCGTCCTCGGCGCCTTCACCTACTCGCGCAACCCGACCGTACTGCACCGGGACGCCACCCTCCTGCCCCGTGGCGCGCACGCCCGGGCCTCGTGGAACTACTGGCTGCCCTCCTGCTCGGCCCGTCCCGGATCCGTCCAGGTCAGCTACGACATGAACCGGCTGCAACGGCTTGCGGGGAGTGCGCCGCACATCGTCACGCTCAACCCCGGGGACCGGATCGACGAGGCCGAGGTCCTGGCCCGGATGACCTACGAACACCCCGTCCACACGCCCGCATCCGTGGCGGCGCAGCGCCTGCTGCCCGCGCTGAACGACCGCGTCACCGTCTACGCGGGCGCCTACCACGGCTGGGGGTTCCACGAGGACGGCTGCCGCTCGGGCGTGGCGGCGGCCAGAGCCCTCGGGGTGATCTGGTGACCTCCGCTCCCGCCCGTACGGCATCGCACCGGACGGCGCCCCGCGTCCCCGCCCTCTACGCGACCGAGGTGCGGCACACCCGCCTCGCGCCCGTCACGTACACGCTCCGGCACCGTACCTACCTGTGGCTGGTCGACCTCGACCGGCTCCCGGTGCTGCCCCGTCTCCTGCGGCCGCTCGCCCGGTTCGACGCGCGGGACCACTTCGGGGGCGACGCTCCCAGCCTGCGCGCCGGTCTCGACGCCTACCTCGCGTCCCGAGGGGTGCACGGTGCGGACGGGCGGGTCCTGATGCTGGCCCACGCACGGGTGCTGGGACACGTCTTCAACCCCCTGACCCTGTACTGGTGCCACGACCGCTCCGGCCGCCTCGTCTGCGCCGTCGCCGAGGTGCACAACACCTACGGCCGACGCCACTGCTACCTGCTGCGTCCCGACGGCCATGGCCGTGACGAGGTGCCCAAGGAGTTCTACGTCTCCCCGTTCTTCGGCGTCGAGGGACGCTACCGGATGCGGCTGCCGCTGCCGGGCGACCGTCTCGACCTCACCGTCCAGCTCCGCCACGGCGACGGATCCGTCCCCCTGACCGCCACCGTCCGCGGCACCCACCGCCCTGCCGGCGTCCGCACGCTGCTCGCCGCCGTCCTGCGCCACCCGTGGTCCACCGCAGGGGTGTCGCTCGGCATTCGCCTGCACGGAATCCGCCTCTACCTCAAAGGCCTCCCCGTTCAGCCCCGGCCGACCCGCCCGGCCCCTCGCGTCCAGGAAGACATACCGTGACTCTCACCCTGCCTCCCACGCCCCGCGGCCAGACGCTCGCCGGCCGACACCTGGTGGACGCCGCGCTCTGGCCGGACGTCGCCCGCCTGCCCCGGGCCTCGGCCCTGCGCACGTCCCTCGCCCGCCGGCTCGTGGAACACGCCTTCCACCGCCTGCCGTTGCAGGTACGGATCGCCGACCCCGCCACCCTCGTGCCCCCGCAGCACCGGAACCCGACCGGCGGCGACCTGCCCGTTCTGATCCTGCGCGACCCGGAAGCGTTCTACCGCCGGATCGGCGCGGACGGTCTGATCGGTTTCGGCGAGTCCTACATGGCGGGCGAATGGGACAGCGACGACCTCGTCGGGGTGCTGACCGTCCTCGCCCGCCACGTGGACGACCTCGTCCCGCGGCCGCTGCGCCGTCTGCGGGGCGCCTGGGTCCGGCGCAGGCCTTCCTCGGACCTCAACACCCTCGAAGGAGCCCGCCGCAACATCCACCGGCACTACGACCTGTCCAACGACCTCTTCGCCACCTTCCTCGACCCCACCCTCACCTACTCCTCCGCCCTCTTCCCCTCCTTGCCCGCCGAGGCCTCCCAACTGGCGGCGGCGCAGCACCGCAAGATCGACCGGCTCCTCGACCTGGCCGGGTGCGGGGCGGGCACCCGGCTCCTGGAGATCGGCACGGGCTGGGGCGAACTCGCCGTCCGGGCCGCCCGGCGCGGCGCCCACGTCCGGACCGTCACGCTCTCGCAGGAGCAACGCGCGCTCGCCCTCGGACGCATCGCGGACGCCGGGGTCGCCGACCGGGTCACCGTCGAACTGTGCGACTACCGTCGCGTCGACGGCACCTACGACGCCGTGGTCAGCGTCGAGATGATCGAGGCCGTGGGAGCCGCGTACTGGCCGGCGTACTTCGGCGCGCTGCGCCGCCTGCTGGCCCCCGGCGGCCGGGTCGCGCTCCAGGCCATCACCATGCCGCACGAGCGGATGCTGAACACCGCCCGCACCCACACCTGGATCAGCAAGTACGTGTTCCCCGGCGGGCTCATCCCGTCCCGGGAGGCCATCGCCCGGGAGAGTGCGGCGGCCGGCCTGCGCCTCGTCGAGGACACCGGCTACGGCGCGCACTACGCGGAAACGCTGCGGCTGTGGCGCGAGCGGTTCCGCCACGCGTCCGACGAGGTGACCGCACTCGGTTTCGACCACACCTTCCGGCGGATGTGGGAGCTCTACCTCGCCTACTCCGAGGCCGGCTTCCGCTCCCGGTACCTCGACGTCCGGCACGTCGTGCTCACCGGCTCCGGCGGCCCCGCCGAGGACGGGATGCTCCGATGACGGCCGTGGACACCGGAGCCTTCGTCACCCTGCTGGCCGCCTCGGCCGGTACGGCGCTCGCCGTGATGCTGGTGACCTTCGCCCTCGCCCTGGTCAAGGGGGTGCACCGGATCGTCGACGTGGCCTGGGGCGTGGCGTTCGCGGCCGTCGCCGTCGTCGCCTGGTGCCTGTCGGCCGGGTACGGCGACCCGGTCAGGCGGACCGCCGTGGCCGCCGCCACCGTCGTGTGGGGGCTCCGGCTCGCCGTGCACATCGCCCGTCGCGGGCGGGGCCACGGGGAGGACCCGAGGTACGCCCGCATGCTCGCCCGGGCGCCGGGCAGCCCGGCGCTGTACGCGCTGCGCATCGTCTACCTCCTCCAGGGCGCCCTGGTCTGGCTGGTGTCCCTTCCGGTGCAGGCCGCCGTACTCCTGCCGCAACCCCTGGGGGCGACCGCGCTGCTGGGGCTCGCGCTGTGGGCGGCCGGGCTGTTCTTCGAGGCGCTCGGGGACCACCAGCTCGCCCGGTTCAAGGCCGATCCCGCGAACAAGGGCCGCATCATGGACCGCGGCCTGTGGGCGTGGACCCGCCACCCGAACTACTTCGGCGACTTCCTCGTCTGGTGGGGCCTGTACCTCACGGCCTGCGCCACCTGGCAGACCGCGGCCGTCACGGTCGTCTCGCCGCTCGTGATGAGCGCCCTGCTCATCAAGGGCAGCGGCAAACGTCTGCTGGAGGCCCATATGGCCGGCCGCCCCGGGTACGCCGACTACCAGGCCCGCACCAGCGGCTTCCTGCCGCGGCCCCCGCGCGTCCCGCGCCCTGCGGGCCGGCCCCGTTGACGAGGGTCACCGCCCCGCGGGGACCTCGTCGGTGGCGCCGGCCGGCCGCCCGTCCCCTGCCGGGGGACCGGCCGGCTCCCGGTAGAGGCCGCCGAGCGCGTCCAGCGCTTCGCGCAGCCCGCGCGGCCGCATCATGCCCGCCGACGCCGCCGCCTGCACGGGCCAGCCGGGTCCCGCGAGCAGGACGACGGGCGCGGTACGGGCCCCCTTGAGGCCGAACGCCGTGGCCGCCACGTGCCGGGCCAGGGCGGCGTCCGCCGTCGAGCGGGACTGCGACCACAGCACCACCGCCGCAGGGCCCGAGCGGCGCACCGCCGCCTGCAGGGCTTCCGTGGGCACGGCCGCGCCGAACATCCGGGCCGGGAGCCCGCGCTCGGCCAGTCCCGCCGCCAGCGCTTCCAGGGGCAGGGTGTGCTGCTCCCCCGGCAGGCAGGCCAGCACGACCGGGGGCAGGTGGGGCGGGACCGGGGGCGCGGTGGCCGGGGCGCGCCGCAGCGCGGTCGACACGTGCCAGGACAACAGGTGTTCCACCTCGACGTACCGGTCGTCCGTCGACTCCCATTTGCGGCCGACCGCGTGCAGCGTCGGCGCCATCACTTCCTCCCACGCGGTCACCAGGCCGTGGTCCTCGATGGCCTGCCGCAGCAGGGCTTCCATGGCCGGACTGTCGAGCCGTACGGCGGCACGCGCGAGCCCGCGGCACTCCTGACGTACGTCACCGAGGGGCAGCCCGTTGCCCGAACCGGGCTGACGGGCCGGCCGCGGGCCACCCGGCGGCGGGGCCGTCTCCCGGCTCAGCGGCGCCCGGTTCGCGGTACGGGGCTCCCCTGCCGGCCGGCGGCGCGTGGCCGCCGCGGCGCGGGCGGCCTCGGCCGGCGGGACGCCGGAGGAGGTGAGGCGGCACATCTCCTCCAGCATCGCGACGTCCTCCGGCATCCACCGCCGGTGGCGGCCGCCTTCACGGACGGCCGGACCGATTCCGTACCGCAGTTCCCAGGACCGGACCGTGGTGGGTGAGACGCCGAGCCGACGTGCCACCACGCCCGTCGAGACACCCAGCACCGCTTCGGACATGCCCCCCATTCTACGAGGCGGGGGCCGCGCATCCGCAGGACGGAGATCGCCGGAAGTCTCGTGCAGCAGACGAAAACACCGACGGAACCCAGCGACAGAACCCACCGACGGAGGAGACGACATGATTCGAGTGGTGCGCACCATGGTCGTTCGGCGACCGATGGACCAGGTGGTGGACCATCTCGCGGACTTCACCCGTGCGCGGGAGTGGGATCCCGCCACCGTGGCGTGCGTCCGCCTCGACGAGGGCCCCGTGCGACCGGGGGCACGGTGGCGCAACACCTCACGCTTCCGGGGGCGCACGAGCGAGGTCTCGTACCGGCTGGACATCCGGGCACGGGACCATCTGGTGTTCGTCGGCGAGAACAGCCGGGTCCACGTCACGGACGACCTGCGCTTCACCGAGGTGTCCGGAGCGTCGACCCGGCTGGTCTACGGTGCGACCTTCCGCTTCAAGGGCCTGGCGCGGCTGGCCGAGCCGTTCCTGCGCCGCGAGGTGGACCGGCTCGCGGACGACGTCGCCGTGACGCTGCCCCGGGCGATGACCTCGTGAGTCCCGGCCACGGCCGACGCTCAGGCCACCGGCGTGGGCAGCCCTCGGGCGGTGACCAGCCGGGCGCTGCCGTCGGCCAGCCGGTACGACAGGCCCACCACGGCGGTGCGGCCCGTCGCGACCTGGTCGGCCAGTACACGGGAGCGGTCCAGGAGGAGGTCGACGGTGTGCCGTATGTGCTCGGCGATGATGTCGTCGTCCCCCGTGAGTCCGGCGGCCTGGGCGGCCAGGACGCTGGACGTCACGCGCTCGATGACGTCGCGGACGTACCCGGTGGCACTGACGCCGTCGCTCAGGGCCGCGCGGGTGGCGGCGACCGCGCCGCACGAGTCGTGGCCCAGCACGACCACCAGCGGGCAGTCCAGCACGCTGACGGCGTACTCGATGCTGCCGAGGACCTCGGCTCCTGCCACGTGGCCGGCCGTGCGGACCACGAACAGGTCGCCGAGACCGCGGTCGAAGATGATCTCGGCCGCCAGGCGCGAGTCCGAACAGCCGAACAGGACCGCGAACGGCTTCTGGAGCGGTGCCGTCTCGGCGCGCCGCAGGGCGTCCTGGTTGGGGTGCTCGGGCGTCCCCGCGGTGAAGCGGTCGTTGCCGGCGAGCAGCAGGTCGAGAGCCTCGGAGGGAGTCAGGGCGGAGGGCATGGAGTCGCTCATGGCCGCAGCGTACTTGCCCCGCTCCAAGGCCGCCCACGCCGGTGCTCCGAGCCACTGCCGCACCGACCGCAGCCCGGATGCGGCGCGCCCTGCGTCGGTGCCGGGCGGGCGTGCGTAGCCTGGCCGCAAGAGTCGTTCGAGGAGTGCGGGGCGTTCATGGCCGGGACACGGGACGAACGGCACGATGTCGTGGTCGTCGGAGCGGGGGCCGCCGGGCTGGCGTGCGCCGCGGACCTGGTGGCGGCGGGCCTGCGGGTGCGCCTGGTGGAGGCCGAGGACACGGTGGGCGGTCGTATCCGCACCGACCGGGTCGCGGGCTTCACCGCCGACCGGGGCTTCCAGGTGTTCAACACCAGCTATCCGCAGGTCAAGCGCCGTCTGGACCTGCCCGGCCTGTTCCTGCGGCCGTTCACCCCCGGGGTCCTGGTACACACCGACGCCGGCCGGATCCGGCTCGCCGATCCCACCCGGCGTCCCCGCGACGGCATCGGTCTCCTCCGGGGCGGCCGCGTCGCCCCGCGCGACGTCCTCGCGTTCGGCGCCCTGTCGGCCCGTGCCCTGCTCGCCCCCGCTTCCCTCCTGCGGGCCCGGCCCGACGTCACCACCCGGACGGCACTGGCCGAGGCGGGGTTCTCCGAGGACTTCGTGGAGACGGTCCTGCGGCCCTTCCTGTCGGGTGTCTTCCTGGAGGACTCCCTGGAGACCTCGGCCCGCTTCTTCCACCTGGTGTGGCGGAGCATGCTGCGCGGCACGCTCTGTCTGCCCCGCGACGGCATCGGCGCCGTGCCGGCCCAGCTCGCGGCGGGCCTGCCCGGGGCGGTGCTGCGCACGTCGTCGCCGGTCTCCGCGCTCACGTCCACGGGCGTGGTGCTCGGCGAGGAGGAGCTGCCGGCGCGCGCCGTGGTCGTCGCCACCGGGGCCCCCGCGGCGGCCCGCCTGCTGCCCGGCCTCCGGCCGCCCCAGGGGCGCACCGTGACGACGCTCTACCACGCGGTCGAGCGCTCTCCCCTGCCGGAACCCACCCTGCTGGTCGACGCCCGGCGCAGGTTCCTGAACTCCTGTGTCCTCACCGAGGTCCAGCCCGGCTACGCGGCCGACGGCCGGGCCCTGGTGTCGACCTCGGTGCTCGGCGCCCCGACGCCGGCGGAGGAGGCCGCCGTCCTCGCCGCCCTCGCCGAGGCGTACGGAACGGACACCGCGACCTGGGAGCCGGTCCATCGCGTCACGGTGCGGGACGCCCTGCCCGCCATGCCACCGCCGCTGCCGCTCACCCGGACCACCCGCATCGCCCCGGGCCGCTACGCCTGCGGGGACCACCGCGCGACGGGCTCCCTCCAGGGGGCGCTCGCCTCGGGGGCGAAGGCGGCCCGGGAGGTGCTCGCCGACCTCGCTCCGTAGCCCGTAGCTCCCTCGGGGGGCCCGTAGCTCCGTCGTACGAGGATCCGCGTCAGGGCGCCCGGACGAGGAACACCTCGTCGACGAAGCACCAGGCCCAGGACTCGTCGGGGGCCAGGGACAGGGCCACGGGGTGGCCGGTCTCCTCGTGGTGGGCGTGGGCGTGGCGGCCCCGGGAGCTGTCGCAGCACCCGACGTGCCCGCACGTGGCGCACCACCTCAGCCGGACCCAGCCCCAGCCGCGGACGCGGCACGGGGCGCACACCCGTTCGGGTGACCGCGCCGCGTCCGGCAGTGTCCGCAGGTGGGAGCAGACACGTCCGTCGGGACGGCCCCCGTCGGGCGACACCGTCCACGCGGAGGGCGTCTCGCGCGGGCCGTCGCGGTCGGCGCCGTCACCGGCCATGCGTCGTCGCCTTAGGGCCGTGCCCCCGGGCGGGTTCCGGGGGCGGCGGGGCGCCGTCCGTGAGGTGTTCCGCGGCGCGGGTGATGTTGCGGGCCATGCCGCCGAAGACCACGGCGTGGAACGGGGACACGCTCCACCAGTAGAGGTGGCCGAGCAGGCCGCGCGGGTGGAACAGGGCCCGCTGCCGGTAGCGGGAGCCGCTGCCGTGCGGGTCGACGTACATTTCGAGCCAGGCGAGGCCGGGCAGGCGCATCTCCGCGCGGAGCCGGAGCAGGCGGCCCGGTTCGATCTCCTCCACCCGCCAGAAGTCCAGGGAGTCGCCGACCCGCAGCCGGGTGGCGTCGCGGCGGCCGCGGCGGATGCCGGCGCCGCCGACCAGCCGGTCGAGCCAGCCGCGCACCGCCCAGGCGAGCGGGGCGGAGTACCAGCCGTTCTCGCCGCCGATGCCCTCGATGATGTGCCACAGCTCGCGCGGGCCCGCGGAGCTCTCCCGGGACCGGTGGTCGGTGTAGAGGCTGCCGCCCGCCCAGTCGGGGTCGGTGGGCAGCGGGTCGCTGGGCGCGCCCGGCAGGGACGCGTTGGACCAGCGGGTGGTGACGTTGGCCTCGCGGACCCGCTGGAGCGCCAGTTCCAGGGAGCGGTCGAAGCCGATGGGGTGTCCCGGCACGTCGGGGACGTACGTCGTGATGTCGCGGTCGTGGCAGACCACCTCGTGGCGCAGCGACTCGGCCAGGGGCCTGGCCAGGGCCCGGGGGACCGGGGTGACCAGGCCGATCCACAGGCTGGACAGCCGTGGGGTGAGCATGGGCACCCGCAGGATCAGCCGTGGCCGCAGCTTGGCGACCTCGGCGTAGCGGCGCATCATCTGCTCGTAGGTCATGATGTCCGGCCCGCCGATGTCGAAGGTCCGGTTGACCTCTGGGGGCATGTGGGCGCTGCCGACGAGGTAGCGCAGGACGTCGCGGACGGCGATGGGCTGGACGCGGGTGCCGACCCAGCTCGGGGTGACCATGGCGGGGAGCCGTTCGGTGAGGTAGCGCAGCATCTCGAAGGAGGCGGAGCCCGACCCGATGACCACGGCGGCGCGCAGCACCGTGGCGGGGACCGGCCCGTCCAGGAAGATCTGGCCGACCTCGGCGCGGGAGCGCAGGTGCGGGGAGAGGGTGTCCGCGGGTGCGTCGGCGGGGACGAGGCCGCCGAGGTAGACGATGCGGCGCACGCCGGCGGCCCGGGCCGCCTCGGTGAAGGTACGGGCCGCCTCCCGGTCGCGTTCCTCGAAGCGCGGGCCGGTGTTGAGGGAGTGGACGAGGTAGTAGGCGACGTCGATGTCCCGCAGGGCGGCGGTGGTGCCGGCCGCGTCGGTGACGTCCCCGCGGACGGTTTCGACGCGACCGGCCCAGGGGTGGTCACGCAGCCGTTCGGGTGAACGGGCGAGGCAGCGGACCCGATGGCCGGCCTTCAGGAGTTCGGGCACCAGGCGGCCGCCGATGTATCCGCTCGCACCGGTGACCAGGCAGCGCAGCGGCGCCTGCTGTCCTTGCGTCGTGCTGTCCACGGCTGCCTCCGTTCCTGTGGCCGCCCGTTTCCCGGGTCCCGGCCGACGTCTTGTCCTCAGGATCACTCGGTTCGTACGGGGATTCCGGTCGGCTGCTCCGTGCCGGTCGCGGCCGCCGGCCGGGCCAGTGCGCTGGGCCACCAGCCGCGCGGGCCGATGTCGATGACCAGGGCCGGTACCAGCAGGGACCGGACGACCAGCGTGTCCAGCAGCACACCGAAGGCGACGATGAACGCGATCTGGACCATGAACGCCAGCGGGATCACCATCAGGGCCGCGAACGTCGCGGCGAGGACCACGCCGGCGGAGGTGATCACCCCGCCCGTGCTGATCAGGCCGCGCAGGACGCCCTGGCGGGTGCCGTGGCGCAGCGACTCCTCACGCACGCGGGACATCAGGAAGATGTTGTAGTCGACGCCGAGGGCGACGAGGAAGACGAATCCGTACAGCGGGACGGAGGCGTCCGTCCCGCTGAAGCCCAGGACGTGCTCGAAGAGCAGTGCGCAGACGCCGAGCGTGGCCAGGAAGTTGAGGGCGACGGTGGCCACCAGCAGGACCGGGACGAGGACCGAGCGCAGCAGACCGACCAGGATGAGCAGGATGATGCACAGGACGACGGGGACGATGACCGTCCGGTCACGTGCCGAGGTCTGCTGGGTGTCGTACTGCTGCGCCGTGTAGCCGCCGACGAGTGCGTCGGCTCCGGGCACCGCGTGCAGACGCTCGCGCAGCCGGTGCACCGTCTCCTTGGCGGCGTCGCTGTCCGCGGTCGCTTCGAGGGTGGCGTCCAGGCGGACCCGGCCGTCCACGACCAGCGGTGCGCCCGCTCCGGAGCGGGCGTCGGCGGTGAGGGGACGCACGGAGGCCACCCCTTCGGTCCGCCGGGCGGTCTCCTGGACCTCGGCGGCCCGTTCGGCGTCGGCGATGATCACGGCCGGATTGCCCGACCCTGCGGGGAAGTGCCGGGCCAGGGCCTGCTGGGCGCTGACCGAGGGGGCGTCGTTGACGAAGATCTCGTCCAGGGGCACGCCCTTGGACGACAGGGCGGGTGAGAAGGCGGCGAGCATCAGGAGGAGGACGCCGGTGGAGAGCCACACCCGGCGCGGGGCCCGGTCGATCACGGCGGCGACGCGCTGCCACACCCGGTGCCCGCCGTCGCCGGCGTCGGCCGGACCGGGGGTCGCCGGCCAGTAGGCGGCCCGGCCCAGCAGCACCAGGACGGCGGGCAGGAAGGTCAGCGTCGTCAGGACGGCGCAGACGATGCCGATCGCCCCGACCGGGCCGAGGGCCCGGTTGTTCGTCAGGTCGCTCGCCAGCAGCGCCAGCAGTCCCAGGGCCACGGTGGCGGCACTCGCGACGATCGCTCCGGCGGAGCGGCGCACGGCGGCCAGCGCGGCCCGGATCCGGTCGCCGCGGGCGACGAGTTCTTCCCGGAACCGGGCGGCCAGCAGCAGCGCGTAGTCGGTCGCAGCCCCGATCACCAGGATCGACAGGATCCCCTGGATCTGCCCGTCCACCCGCACCACGTCGCGGTCGGCCAGTACGTAGACCACCGCGCACGCCAGGCCGAGCGCGAGGACGGCACCGACGATGATCACGAAGGGGAGCAGCACACTGCGGTAGACCAGGAGCAGGATCAGCAGCACCGCCCCCAGGGCCACCCCCAGCAACAGTCCGTCGATACCGGCGAACGCGGCGACGAGGTCCTTCTGGGTCGCCGCCGGCCCGGCGATCCGCACCTCGGTCCCCGGCACCGCTCCCGCCGCGCCGCGCACCTGGTCCAGGACCTCGGGCAGCGCGTCGCCGAGCTCCGCGGCCAGCGGCACCACGGCCTGGATCGCCTCCCCGTCACGGGAGACGACGGCCGGTGACGGAGCGGCTGCGATCCCCGTCCGGCCGACGAGGCCGGCCATGGCCTGCGCGGCGGCCCGCTCCTGGGCGGCCGTCACCCGCCCGTCGTCCACGGTCCACACCACGATGGCGGGGACCGGAGCCGAGGCCTCGAACGCCTTGCGGGCCTCCAGGGCCTTCGTCGACTCGGCGCTGCGCGGCAGGAACGCCGCCTGGTCGTTCGTGGCGACCTCGCCCAGCTTCCCGGCGAACGGGCCGAGCGTGCCGCCGATGCCCAGCCAGACGAGGACGAGCACCAGCGGCACGGCCCAGCGCGTCCAGCGCGGTGTCCTGATCACTGCCACCCTCACTTACTTCAACGATGGAGAATCTCAACGATTGAGAGATCTTATGCTGAGATCATGCCTGACGCCGAGAGCCCTGCTCCCCCTCTTCCGTCCGACGACCCGATCGGGTTGCAGTCCTTCGCGGTCCTTTTGCGGCGGATGAACGCCGAGTTCCATCGGATCGCACAGGAGTTCGCCCAGGCTCAGGGCCTCCACCTCACCGACGTCCAGGCGCTGATCGCCGTCCTGGACTCGGAGGCGCACGGCGAGGGCGCCATGACCCCGGGCCAACTGGCCAGACAGATGAACCTCACCTCGGGGGCCGTCTCCGCCTGCCTGGACCGTCTGGAGAAGGCGGGCCACGTGCAGCGCGTCCGCTCCGCCGACGACCGCCGCGTCGTCCACGTCCATTACGCCCAGGCCGGCCGGCAGGTGGCGCGCGACTACTTCCGCCCGCTCGCCCACAGCACCGACGCCGCCCGCGCACACTTCACGCCGGACGAGCTCCAGGTGGTGGTGCGCTTCCTCGCCGAGATGAACCGACAGCTCGCTCTCGTCCGACGCTGAGCGCTCCGCACGAGGACGCGGCCGGGGCCCGGCTCACATGCGACAGGGCACCTACGGCAAGCGGTAGGTGCCCTTGTCGGCGGACTTCGCGGCCGGCGACCGCGCCGTCAATCCTTGTTCATCACCACGGTGAAGGTGACGTCCCTGCCCGATGTGTACTCGGTGTGGTCCCACACCGACATGTGGGTCCGGTTCTGCAGGCGCATCTGCAGGACCTCGGTCGCGTTGTTCCATCGGTAGTTCACGAACCGGAAGTTCCCGCCCGGGCCCTCGACCCTCTTGACGTCCCAGGCGCAGTCCCTCGTCCGGTCGCGCTCGCACGTGGAATAGGGCCGGGCGCGAAGGCCGCAGTCATCTCCCTGCCAGAGGTCGATGCGGCTCAGTCGGTCGTCGGACGAACGCCAGGTTCCCGCGAAGGGGTTGGCGACGCACGAGGCGGAGGCCTGCCCTGCCGGGAGGACGGTCACGGCGGCCGCGAGGGGCAGGGTCACGGCGGCCAGCGCGCACAGCGCCCTGCACCGGCGCAGTGGGATGCCTGCGGAAGAGATGCCTGCGGAAGAGCTGCGTGTCATCGTGGGGCCTCCCTCATCCCTTCGCATTCCCTCCCTGTTCCAGCCCAGCACCGCCGGATCGGGGCCGCAACTCGGGGGCAGCGACATGGTTTTCCGTGCAACAGGTTGCCTGCCTACGGGGAGTGCGCCAGCAGTTCGACGGGGGACCGCAGAGGGAGTTCCGCCGGCAGGTTCAGGCGTCCCTGCCTGGAGGCGACGGGGATCTCCCGGACGGCGAGCTTCGCCTCGGCCGTGCACTCCCCGGCGCGTACGGCGACCAGGCGGGCGTCGCGGACGACCGCGACGAACCCGGTGATCTCGAAGACGACGGTGAGGCCCACCTCGACGGTGGCCGCCGGGACACCATCGACCAGGACGTCCACCACCGGGTGATGGGTGGACGTGATGCTGTGCGTGGTGAGGGCGACCAGCTCCTCGCTCCCCGGGTACCGGCGGGTCCGCAGGGCGGCGTCCCGCAGAGCGCGGTGTTTGACCCAGCCGGCGGCGAGCAGCGAGACGAGATCGAGCTCCAGGAGCCCGCCGATGACGGAGGCCAGTTCCACCTCGACGGCCCGGTCGGCGGCGCTCGTCAGGGCGCGCGGCCCCGGGAGGAGCCCGGCCCCGGCGTGCTGGTCGTGCAGCGCCCTGCTCAGGGCTTCGTCCGCGCCGCGGTCGTCCCTGCCCAGCAGGAAGGACCGGACGGTCAGCGGCGCGGCGGCAGGAGCACGGGTCATGGCTCTTCCTCCTGAACGGTCTGCTCCCCGGGATCCGCTCGCGGTTGGAGCCGTACCGCATGACCGGGCGGGCCGTCGACGGCGGTGGTCGCGCTGTGGGGGCGCAGCCGGGCGCTGACGTGCCCGTGCACCCAGCGCGGCCCGCGCTGACGGTGGGACAGCATTGCGGCGCCCACGGCGGCCAGCAGCCCGACGCCGAGCAGGCTCGGCCCGACCACCCAGCCGACCGGGACCGCGCTGCTGCCGTCGGGGTTCGAGTCCGGCGGGTTCGGCAGGTTGGGGTCCGGGGGGTCGGGGACGTTGGGGTCCGGCGGGTTCGGGAGGTTTGGGTCCGGCGGGTTCGGCACGTTCGGGTCCGGCGGATTCGGCACGGTCGGATGCGGGGGATTCGGCACGTTCGGATCCGGCGGATTCGGGACGGTCGGATCCGAACGTGCCGAATCCGCCGGACCCGAACGTGCCG
>NZ_RPRY01000720.1 GCF_003949795.1 Streptomyces sp. WAC06614
ACCCGGACCCGGGCCTCAGCCCGGGTCCGGGTCCGGCTCCGGTCCCGGCTCCGCGTTCGGGCCCGCGCCCGCAGAGCCACGACTCCGAGCACCAGCACCGCCCCGCCCACCACCCGGTCGGGCACGGCCTCCCGTACCCCGTCCGGCAACGCCGCCACCGCTCCCAGCACCACCAAGAACGCGACGGCGCACGCGCCCACGGCGCGCAGCAACCTCTCCACGCGCTACCAACGCCCGTTCACCCCCACCCGACACGGGGCATTTGTCGCACACTCGCCGGATCCGCGAACTCACCCGGACCGGAACCCCCACCCCGTAGATTGCCTCTTCAGCAGCAAAGCGGAGGAAATTACCCAGGAGCGAACAAAGTGATCACCTACGGCCCCGAGGTCCTCGACCACGCCGACGACCTCCTCGACGCCTACGCGGACGTCTTCTCCGCCCCGCCGTGGAACGAAGATGCAGAAACCATTCACCAGTTCGCGGTCCGCCTCCGGTCCGACATCGACCGCCCCGGCTTCCGCGCCGTCCTCGCCCGTTCCGCCACCGGCCTCGACGGCTTCGCCACCGGCCGCCTCACCCCCGACCCCTTCCCCACCGACCGCGCCTACGGACACGTCACCGCCCAGCTCGGCCCGGACCGGGTCCGGCGCCTCCTCGTCGGCGCACTGGAGGTCGACGAACTCGCCGTACGGGCCCACGCCCGCGGCCACGGCACCGGCCGCGCCCTCCTCGCCGAACTCACCGCCGACGCCCCCGACGGCCGCGCCTGGCTCCTGACCGCCCGCAAGGCCACCGACACGGTCGCCACCTACCGCCGCCTCGGCTGGCACGAGGTCCCCCCGCTCCCCGGCACCGCCAACGCAGCCCTGGTCTTCCTCTCCCCGGACCACCCGGACCGCGAACACGACCAGAAACAAAATAGTCACTGAGTGTTACGATCACTCCCGCCCCGGGCATACCC
>NZ_RPRY01000721.1 GCF_003949795.1 Streptomyces sp. WAC06614
CCATCGGCCGGTTCCTTGTGCGCCGGTGGACGGAGGGGTTCCTCCCCCGCGCGGGGGAGGAACCCCTCCGTCCACCGGCGCACAAGGAACCGGCCGATGGCGGCCGGCCCGCTCACATGCGGCGGGTGGCCACCGCCAGCCGGTCGCGGGCCTCGAACAGCGCCGCCCTGATGGTCTGTTCGTGCCCGGCCGTCAGCCGGGCCACCGGCACCGAGCAGCTCACCGCGTCGCGGGCGGGCGTCCGGTAGGGCAGGGCCACGCCGAAGCAGCGCAGGCCGAGGGTGCTCTCCTCACGGTCGACCGCGTAGCCCTGCTCCCGCACCAGCGCCAGTTCCTCGATCAGCGCCTCCCGGTCGGTGAGGGTGTGCGGGGTGACCGCCTCCAGCCGTTCCGGCAGCAGCCGGCGCACCTCCGCGTCGGTGTGGGTGGCCAGGACCGCCTTGCCCAGCGCGGTCGCGTGCGCGGGCAGCCGCCGTCCGACCCGGGTGAAGGGCCGCAGGTGGTGCTGGGACTGCCGGGTGGCCAGGTAGACCACGCTGGTGCCGTCCAGCCGGGCGAGGTGGATGGTCTCGGTGGTCTCGTCGGAGAGCCGGTCCAGCGCCGGACGGGCGGCCGCGACGACCTCGTCGCCGTCGATGTAGGAGCTGCCGACCAGCAGGGCGCGCACCCCGATCCCGTAGCGGGTGCCGGTGGCGTCGGTCTCCACCCAGCCGAGGTTCACGAGGGTGCGCAGCAGCATGTAGAGGCTGGACTTGGGCAGGCCGAGGTCGCTCTGGATGTCGGCCAGGCTGTGCAGGCCGGGGCGGGCGGCGAAGTGCTCCAGCAGCAGCACGGTCCGCACCGCCGACTTCACGGCCGCCGGCGCCGGCCCACCGCCCACGCCCACGTCCGCGGCTGCGACCTCGGCCCCTGCGGCGACCTCGGCCCCGGCCCCGGCCCCGGCCTGCAC
>NZ_RPRY01000722.1 GCF_003949795.1 Streptomyces sp. WAC06614
CGTGGGGGTGCGGCCCTCACCGGCCGCACCTGTCGCGCCGTCCGCCCGTCGCCCGGCCCCCGGGCGGTCTCCCCGCGACCGCCCGTTGCGCTGAGGAGGGTGGCGGTCCCGCCCCACTGCGCCGCCTGCGTCCGAGTCCGGCGGTCAGTGGGCGGCCCCTCCCCTCGTCCCCCATGACGTGGCCGTGACATTACGTCAGCCGGCTGTGCCGTGCACCGACCCTGCCGCGGAATTCACCACTTCCCCACGAATTCCGCTGGTCACGCATACTGGGCGGGCACACAGAGCGAGGAGAGCCGCCATGCCGTTCACGCTGAGCCATGCCGCCGCCGTGCTCCCCGCGGTCCGCCGGACGGGACGGGGCCGCGGTCCCCTGGTCGCCTCCGCGCTCGTGCTCGGCTCGTTCGCGCCCGACGCCTTCTACTTCCTCGACGCGGTCGTCGGCGGCGTGATGGCGTACGGGGACTTCACCCACTCCCTGGTGGGGGTGGTGACCGTCGACGCCCTGCTGACGGCGGCCCTGGTGGCCTGCTGGCTGCTGCTGCGCGAACCGCTGGTCGCCCTGCTCCCCCGGGGCCGGCAGGCCCGCGTCCACGGGTTCGTCCGTGGTGAGGCGTGGCGGCGGGAGCGACGGCCGGCCGCGCTCGTGGGGTGGTTCTACGTCTCGGCGGTCGCCGGTTCGCTCACCCATGTGGGGTGGGACAGCTTCACGCACATGGACCGGTACGGGACGCACACCTTCCCCGCGCTGTCGGCGTACTACGGGCCCCTGCCGCTCTATTCGTACCTGCAGTACGGCAGTTCGGCCGTGGCCGCCGTCGTGCTGGCGTGGTTCACGGTGTCGGCGCTGCGGCGGGTCCCGGCCGGGCGGCCGGCACCGGCGGAGGTGCCGGTGCTGAGCCGCGCGGAGCGGTGGGGGGCGGCGGGGCTGTTCGCGGTGTGCGGG
>NZ_RPRY01000723.1 GCF_003949795.1 Streptomyces sp. WAC06614
CAGCGTCAGAGTTATATAAGAGCCGCAGCCACGTCCGTCCGCCCCGTCCGCCCGCCCGTCCGTCCGCCCGCCGGGCCGAGCCGCCGGGCCGAGCCGTCGGGCCGAGCCGTCGGGCCGAGCCGTCCGGGCCCGTCAGGCCGCGAGCGGGGCGTCCTCCCGTACGCCCTCCTCCGGGGCCCCGGCGCCGGCGCCGGCCACGAGGAAGTCGAGCCGGCTCCGGACCGCGTGGACGAAGTCGCCGAGGTCAAGGAAGCCGCGGGCGCGCAGGGCCGGCAGCAGCTCCGCCCGGTCCGTGACCTGCCAGGCGGCGAGCAGCCGGCCGCACTGGGCCTGGGTCTCGCGCTGCTCGGCCGCCGCCGCGAAGCCGCGGTCGCCTTCCCCGGCCGCCCCGGCGCGGGCCCCGGCCAGGGCCGCCGCGGTCGCGGCGAAGGCGGGGTGGTCGCGCAGGGCGGCCACGAGGGGCGTCACCTGGTCGAGCAGGGCCGTGGTGCGCCACAGCCGGGTCGCCAGCAGGGGGCCCGCCTCGGCCCAGGGCAGGGCGCGCTCGGCCGGCCGGAGCAGGTGCGCGTACGGCTGTGCGGCGGCGCGGTCGGCCGGCAGGCCGAGTTCCGCGGGGCGGGCCGCGAGCGCGGCGGACAGCGCGGGCCAGCCCGATGCGGCGGTCAGGGGCGGGCCGCCGTCGGCCGGGGGCAGCGTGCCGAGGATCTCGGCGGCCGCGACGTCGCGCAGCAGGTCCGGGAACCCGGGCCAGGTCAGCGCCATCGCCGCCACGACCTCCTCGCATCCGACCGGGTCGGCCCCGCCCGCCACGACCTCCTCGCATCCGACCGGGTCGGCCCCCTCCACCCCGTCGGGCAGTGGGGTGCTGCGCCAGGAGTGCAGGTAGACCGTCTCGGCCAGGCGCATCGGGAGCCCGAGGTAGGTGAGGCGGCCCGAGGTGAAGGAG
>NZ_RPRY01000724.1 GCF_003949795.1 Streptomyces sp. WAC06614
GACCCGTCCCTCCCTCTGCACAGGCGCCCCGGCCCGCACTATCGTCGGCTCGTTCGGCAGTCCTAGGGGGAAGGACCAACCGGCCATGGACCATCTGCTTCCGCACGACGCGCACCGCATCGGCCCGTACCACCTGCTGTCCCGGCTCAGCGCCGCCGGCGACCCGGGCCGCGGCGTCCACCTCGCCCGGTCCGACGACGGCCGGACCGTCGCCGTCACCCTCGTCCCACGCGAGCTCGCCCGCCACGAGGAGTTCCGGATCCCGTTCCGGCGCGAGGTCGCCGCGTCCCGCGGCCTCAGCTCGAAATGGACCGTTCCGGTCCTCGACGCCGACACCGAGGCGGAGACCCCTTGGCTCGCCACCGCCTACGTCGCCGCCCCCTCCCTCCGCCAGGTCGTGGCGCACGACTTCGGCCCGCTGCCGGGCCGTTCGTTACGGGCCCTGGCCGCCGGCCTCGCGTACGCCCTCCAGGACATCCACGCCGCCGGCCTGGTCCACCGGTCCCTCAAGCCGTCCCGCGTCCTGGTCACCCCCGACGGCCCCCGCGTCATCGACTCCGGCATCGCCCGCGCCCGGGCGGAGGCCGACCTTCCGGAGCCCGGCGGCAGCCCGGCCCCCACCGGCCGGCTCATCGGCACACCCGCCTTCATGGCCCCCGAACTGGTCCGCGGCGAGCCGCCGACCCCGGCCTGCGACGTGTTCGGCCTCGGCGCGGTACTGGCCTACGCGGCCACCGGCGCACCACCGTTCGGCGACGCGGACGACTGGCGCGGCATCTCCCGGCTGCTGCACCGCATCGCCTACGAGGAGCCGGTGCTCGACGGCGTACCGGCCGACCTGCGCGACCTCGTACGGGACTGCCTCCGCAAGACCCCGGCCGAGCGGCCGACCCCCGCCCAGATCCTGGCGCGAACAGGCGCAGACCCCACCATGACCGCCGCC
>NZ_RPRY01000725.1 GCF_003949795.1 Streptomyces sp. WAC06614
GTGGTGACCCCGCGGGGCGGTGGGGGAAGCCGGCGGATCGAGATCCCGGGGAGCGTGGGGGCCTCGGAGCACATCGACGCCACCGGCTTCGACCTGGAGGTGGAGCACCAGGACGCGGGCACCTGGCGTCCCAACGCCCAGGCGGTGTACGGCAAGTGGGAGCGAACGGGCTCGGTGGAGACCATGACCGTACGCAGCCGGAACGCGGAGCGGCCGCGGGACGGCCGGGACCGCAACATCGTGCTGCGGATCGAGCGCCCCGCGGCCGGGGCGGACCGGTCCGCGGAGCGGGCGGCCGCCGCGTCGGCGCCGGTCGCCCGACGGGCGACCGAGGGGGCGGCGTCCGTCGGCGGGAGCACGGTCGGGGCGGCGGGGGCGGCGGGGCCGTCGGTGCGCACCGGCTCCGCCGGGTTGCCCTCGTCCGACCCGTACGCCGCCCCGCAGTCCGGCCCGTACGGCTCCCCCGGCCGCGGCGCCGCGGCGCGGCCGAGGGTCAGCGCCAGCGGGACGGCCGGTGAGGCCAGGGAGGCCGATGGGGCCGGCCGCGCCGGAGCGACGGGCGGCGGGCCTTCGGTGACCAGCAGCGGTTGGGGCGGCCCGGCCTAGGACCAGGAATGGGCGCCGGCGACCGCAGAGCCTCGGCTTCGGAACTCGAAGCCGAGGCTCTGGCCTGCGGTCGCGGACTCGGATGCGTCCAATTCCTCGACGATGGATTGACAGGGGCACGCCACGCCGTTTCACTTCTTGAACGAAACGCCTGGACCAGAGGTTTGGACCACTCGAGACGAGGCCCCCCATGTCCACACCCTCCGCGGCTTCTGCTCCGCCGCCGGCCCTGCCGGCCCCGCCGTCCGTGGCGGCGGCGGCCGCCGCCGTCACGTTCGAGGACAATTTCGACGGCCCGGCCGGGTCGGCGGTCCGCGGC
>NZ_RPRY01000726.1 GCF_003949795.1 Streptomyces sp. WAC06614
GCTCCGGACCGCGTGGACGAAGTCGCCGAGGTCAAGGAAGCCGCGGGCGCGCAGGGCCGTCAGGGCGTCGCGCCGCTTGATGCGGGGTCCGCCCCGGTCGTACACGGAGCGGAACGCGTCCAACTCGTCACGGTCCGCGCCCCGGTCGTGCGCAGCCACGAGGACGGTGGCGGTGTCGCGCGCGGTGAAGGGCAGTTCCGCGGCGGTGTCGATGATCGATTCCGCCGTCTCCGGGCCGACGACGCCGGTGCGGCAGGCGTGGTCCACCGCGTGGCGGAGGTCGACCAGGGCCCAGCTCAGGGGCCGGTGGCCGGCGTCCTCGTCGGCGTGGAGCAGCGCGACCTCGTCGTCGCCGACGATCTTCCGGTCGCGGTAGGCGCGGAAGACGGCCCCGATGCCGGTCATCCCGAACGGGGCGAGCTCGGCGGCGCGCAGCGCCCCCATGCTGGAGGCCCCGTACACCTCGACGCCCTGGTCGATGAGCGCGAGGAGTTCCTTGTGGCGGACGGCCCGGGCGTGCAGGAACAGGCCGTCGATGATCAGGAGGCGGTCGCCGGCGCGCAGGCCCCAGTGCAGGACCTGGTGCGCGGCCACCGGCGGGCGGATCTCGGCGGTGGGCAGGTGGTGGCGGACCTCCTCGGCCGTGAGGGTGGGGCCGGCGGTGACGATCGTGCGGGGCCGGTGCGGGGTGGGCGTGTCGGTGGCCATCTCAGTTCCCTGCCTGGTGCGCGAACCGGGCGCCGGGCACGACGACGCGTACGACCGGTATCCGTGCGTGTTCCGGGGTCCACGGGTCCCGTGGGGTGAGGTCGACGCGCAGGACGTGGTGTCCGTCGGCCGCCAGGAGACCGACCAGGTCGGCCAGGTCCGCGTCCAGGTCGCGTCCGGTGGGCTCGGGGGACGGCGGGGCGTGGTGG
>NZ_RPRY01000727.1 GCF_003949795.1 Streptomyces sp. WAC06614
GTCGGGGGCTGCGAGGACGGCGGGTGGGGCGTCGTCGGCCGCGGGGTCGGCGGCAGCACCGGCGGTTCCACCGGCCGGTCGGGCTGCTTGCGGTGGCCGGGCTCGCGCGCGTACCAGCGGCGGTCGTGGGGGTCGTAGATGACGATCTTGTGGATGACCGTGACCGTCGGCCGGATCACCACGGTGTCCTGCGGCCGGTACGTCGCCCACGGCCGGCCCTGCCGCGCCGAGTCGGGCCGCAACGGGGTCGGCTCGCCCAGCGGGTTGCCGCAGGCGCACCGGACCCTCGGCACTCCGTGGCCGTCCACCAGGACGGCCGTGCCGGACTGGAGCACGGCCTGGTAGGCGTTCGGCCGGCCGTCGACGTAGCCGTGGTTGGTGACCCGGGTGTCGTGGCGGAGCGTGACCGGGGTGAGGGAGCGCAGGTAGCCGGGCACGGCGGCGGGCCGGATGCCGAGGGCCTCGGCGAACGCCCGGTTCTTGGCGGGGTCGGCGGTCAGGAACCGGATCTGTTGCTCGATGTCGCAGGCGGCGACGTTGCGCGTGCCGCCGTACAGGGTGGGGTCGGCGCCGGTCACCGACCGGGTGGTGACGGTCCCGGTGGGCGTCGCGGGCGCGGTGGGGACGGCCGTCGGGGTCTCGGTGGGGCCGGCCGGCCGGGTGGCGGTGGACGGCGTGAACGGGTCCTGGCCGGCGGACGCGGCGGGTTGCAGGAACAGCTCGCCGCCGGTCCCGGTCGGTCCCGAGGAGCGCGTCAGCACCACGACGAGGGTCACGACGGCGGCCACGGCGACCGCGCTCGCGGCGATCACCGGCACCGAACGCCACCACCGCCCGCCGGGCGGCGGCCCGTCCCCGGGCGGGGGCGGCTCCTGCGGGCCCGACAGCGGGCCGCGGGGCGGGCCGGTGGGCCGG
>NZ_RPRY01000728.1 GCF_003949795.1 Streptomyces sp. WAC06614
GGGTGGTGCCCAGGACCGTGGCCAGGGCCTCCTGGAGGCGGGGGCCCGGGTCGACGCCGAGTTCCTCGGCGAGGCGGACCCGGATGCGGTGGTAGTGGCCGAGGGCGTCGGCCTGCCGGCCTTCCTGGTGCAGGCAGCGCATGAGCAGCGCGGCCAGGGTCTCGCGCAGCGGATGCGCCCGGAGCGCGTCGGCGAGTTCCGCGAGGGCGGAGCCGCCGCGGCCCACCCGGAGCAGCCGTTCCGCGAGCCGTTCCACGATCTTCAGCCGTAGCCCTTCCAGGCCCGGTTCGGCCGTGGCCCGCAGCGTCTCGGAGCCGCAGTCGGCCAGGGCGGGTCCGCGCCACAGGGCGAGGGCGTGGCGGAGCAGGTCGACGGCGGCCTCGTCGGTGCCCGGCTCCGCCGCGCCCTCGGCCTCGGCCAGCAGGTCCCGTACGCGGTGGACGTCGACCCGGGCGCGGTCACCGAGCAGGGCGTAGCCGGGGTCGCGGGTGACCAGGTGCAGCGAGGTGCCGTCGAGCAGTGCGCGCAGTCCCGCGACGTGGCCCTGGAGGGCGGCCTTGGCGCTGGGCGGTGGGGCGCCGTCCCAGACGAGGTCCAGGAGCCGGGCGACCGGGACCACCCGGCCGAGGGAGAGGGCGAGGGCGCCGAGGACGGCGCGGCGCTTCGCGCCGCCCGTGCGCAGGGGCGTGCCGTCGTCGGCGCGGAGCTCGACAGGGCCGAGCAGGACCACCTCCACCTGGCCTTTTCCCCCTTCCGCACGCCCTGGGGCGAACCCTACCGCCCGTCGCTGACGTGTCGTCCGCCGGGCGTCGGGGGGAAGCGCCGAGCGGTGGGTGCGGGGCGTCGAACGGACCAGCGGACGAACGGCCCCCGCTCGCCGCCCGGAACCGCCCCGGCCCCGGCC
>NZ_RPRY01000729.1 GCF_003949795.1 Streptomyces sp. WAC06614
GGGCGCCGCCCAGCCGCTTCTCGAAGATGTCGGCCGTCCGCCGGGCGGGCCAACACGGCCGCCGCCGCCAAGGCCGTGGTCACGCTGCGCGCCGGGCGCGGCCTGTGGCCGGACCGGCAGGTCTCCAAGGCGTTCGGCCGTGACCTGGGCGATCTGCTCGGCGCCAGCCAGCCGTATCTGTCGGCGGGAGCCAAGGGCTTCCGCGGCACCGGGGCGGGGACGTTCGCCGACACCTTCGCCCGGCGGACGGCCGACATCTTCGAGAAGCGGCTGGGCGGCGCCCTGGGCAAGGAGGCCGCCCGCAGCCTCGGCGAGAAGTACGGCCAGGCCTTCACCCGGAACTGGGGCCGGGCCGGGGCCGACCACGCAGCGCTGTCGCAGGCGCTGCACGGCGTGCTGCGGAACAGCGGGCTGGACAAGGCCGGCATCAAGGCGCTGACCGCGGGCGTGCCCGCGGCGGCGACCGGGATGGGCGCGGGTTCGCTGGGCTTCCGGCTCGGCCAGATCCTCGGCGCCTCGGTCGGCTCGGGCGTCCACAACTCGGTCACCGAGGGCTTCTACACCCTGATCTTCACGGACGAGCACCGCTTCGACGTGAGCTGGCAGGGCTTCGTGTCCGGGCTGTCGATGGGCCTGCTCGGCAAGGTGCAGCACGAGTTCATCGCGGCGCCGCTGGGCGCCAGGTGGGCGCGGGCCTGGCACGACATGCCGTCGCTGCGCGAGATCGTGGCCAAGGTCCGGGCCGCCCAGGGTCCCGACGGCGCGGCCGGGCTGCCCGGCCCCTGCGCCGTCCCGTCCGTGTACGTGTACGGACGGACCGACGTCCCGCCCCCCAGCAGCGGCGTCCGCTCCTCGCCCCCGCCGGGGAGGAGTCCCTCGGCCTCCTGCACCCGGAGAC